>PDSR01000112.1 GCA_002748575.1 Gammaproteobacteria bacterium
ATACAAAGCTTATGGCAATTTAGCTTTAAAACCGGTTGAGGAAGTTGAAAATAATCTAAGGTTTCAGGGCCAGTATTATGACGAAGAAACCGGATTGCATTATAACCGGCATCGGTATTATGATCCGGGCATTGGGCAATTTATCAGTCAGGATCCGATTGGGTTAATCGGTGGTGAAAACAGTTATCAGTATGCGGCGAATCCAACAGGCTGGGTTGATCCGTTTGGGTTGACGTGTAAAGAAGGTGATGGTCTTCAAGCAGCGAGAAGCGATGTTACAAAGGGACTAGCCGACCCCAGTACAATCAGGTTTACTCAAGATAGTGTTAAGAGAACTTTTGGGAAAGGAAAGAATGGGCCATCTTTGCAAGGTTTGATTGACGACCTTAAAAGCGGGAAGGTTACCGCTAACGATATTCCTGCAATTCGTATCTTCCAAAAAGATGGTCAAACTTTCTCGCTAGATAATAGGAGATTGAAAGCTTTCCAAGAAGCCGGAGTTCCAATTAGAACTAGGCCTGCTACCACGCAAGAAATTGCAAATGATGCATTTAAATTAACAAGTAAAAACGGTGGGATTTCTGTTAAGGTTCGAGGAGGCGGTTTATGAGTAATCAATTAATTAGTAAGTTAGAGAACGTTAAAACTAGAGCGGACTTGTCAGAGTTTGTTTCTGCATTGTTAAATGATTTGGAAGGCAACAATGCTGAGTGGGAAAATGCATCGCTGAGCGACTTTCTGGAAGCGATGTCAAGCTGGATAGAAGATATGGATGGTTACTATAAAAACCAGGGTAAGCCCTTTAGTGAAGACCAGCCTTGGAAATTGTTTGCTGATATTTTGTATGCATCCAAAATATATGAGTAGGAGTTTTAGGTCACTTAAAAAGCCCGCATTTTACTTATCGTTACGATGCTTTGGGCAGACGGATCAGTAAAAAAGACGCATTCGGTGAAACACATTTTTTATGGAATGGCGATGTTCTGCTATCCGAAACAAGAAAAAACCACCAAAAGCTGTATATTTACGAACCCGACAGCTTTAAACCTCTGGCGCATATTGAAAACAACCAGTGTTACTTTTATCACCTGGATCACTTGGGCACCCCCCAGGAAATCACCGACTGGGAAGGCCATATTGTTTGGTCGGGGAAATACAAAGCCTATGGCAATTTAGCATTAAAACCGGTTGAGGAAGTTGATAATAATTTAAGGTTTCAGGGCCAGTATTATGACGAAGAAACCGGATTGCATTATAACCGGCATCGGTATTATGATCCGGGCATTGGGCAGTTTATCAGTCAGGACCCGGTTGGGTTAATCGGTGGTGAAAACAGTTATCAGTATGCGGGAAATCCAACAGGTTGGGTTGATCCGTTTGGATTGACGTGTAAAGAAGGTGATGGTCTTCAGGCAGCGGGAAGCGGAGTTGCAAAGGGTGGAGACGATACGGTTAATGTCTTTCGTGCTTTTGGCGGAGACGCAAGAGCGCAAGGTTTTTCGTGGACAACTAAAGACCCGCGAAAGGTAGAGAATTTCAGAGATGCTGCTGGTCTGCCGTCAGGTAGAGAAAGTGGTGCAACCAATACGGCAGAATTCCTAATTCAAGGGGAAGCCAAAGCCATATTATTAAGTCAAGGTCAGCACTGCCGTTAGATGGAAACAAAGACGGCCTACCTGAGCTTATTATTGACCCGAAAAATGTAAACATAACTGATTTTTCAGTACTTAAACCATAGGTTGAGCCAATGGACAATAAATACGCAGGCATGACCGTTAATGAGCGCCTTTACGTAAGCGGGCTGATGGACGAATTTGATGAAGCCGTTGAAAAAAAGCTACTGAAAAGGTTCGCTCTATTCTTGAAAAAGTAGAACTGACAGAAGAATCGATAAAACCTATATTGGATAAGTTAGAGTTGTAAAAATTAAAAGCCCAATAGATTTTAAGCCCGCACCTGCGGGCCTTTTTAATGAGCGGCCTGCTGTATCACGGTATCCATAATATCTATCACAAACTTCCGTTTGGACTTCGGTAGCTGACTGATCTGATCAATATTTACAAACCCAACCTAACACACCCCGACCCACAAAAGCCGGGATGTATTATGACCCCACTAATAAACATCACGCACATAGCGTTTCTGTTTTTTCAGCGCATTCACATATTCAATGGCTTCGTCTGCGGATTTATTGCCGTGTTGTTCAATCAACTGGTGCAGGGCTGCATCGACATCTTTAGCCATACGATAGGCATCACCACATATATAGAAATAAGCGCCCTTTTCCAGCCACGCATAAAGCTCAGCGCCATTTTCCAGCATGCGATCCTGCACGTAGATTTTCTGTTCCTGATCGCGGGAAAATGCCAGATCAAGGCGGGTTAGCAAACCGCTTTCCTGCCAGGCTCGTATTTCATCTTCATAAATAAAATCACTGGCGGCATTGCGATCACCGAAAAACAGCCAGTTTTCACCCGCCGCATTGGTAACTTCGCGTTCTTCAAGAAAAGCGCGGAACGGTGCAATGCCCGTACCTGGGCCCACCATAATCATCGGCAGGTTTTTATCATCTGGCACCGCAAAGTTTTTGTTCGGGGCAAAGTAACATTTTACTTTGTCGCCTACCTGCGCCACATCGGCCAGGAAGGTGGAACAGACGCCATAGTGATCCCGGCCTTGTGTGTGGTAACGCACACTGCCAATGGTTAAGTGCACCTGATTTTGATGTTTGTGAATACTGGATGAAATCGAATAGGCGCGACCCGCCAGCGGTTTCGACAGGCTGACAAATTCTTCAATACTCAGCCCGGCATCGGGGCAGGCATTTAATAAATCCACCACATCCTTGCCCCATAAAAAGTCTGCCAGGGCTTCGTTATTGTCGGCATTTACCAGCGCTGTCAGTTCGCTGTTGTTGCCACGTTCGCTTAGCGCCGCTAACAGTTCTTTACTGGGGGTGCGAATTTCCAGGTCTTCACTCAGCAGTGCCCGCAGTGGTTTGTCGTTACCACTCACGGTTTCATCACCGCTTGCTGATAACGCCTGCAACACTTCTGCCACTAAATCTTCCCGGTTAAAGGGCACAATATAAACCGCATCTCCGGCTTCGTATTGTTCGCCGGAATCGCCCAGCGAAAATTCAAAATGGCAGATTTCTTTACTGGAACCTTCGCCGGTTATTACTTTTTTGGTAATTAATTCAGCAAGCAGCGGGTTCTGGCGATTGTATTTTGATTTTGGTTTTTTCGTTATGCTGGAAGGGGCTGCTGCCTCGCCGCCGGTTTGTGTGCCCTTTTGTGAAATTTCCGGTAGGGCTTTGTTCATCCATTCCTGTGATGGCGCTTCAAAATCCACATCGCAATCAACACGGTCGGCAATGCGTTGGCCACCCAGTTGCTGTAAACGCTCGTCCCACATTTTGCCCGCCACGCAAAAATCATCGTAGGCCGTATCGCCCAAGGCAAGCACCGAGAAATAAGTATTGGCAAAGCTGGGGGCATCGTCGGCACTGACAGCATCCCACAGCGCCTGAGCATTGTCGGGCATTTCGCCTTCGCCGTAGGTGCTGGTGACAATCAATAACCTTTCCGCCTGGGCAAGCTGCTGAATATCAGCATCGTCCATATCCAGAACCACGGGGGCCATACCCAGGCCAATGGCCTGCTCGGCGGCTAATTCAGCCATACTTTCGGCATTGCCGGTTTGCGAGCCATAAATAATGGTTATCGGCTTTTGCGCTGGCGCTGCTGCCGGTGCAACTGCACTCTGGTTATCGGCGGTTACTAACAGGCGGCTGTGCAAGCCGGCCATAAAGCCACCCAGCCATTGCTGTTGGTTTTCATTAAACGGCAGGGCATCGGGTAAAAAGGGTACACGGTGGGTGTTGTCGAATTCGTTAGTCGTGTTGTCGTTCATGTTGTTGTTTCCAAAATCTGGGCGATTATGCGGCGCTGCGCATAACATCGGCTAATACAGCGGCGTAATGAGTGGCGATCTGTTGTAAAACATCCGGGTATTGGGCAAGTACCTGGCGATTAATCGTATCTCGCTCAATAATCCAAACCGTGGTTCCCGTAGCCTGGGTATCCCAAACTTCGCGCATTCGCAGGGAATCCTTGTAATCGGTTAAACGCTTATCAGCGAGCAAACTGGCCAGGCCTTCGTCGTCGTAGTCGGTCAGGGCTGCCGCTATGTCTTTGGCCACCAGGTCCACCAGCTTTTTTTCTTCCGTTTGAATCAGCTTGCGGGCTACCTGGCCGGTATTGTCTTCACCGGTTTTCAGGGCTACTTCAAGCGCTCTACGCAGCACCCCGGCGGCACTCACATATTGCAGAATCAGCTCGGTGTCTCGATCACCGTATTCAGGCACACGGCCTTCGAACAGCCCTGCTTCAACTGTTAACGGATTTTCTTCCAGGCTTTTTTCTTCCAAGCTTCGGTAAGCCTGTTGCATATCGCGCATCTGGCGCAGCGCATAAGCCACGGCCAGTTCATCCACCATGGCTTTGCGGCTCATGCTTTGCAAAATCGGCTCGCTGCGGTGATATTTCAGCAACGACTGCGGAATCACAAAGTAGAAGTGTTCGCGGGCGTTTTCCCAATCGGCTAACAACGCCCGGGCAGTGGGCGAGCCCGTGGTGGCCAGGTGTTTTTCAAGGTGAAGCTTTAACGCCAGTTCCTGGCCCTGAGCCAGGGTTGAGCCTTCGTTTATTCGAAAGGCTTCCACTGAATCGCGGCTGCAACGATCCTGAAGCTGATGCTCTGGATCATACTGGTAGGCGGTGCCGCCGCTCATACCATTACCGAAACCTTTGCCGTATTCACCCAGGTTAACAATGGCACCGTTGGTCATGTATTCGCAGCAAAAATCGCCGACGCCTTCCACCACAGCAACCGCCCCGGAGTTACGCACGCCAAAGCGATCCCCGGCCTGACCAGCAACATACAGCTGGCCGCCAGTGGCACCGAACAGGGCAAAGTTACCCACTAATACGTTTTCTTCCAGGTGTTCATTGCTATTGGGGTTGTTCACCACCATCATGCCACCGGATGCACCCTTGCCTACACCGTCGTTACAGGTGCCGGTGTGTTCCAGGGTAATCCCGGTGTTATTAAAGGCACCAAAACTTTGCCCGGCAGAGTTTTCCGAAACCACGGTGACGCTGCCTTCGGCCAGCACCACACGGCCATTATCCAACACATGAATGGACGGATGCTGCTGCTTTTGCTGATCACTCAACTGGTAGTTAAGAATACGCTCCACATCAATCGAGAACTGACCACCCACGGATTTATTACAGTTATTGAGGCGTGGCGCCTGAATCCTGATGGATGGCTGTTGCTGCTCAATAAAACGGTGGGTAAATTCCTTAAGGTACTCTTCGTCTGGATCGAAATTCGCCTCCAGGTAAATCGGCTTATCGACTTCCACTTCGGTGATTTCGCGCAACATGCCAGTCATATCCAGCTGGCCGACCATCGCCGGGTGTCGAATCAGGTTTAACAGTTGCGTCTGGCCGCGAATCGCCCTTAGCGATTCATACCCAAGGCTGGCAAGGATTTCGCGCACTTCATGGGCAAGGTTGATAAAATACTGCGCCAGTGCCCGTGGATCACCATCGTAAACTTCCGGGTTGGTGGTTAACCCCGCCGGGCATTTCACATTACAGTTCTTTGCCATAACGCATTTCAGCAGCATCAGCGCGGTGGTGCCGAATTCGAATGAATCGCCCCCTAAAATGGCTGATTTCACCACATCCAGCCCGGCCTGATGTGCATTGGAACAACGCAGAATCACTTTGTCCCGCAGGCCGTTTTCCGCCAGCGCCTGATGCACCTCGGCAATGCCGATGTCGGCTGCCCGGCCAGTATTTTTCAAACTGGTTACCTGGGCGGCACCGGTACCACCGGTGTTACCGGCAATGTTAATCACATCGGCACCGGCCTTGGCGACACCCACGGCAATGGTGCCCACCCCTTCGGAAGACACCAGCTTAACAATAACACGCACCCGGGCGGCTTTTGCATCGTGAATCAACTGGCCCAGGTCTTCAATGGAATAGGTATCGTGATGGGGGGGCGGCGACACCAGCTCAACACCCGGTGTACCGCCACGGGCTGCGGCGATTTCCACCGTTACCTTCATGGCGGGCAACTGGCCACCCTCGCCGGGTTTTGCGCCCTGGGCAATTTTAATTTCAATTTCTTCCAGGGCGGGATCGGCCAGGTAGCCGGTCCAAACACCAAAGCGGCCCGATGCAAACTGTTTGATCTTACTGGCTTTCACGGTGTTATAGCGGCGCGAGTTTTCGCCCCCTTCCCCGGAATTACTCATGGCACCGGCAATGTTGGTGCCCTGGGCAACCGCTTCGTGGGCTTTGGCCACCAGCGCTCCGTGGCTCATGGCGCCGGACGCCAGGCAAGCCGTAATTTCTGCCGCTGGCTGCACTCTGGCAATATCAATCGCCGCCGGTGTATACACCAAACGATTCAGGAAAATGGCCGCTTCACCCACTGCCCGCAGGTGCTTGCCGGGCACATCGGCTGGCGATGCAATCAGCTTGATCTCGTCGCCGAAACGATCCGTCAGCGATTGCAATAACGCCTGATAGCGTTGCGCCGATGAATGATCCAGGCACACTTGCCAGTGATGATCGGCAACCTTTTCGGCGCTTAATCCCTGAGCACTGTAATTCACATTGCCCACAGTGCAGTAGTGATCGAACAGCCGGGTGAAGTCGTCGGCAGTTTGCGCCTGATCAAAATTAAACGGTAAGGCAAGCACATCCCTTAAAGTGGCTGGCCGCTGATCGCGCTCTTTGTACAGGTGGGCGCAGAATTCCCGATAGGCCGGGGTGATTTGCGCCTGATTAATCTGCTCGGGCGTTCGCTTTTCATAACCCAGGTCCCGATGCGCCACTTCACGGGGCACTTGAATGGCGGGTTCGCTGGATTCAGTTTCATCAACATACTGAATCGCTTCTTCCGTCATGTTCACGTATTCACGAACGGCGGTATGACCAAACGCATGGCCCGCACCATCGGCCCGTTCTTTAAACAGGCCCAGCAAAGGTATCTGGTTTTCCTGCTGCACCTGTTGAATTTTGGCGTGCCAGTCCGCTGCACTTTGGGCAATATCGGCAAAGCGCACCCCGCCAATGGGCGAATGAATATTCGGGAACACCTGGGCCAGCACCGGGTCGTTGGTATCTATAAAATTGGCTTCGAAGAATTCACCGCCAATATAACTTTCGGCGGTACACAGGCCGAATTTGCCCATGGTTTTCATCAGCGCCTTTTCAACGGCCTTTTGAAAATTATTCAGGGCTTTTGCCACGCCGCTATCATCGTTAGCCATTTCCAAGGCACGGTGATACACGGTTAACGGGCAAACCGCCGAAGCGCCAAAGCCCAGCAAACAGGCAATATCGTGGGTGCTGGATGCCTGCCCGGTTAGATACACCACACTGCTGTTAAAGCGCAAACCCTGCTTGATTAATCGCTGATTAACCGCCGACATCACCAGAATAGCAGGCATGGCGGCCTGATCATGGCTGACATCACGATCACTCAGCACCAGCACATCCCAGCGGGAACGGGCCAGGGCTTCCACATGGCTGCAAATACGCTCCAGTGCGGCCAGCAGATTCTTTTCATTCTGCTCGGGGTTATCCTGAACCGGCGTGTACAGCGTTGCCACGGTTTCAACACGCAGGGCCTTTTGTTTATAGATCTGCACCAGTTGCTGCGGCTGCAAAATGGGCGATGGAATCACCAACTGGCGGCTTCCCCCTTCCCCTACTTTGGGGCTGAAATTCGGTTTTGCACCCAGGGCAACCCGCAGGGTCATACCATCGGCTTCGCGGATACTGTCGAGCGGCGGGTTAGTTACCTGGGCAAAGCGCTGGCTGAAGTAGCGCGACATGCCGCCTTCATCGGCGGTAAAGGCATTCGGTGCCAGGCCGTATCCCATAGCGGATATTTTTTCCATGCCGTTCTGAAGCATGGGATCGAGCATGAATTTAAAGCTTTCCTGGTTTTGCGAATAGGCCACATGGCGGGCCGAAATATTCAGGCTGGAATCCAGCGGGAACTCATCTAACCCGGCGGCTGGCAAATCCGCCAGATTAATCCGCGCCTGCTCCAGTAAGCTTGCGTAATCCTGCTGCTTTGCCAGTTCTTCCAGCACATCGTTGGAATCGCTGATTTTGCCGGTGCTGTGATCAAACACCACCATGCCACCGGCATCAATTCTGCCTCGACGAATGACACTTTCCGGTGGAAAATCAATCTGGCCTGCTTCACTCATAACGGCAAAATAATCGTGAGTTTCCACCGACCGCAACGGGCGCAACCCCAAACGATCCAAACGGGCACCGACTTTAATACCATCCCCGAAAATCAGCGCTGCCGGGCCATCGTTCTTTTCTTCCGACAGGCTGAAATACTCCAGCATGGCTTTGGCATTGTCGCTGATATTAGGGTCGTTTTCCCAGGCAGGCGGCATCATCGCAAGGGCCGCCAGCACAATATCCATATCATCTTCAGTAATACGGCGTGCCAGTGTTTGATCCAGGCGAGCCGAATCCGACTGCCCGTGTGGGAAAATCACCTGCTTGTTGTGAGATACCGCAATGGCATTTTCACTCAGGCGGTTTTTCTTATCGGTATTTAATTCGCCGTTATGCGCCATGCGGCGAAATGGCTGGGCAAAGATGGGGTTAGGCGCGGTGTTGGTTGAAAACCGGGTATGGAAAAACAGCGTGTGAATACGGTGTTCCGGGTGGGTGAGATCCTTAAAGTAGGGAATAACCTCCCAACTGTTCAAACGCCCCTTGTATACCTGGGTGTAGGAACTCATGGATAGCGGATAAAACCCGTCCAGCTCAGGGCGGGTGAACGCTGGATATTCAATTTCCAGCAAAGCATCGTTGATTTGCGCTTCGAACGCCTTTTGATCGGCCACACCTTCTGGCCTGGCAAACACCACCTGACGAATAGACAACTGTGCCCGCTGACTGGCCTTGTTAAGGGCACTTTTATTCACCAGCACATCACGCCACATCAGCACCGGCAAACCATGATCTTGCAGCGCCTTATTGATAATACCTTCGGCTGCATCGTGCTGTTTTTTATCGGCCGGATAGAAAAAGTTGGCAACCCCGAAATCACCATACTCCAGGGTTTCATCACCCGTAAGATAACGGTAGAAATTCACCGAAATATCTACATTGACACCCGCACCATCACCAATGCCTTCAGAGCTCATACCACCACGGTGGGGAATCTTACACAGGGCTTCGTGAGACAATTCCAACAGCTCATGGGTTTGCAGGCTGTGCTTGTTAGTAATAAAGCCTACACCACAACTGGAATGCTCCCGGCTACTGTCATATAAAGATCGCGTCATGCCCGAACCTCTTTCCGCTCAATAACACCCATCACTGGAATACAGAATCAAGGTGTACAACACTCATCGGCCTTCAGCAGGCCAAAATTCATACGATTCCCTGTGATTTTAATAGGGCGGAGCAGGATACATAGACACCAACAGTAATGCAAATCATTTTCATTTGCATCAAGCGGATTACATAACCCAATTAGCCTGTAAACTCGTTTACAAACCAGATACAAACAAGCCACTCCATCAAGAATGATTTGGCATAAATAGACACAGTTCACAAATCAACGGTTACATGAAAAACTAACCGAATTTTTGAAAGCCTACCTTGAAAAATTTAAAGCAACTGAAATTCAATACGTTATCAACAAACAAAAAGCGGGCAACCCAATTACCCGTCACTTCGCCCCAAAAAGCCGCCCAGTTGGCCTATGTAACGTTTTGTAAAGCTGTATTGAATACAGGGCAGAACTGTTTAAATATTGATCACACCAGAAAACAAAGGCACCGAGAAAAAGCAAACACACCTTAGATAAAACAAAAGGTTGTTGGAAACGACAACACGCCAAACCGCAAGTAATTGCGGGACGGAAAGCCACGAGTCCATTGGTCATTACGAGATTGGATAGTCGAGCCGCCTCTTGAGGTAGAGTGTACCTTTCTAGACGAAATCCGCCAGACGTGTTGCCGCATCATGTTTAATATATGAATAAGGTCGGCAAATGAATATAAGAAAAGCAATAACCCCCAAAGAATCAATAACAGCAATTACATTTATCACGGCACTGGTAGCAGGCAACGCTATAGCCAGCAGCCACGACGACTATGTTTCTTTTGAAGATTGTTCGTGGTGGGACTTTACCTGCAAAAACGAACAATCAGATAACCGCTACAACACCCAATACCCCATTGTGCTCGTACATGGCCTTTCCGGATTTGAACAGATTCTTTTTGTTGAATATTTTCACGGTATTCCCAGTGAGCTGCGTGATGGCAACGCCAAGGTATACACACCTAACCTTTCATCCTGGAACGGCATTGAAGTTCGAGGGGAGCAACTGGTGGACTACATTCAGAATCACGTACTCCCTGATTCAGGTGCCAGCAAGGTTAACCTTATTGGCCACAGCATGGGCAGCCCTACATCCCGCTATGTTGCCAGTGTTTACCCTGAAATCGTAGCCTCTGTTACAAGTGTTCATGGCGCCAATTCAGGATCACATTTTTCTGACTTTATGATGTACCAGCTACTTCCAGAAGACAGCCCGCTGTACGATTTATACATTGATATTACCGACGGACTGCTAAGCACTTTCGGTTCCATCATAGACTTTCTTTCGTCCGGCGAGCATTACGAACAAGATGCATTCCAGGCAACCTGGGATTTGAGCAGTGAAGGCGCTGCCGCTTTTAATGAGAAATACCCGGAAGGCCAACCCACCAGCGATTGCAGCAGTGGTGCGGAAGAAGTCAATGGCATTCGTTATTATTCGTGGGGAGGTATCGGGGGCATCACCAATATCTTTGATCCTTTAGACTACGCCATGACTTTTATTGGCCAGGCAACCGCCAATGGTGCAGACACCGATGGCCTGGTAGGTCGCTGCGAGCAAATGTGGGGTAATGTTTTACGTGACGATTACAACCACAACCATACCGATGGCTCTAACCTGCTATTCGGCATGACCGGGTTTACCGACGCCAAAGACATCTACGAAAACCATGCTAACCGCTTAAGATCTATTGGCTTGTAACAATTCCTTCAACTAGCGGTTCTATCAACAAAATGGGGGCCCTGGCCCCCCGATTATTGCTCAGCATCCTTGATTCTGTCGATCACAGGTATTCGCTTTAGCTCATTGCCTTCAAAGTGCTCCTGCCTAAGCAGCTCAATTTGATAATGCTTGTCTTCGTCTGTCATACCCGATGAATTTAAAATCACTTCCCTTTCCTGTCGATAAGCCGCAATGCGTGATTCCCATTGAGCTTTTCTAACATCCGCCTCGGCATACCGCTGTGCGACCTTAGCGCCAAACGCCTGCTCCCTGATATAAAAAATTTCATTGTCGCTGGCCCCTGCATCTCTTGCCTGCTGAACATCATTAAAGGTGTTCTCAACAATCCTTTCTTTTTGCAGCTGAAGCCGATCTTTATCAGGTAGCAACTGTTCTATTTCAAGCAGTGCTTGCTGACGCTCCGCTGCTGTTAGTGATGTATCTTGCTGAATTTCCAAACGGCTAAGGGAGTAATCATCCCGTTGATCTTCCACACCGAAAAAAGCGGTATATACGTCGGTATCCAGGCTGGATGTGCGTAAATCTTTTATCGCCTGTTTCAGCTCGGCCGCATCTGGTCTGCGACCCGAAGCTTCAAATTCAGCATCTAATCGATGCGCCAATTCGATTTCACCCAGCTTTAATTTGAAATACTGTTCAAGAATATTTTCTGCCCTTACCCTGGCAGATTCCGGCAAATATGTTTCCAACAATTCTTTCACCCGTTCAAGGATGGTTTCGACAGGTTCTTCACCATCGAGCGTAAAAAAATAATCGAATAGCCTGCGTGACTGCTGATTAACTACCAGGGTTCCATCGGCTGCCACCTCAAGATTAAAAGGAATCATCGAGCCCTGCAAAGAAGCAGGTAACTCACCGTAAACAGAGGTATAGGACTCATACGAAATCAGCGGCGCTATCCACTGCTTGTCGGTGACAGCCTTTGCAGCAGTAACAGGCCCGCTAACAGCTGTAGCAGACAACGACTCCATCACGCCCGATTTGTTTAAGGCATCAGGCACCATGGAATCTGCCTGCTGACCTAAGCGAATTAAACCACCTGCGATCAAGGCGATAAGAGCCAGCGCAACCGCAATAACCATCAATCGCATATTGAAACACCCACCACATCAAAACCCATGTTAAACACTGATTGCCAAACATTAGTAGTGTAGTAGCTGAGTGAATTACTTCACTGTTACCAGCAACGAAAATGGCCGTGGAGAAGTAGCCCTGCGAGCATAAGCCCTGGGCAATCCAATACGCAGGTGCATTTCACGATCGGTTTCTGCGGTCATCGGAAAGGATTCAAAAGTGACCTGCATCTCTTCATCCAGAATATGCATCATATGGGGCGAATCTTTTATCCATTTTGCAGAGATTTCCTGACCTGCCGCCACAGAAAAACGCATATCACAGATTTCATAACCATCG
>PDSR01000113.1 GCA_002748575.1 Gammaproteobacteria bacterium
CAGCTTCCAAATCAGCAGGTTCCAGCATAATCATGCCTATAGTGTTCACATCTCGGGCACTGGTGTGTGCAATCCTCACCTGCTCCGGAATATCGTCAAAACCATGTATCGAACCTTCTTTGAGGCTTGCAATAATTGCCTCATCAGGCTTTTCTTTCGGCTTGGCGATAGGAATAAAACCTTCATCACGCACCAAACGCGCAACATCACACGGGTTGGCATAAATTATATCAACGCGCTTATCCTCAATGGCCTTATCTTGCTCTGCAAACGTTTGATATATTTCTAGATGCACGCCCTGGTTAATTTGTTTTTGAAACCAGGTATTAAAGAAAAACCAACCTGAAATCAGATCGGGTTTAAAATCAGGGCACACAGTTAGGTTAAATTGCATAATCAGCTCCTGGGTAATGCACTAAAACAAAGTAGGATAGAGCTTTTCGCACTCGGCGATTTTCTTTTTCGAAGGTTGCCGCCTTACCGAGGTATAACCCACTACTTCACCACGGCGCACATTGGGGATAGCGGTAGCATAAACCCAGTAGTAACCCCCGTCTTTACGTAGATTTTTCACATAGCCATACCATTTTTCACCACGTTTCAGAGTATCCCACAGATCAGCAAAGGCCGCCGGAGGCATATCTGGATGGCGTAAAATACAGTGTGGCTGACCAATTAATTCCTCTTCGGTAAAACCCGACATAATAACAAAGGATTCATTCACATGGGTGATAATGCCATTCACGTCTGTTCGGGATACAATTAAGCAACCTTCTGGAAACTCAGTTTCCACATCAGTGACCAGCACCTTACGGGTTGTGCCATCATAATAAGTCAGCGTATGTTCGCTGAATTCACCGATAATATCATCGGGGTTCATATCTTTCATAACGCATTCTCGCTTTTTAACAACAGTAAAACTATTTGCGATTCATCTATAGCAGTTGCGAAATGTTTTCCGCGGCGCGTTTTACATCTAAAAAGATCAAACCCAGTTTAGCTTTAGGTTTTGCCAGTACAGTGACCACCGCGTCTTCACCCGCGTGAGTCATCAGCACAAAGCCGTTGTCACCCTTAATAAGAACCTGCTCCAAAGTTCCCCGAGCCAATTCCTGCGCAGTACGATCACCTAAAGAAAGCATTGCAGCACTCATCGCGCCCACTCGGTCTTCGTCCATACCCTGCGGCAACATCGCCGCAATCATTAAACCGTCTGTTGAGATAACCGCAGACGCTTCAATATCAGCGGATGTACCATTTAATTCTGCCAAAATTGACGAAAGCATATTTTCACGCATTTTTCAGTACTCCTTAGTACATACTTGCAATAAATTTATTATCCAGCATTATGAGATGCTGAAACACTACTACCAACTGAAACAGGAATAGCAGGCGACGTATTCACAAAAGGTGCATAACGGCTGCAAAGAACCCATACCAGCTGCATAAAATTTGGATGGTCGAAACGTGGCATACCATCCACAACAAGAAAAAATAATTCATTACCCACATGCAGTGGCCAAAACCCTAATTGGCTGAACCCGGCAGCATCCACAATAGCCCAATTATCAGGGCGATTCAGGTTGCCGTTCAGCAGGCCACGGTGGCGCTCATAAAGTGAAGCCAAATCTGCGCTCAGTGCAGACAGCTCCTCGGCGGTTTCATGGGGAATACCATTAGAGGCGATATAAAACCCCTGGTTATCTGCCAAAAGGCTTTTTTCACTCATGGAAAGCGGCGCAAGAATACCGGGTAGGATATCTTCCAACTTTCCGTCTTTAACCGACTGCGGCTCAGACACCCATTGCAGCCATTGAAGTTTTTGCATATGCCGCAATATTTCACGGGCTTTAGGCTCATTGCCATCAAGCCATGCGGCGATAGATTCCAACGAAAATAACGGTGTTGTTTCCTGCCCTAATAAATAAGATACAATTCGGCTGGCTGCATCCTGGTTTGCATCACAAACGCAGTGATAAGCGCCCGCAGGTTTTACTTGTAAATAAAGCGAATTAGATGTTGTCTGACTCATGAAGCGCACTCCAGCCCTGGGTCAAGGGAAAACAGCAATGATTGCACCAGTATTGATACATCACGATAATTCCGTGCATCCACAGTAAATACTGGCGCCCTTAGCTGCATCTGCCGCAATTTTTCCTGATACTTTTCAATACGTGGATAAGGACTGCGATCTGTTTGTGTGACACCAACCGCTAACGCTGTCGCATCAATATATTCCCGAAAACTATTAATAAAAAAAACCATGTCTTTTATAGGGTCCGCACGGGTATTATCTACCAACACCACTAAACCAAGGCCGTTATTCGTTAAAATATCCCACATAAAATCGAAACGTTGCTGCCCCGGTGTACCGTATAAATGTATTTTTTCCCTGCCACCTAACAGCATAGTCCCATAATCCATCGCCACCGTGGTTTCGTTTTTGCGCTTTCTGGTCATGTCGGTTGCCGCTTCATTAGTCGAGACCGGCGGCTCATCACTTAAAGTAGCAATAGCGGTAGTTTTACCCGCACCTACCGGCCCGGTAAAAACAATTTTTAAATTTCCCATAGACATATTCGGCCTCCCTGATTAAACCGTTCGCTTATGTGATTGGGCAGCATCATGTTTTCTGGTAAGTCGATTTAATAACTTACGCAGAATGGAGCGAGACGCAGTCGTTGCTTGGCTAATTTGTTGATCCTCTTTGTTGCGGCCTGGTGTAAAGAAGGTATCGACCTGGCGGCGCATAACCTGTGCATAACCCAAAGCATTAGCTGCACTATAAAAAGCAAACACGTAACGTTGGGGAATGTTAAGCTTTGTTGCAACCTCTACCAGCGGCAGTAGCTCCTGCATCATAAGTGCTGTGATTCTCAAACCGTGTGGAATCGATTCGAGCCTGGGAAAATTCGGCCAGGCTGTTAACGCAGCTGAAGCATACAGATCAGTTTCTTTCGGCACGCGCCCACGAGAAGACCATAAAGCCACTTTCCAGATAAATGCATCAAGATCACTAATCAATAACTCGTCGACGTCTTTTAATTTTTTACTGTACAACTGTTTTTCAAGATATTGATCAGGCAAGGTTCTAAGCTGTGGAAGCTCTTTGGTTTCCATTAAGCAAAGTGGCCGTAACACACTGTCACTAACTGACGTATACGCTACATTTTTCAACGGATCTATAATGATAGCCACTCCAAAAGCAATGACCTCAACAGCTGCACCCTGTTCTTTCGCTATATTTCTGGCTTTACACACAGCACCCTGGAGCATCTTTTCCGGTGAATAAGTAACAGCCAACACTTGGTGAGCTTTCGATATATCAATATCTTTGTGGTCGCCTACAAAATTAACTTCTTCCGCACTGCTTAAGCATTGTGCAGCGATGGTAGTGTCCGACAAACTATCATCCACCTTAATTTCAGGCTTGTTAGAAGGCCACAACTCCTTATTTTTTACAGACTGTTGTTGCTGTTTAGATATTTTTTCATTTTTTGCAGACTTCTGTGGCTGTTCAGCTGGTAAAGCCGTTTTTTTATGGGGTAGCGGCCGGCTCACTCCCTGATTCGATTTGTTACCTGTAATTGCTGTTAACACTTCTTGAAACTGATGATGATTGATAGGCTTTCGCACCAGATAACTGTTTTTATCTGGTAGCTCTCTGGATATCAGTGAAATCAGTATCAACGGTTTATAAGGATTTTGAGTGCGATAATTAAGCCTTTCTTTCTCACCATTAACTGCGTCCATATCTAAAAGCACAGCGTGGGCATTTTTCTCATCCGACGTTAATACAAAACGACCATCGCAAAGGCTGGAGAAAAACAATTCAAACGCTTTTCTAGTACGTTTGTCTAAACAAAGCGTTGCAATTAACAACGGATCTTTTTTCATATCCCTAACCTCTTAACTTTGCCTGGACTTCAACAAGGCTTCGGCATCAACCCAATGATCCGATAGCTCACCGTGGCTTACGGAAAGTTTTTCAACAAAGTTCAGACCACGGGAAATCTGTGACGAAGCAATATAAAGGTCTATTAACGTGCGAGTTAATGGCTGATGCTCTGGCTGATTCAATAAATGATCTTCCAAAAGATCCATTGCCTGATCAATTTGAGAGTTTTCAATAAACGTCTCTACAATTAACTCAATATCAGCTTCGTTCTCTGCGTTGGATGCGTGCAAATCAAAGTCAACTACATGCTGACAAGACTGTTTAAAAAGGCAGGCATCGGGTAGTCGGCTCAATGTACTATCTAAAGCCGTATCTGCACAGCGGTTTAGCATTGCGTAATCTTCCGGCAAAAGGCTGTCACGACAACGTTGAAGTAAACGCAATTTCAGCGCATTGCCATGGGTACCAAGCACGAGAAACAAATCAGCCAACGCAGCCAGCAGATGTGGATGTTTCATTTCTCGGCAGTAGCCAATTTTTCGCACATGATTTTCGAGCTTTAAAGGTTGACGCTGCAACTCATAATTGATGTAAGTCAGGGACTTTTCCCCCAGTAGTTCAGGGGGGAAAAAAAGCTGCGTTGAGTTAGCAAAAAGATAGTAAGGCTCAACTCGCTTTAAATCATAAAACGCAGGCAGATCTGTAACTTTCAACTCTTCTGGCTGCTGGTTTGCATCGGGCAATGCGTTTAAATTTGCTTCATGATGTGAGTGATACACGGTTTACCTCGTTACAAATAAAAAAACAAAACAATCCTGTATTTTTAAATCTGCTTAATGTGCATTGCCATCAGCATTGCCTGAGCTTGAATTCAGTGTATGACGCATTTCGTCAAGCTCAATGACTAAGACTTGAATTTATGAATACGATTACACAAATTGAGTGCTATTTCTCAAAAATACTGCTGATTCATTCACATCTTTAAATTCCCCCCGTTTAATGAGGTTAGCACAGAAGCCTGTTTTTCCAATGTCAACGAGTATTTACCAATTACCCTGAACTTAACGAAGCGCAACCAAGCTGTAACACGACTTTCTCCTGGCTTTCAGGATTGGCATAAGCGATTGATTCAAATCAACTTTATGTCACAAAAACAAAATTATCTATTCAACTATTGATCTAAGCCAAAGACTAGTATACGGTGTAAACTATATGTTTTTGACATTAAGCTATTTAACGGAAATTTCATCTGAGAAGTTTTCCTGACAATCCAGAAACACAGATCACTTGAGTGAGGCACAGGAGAGAGTTATGACTCAGCAGGCCCAATTACCACCATCACCGAAAGACAACAAGTTTAAACAGGCATTAGGGCTAGGAATTGGCATCTGGGATTACATGGAAAAGAACCAGCGCGAATTAGGCGACGTGTTTACTTTAACTCTTCCGGGTCAGGGCCCAATGGTGTGGACAGCAGATGTCGAAATGATCAAAGACATCTTAAAACTCACTGAAGACAAGTACGACCAGTCTCTGGTTCAGCTGCCGATGGACCTAGGTGAAAAGAATACTGTATTCCTGAACGAAAAAGCCCACCAGGATTCACGCAAACTGGTTATTCCAAACTTCAACCTGGGCAAACTGAAGGCGCGCGCTGGTGTAATGCACGAAATTGTCACCGAAACTATCGACAATATGAAGCCAGGCGATAAATACAATATGCCGCGCTTAATCGGTGATATTACCCTGGATGTTATCTGCTATACCTTGTTTGACCTCCGTCATGGTGAGCGTAAAGACAAGTATAAAGACCTGATGCTTCACTGGATGCTAGAAGCAACCAGCGATACCATGTTTACTTTGGCCTCGGTTGTTGGTGCAAAAAATTTCCGCCAATGGCTGAATAAAAAGTATCTGAAGCGTGCTGCCGAAAAGAAATTTGGTGATGGCAAAAAAGGGATTCTGCCATGGAAGCGTGCTGTAGACCTTAAGGTTCAGCTGGCAGAAATGATGCGTGAAGATATTCGTGATATCCGCTCCCGCATGGACGATACAGAAACGCACACGCTTTCAATTCTTGCTCGCTCTACCGATGAAGATGGCAACCTGCTGGATGAAGAACGCGTTATTTCGGAAGGTATCGGTTTAATGATCGGAGGCCACGAAACCAGCGCAGCAACCGGTGCCTGGATGGAAATCTGGCTACAACAACGCCCCGACGTTGAAGCAAAAATCCGCGAAGAAGTTATTAACTGCATTCAGGAAGAAAACGGTTTTGATGCCATTAAAGTTTCTGAATTGCCTTACCTGACCGCTTGCCTGAATGAGTCACAACGCCTGACTCCTTCAGCTGTCGGATTTATCCGCTGGTTACGTTACGATACAAAACTTGGTGATCGTATTATTCCTGGAGGCACAGCAGTACTACCTAATGTTTATCTTACCCAACGCAAGAAAGAAATCTACGGGGAAGATGCGCTGGAATACCGCCCCGAGCGTTGGCTGGAAGGGCCAAAGCCCGCACCTTATGAATTTATGCCATTTGGTGGTGGTCGCAGGGCATGTGTTGGCATGAACCAGGCACGTCAGCAGCTGCGCATTATTTTTGCCGAACTTGCTCGTCGCGTGGAGTTCACATCTGAATTCCAGGGCACCAGCGAAATGCCACGCTCGCGCATGATTGGAGGCCAAACAGAGCCTGAAAAAGGAGTATGGCTAACCGTTAAGAGCGTTAAGCCTTACGATTTTGGTTTCCCTGAAAAATCTCAGGAAGCACAGCCAGAAACAGCTTAAGGCTTCTAAGCCCCTGTTATAAGTTCAGCAGGGGCTTTTTATTTCAACCGCCATAAAAAAATCTTAGAGAACCAACTCTAAGCTTTTTTATTTATTTACAGCTTTTCAGCACAAGACGATCAGAAACTTTGCTCTGCGATTGTCAGCTCAAGACCATCCATTTCGTCGGTTAACGTAATCTGACAAGCCAAGCGTGAATTCTCCTGAAATCCTTCAGTACTGGAAACCAGCTGATATTCATCTTCGCTACGCTCTTCAAGTTTACCATTCCAGTCACCTTCGATATAAACGTGACAAGTTGAACATGAACATACACCACCGCAAATAGCTTCGATTTCGTCGTAACCGTTATCACGCAATGCTTCCATTAAAGTTTCGCCTTCAGAAGCGTCCAGCGTGCTTTTTTCACCTGCGAGATTAGTGATCTTAAGTGTTGGCATTTATTTACTCCTCTCTCTTAACCTTAGCTATTTTACTGTGTTTTTTATATTAAAGCATTATTTGTGTACTTGTCATTATCGCTTGACTCTTGGGTATACACCGTATACTTTATAAAATTCAAAATCAAGCCGAATTGCTATAAATTTATTCGTTGAAGATATATTGACTCAACGATACTTAATCGGCATAAACAGTTATGCTTAGTACCAGCATCCAGCTTAAGAATAAGATCTGGCTGCCAGGAAAGACTGTAGAAAAACGTGCAGCAATAACATGCAGTAACAACAGGATAATTATATGACTACAGAGAATCAGACTTGCATTATTATCGGTGCCAGCCATGCAGGCGCGTCTTTAGCTACCGCGGTTAGAAAAGAAGGTTGGGAAGGAAAAATTTTAGTCATTGGCGATGAAACCGTGCCACCATATCACCGCCCGCCTTTATCAAAAGCGCTTCTCAACGGTGAAAAAACCGCAGATCAAATCGACATTTTTAAATCAACCGTATATGAAAAAGCCAACATTGAGTTTCAATTAGGTTGCAGGGTTGAAACTATTAATGCCACCGATAAGCAAATCACCCTTGATTCCGGCGAGACCTTAAACTACGACAAGCTGGCTCTGTGTACCGGCGCACGCGTTCGTAAGTTACCTATACCAGGCGCTGAACTGAAAGGTGTCCACTACCTTAGAACACTGGCGGACGCCCAGGCGATTCAGGCAGAAATCAAAGAAGGTAACAAAGCGGTTATTGTTGGTGGTGGATATATCGGTTTGGAAACTGCTGCATCGTTAAGAAAACTGGGGATGGAAGTAACCGTACTTGAAATGATGAACCGCGTTTTGGAACGCGTCACGGCCCCCGAATTATCTGAGTATTACACCCAGTTACACGAAAACCACGGCGTTAAAATCATCACTGAAGCTCAGGCTATGGCCTTAAAAGGCGAAGATCATGTGCAGCAGGTTGTGTGCAATAACGACCTTACCCTTGATGCCGATATGGTCATCATCGGTATCGGGGTTATTCCGAACACAGAAATTGCTGAAGCAGCCGGCCTGGAATGCGACAACGGTGTTATGGTCGATGAATTTGCCCAAACTTCAAACCCCGATATCGTCGCCGCTGGTGACTGCACCAACCACCCTAACGATTTACTCGGTTTTCGCCTGCGCCTGGAATCTGTTCCGAATGCGTCAGAACAGGCACGTGCGGCTGCGGCCACTATCTGTGGCAACAAAAAAGCCTACCATTCCATGCCCTGGTTCTGGTCAGACCAATACGATATTAAACTGCAAATTTCCGGGTTTAATAAAGGTTATGATAAAGTCGTATTACGTGGTGAACCCAGCTCTAATTCGTTCGTTGTCTGGTACCTGGCTGGCGATAGGATTCTGGCCGCCGACTGCATCAATGCATCGAAAGAGTTCATGCAGGCGAAGAAAATCATTACTAACAAAATCAAGCTCACGCCTGAACAGTTGGCGGATGCAGATAACGAGCTGAAAGACCTGATTGCAGCCGCATCCTGACCGAATTAACAAGCAGATCTGTATGAATAAGGGTGCCTTTTTCGGCACCCTTTTTTGTGCGTTTCAGACTGCAAACATGATTAGATCAGCGACCATTTACAGCAATTATGCATTGTTATTGCAATATTAATGCATAATTGTTATTTTTGAAGCATAGTATTGAATTATAAAAACCCGAATGAGGTAGTGAATATGTCGGATATAACAGCAGCGGAGCTTCTTGAAAAAGTTAAGCCCCTGGTCAATCGCCGCGTTGGGCCTTATAAAAGCTTTAACCCGGTTTCGCGTACCCAGGTGTGGCAGTGGTGTACAGCCATGGGCGACGACAACCCGTTGTATCTGGCCGGCGATAAAGTGACCGCACCCCCTACCATGATGCAAATGTGGACGATGCGCGACGCCAAAGGTAACTACCCGGAAGGTTCTGTCAGCGAAAACCCTTATCAAATTCTTAAAATTATGGAAGAAAATGGCTACGCAGGTGTAATGGCGGTCAGCTATGATCAGACTTTCCATCGCTATCTGGAAGAAGGTGACCAGGTACACCACTACAGCACTATCGTTAATGTGACTGATGAGAAATCTACGGCAGTCGGAAAGGGTTTTTTTGTGACTGAACTGGCCCAGTTTTATGACCAAAACGATGAGTGCTTTGCCGAGGCCAATATCACCTATTTTCAATACCAGGCACCCAAACGCCCCTCAGCCCCCAAATCCAGCAGCGGCCCAATGAAGATCAACCGGGTTGCACCGATCGAAAACTATGATAGCGAACATTACTGGGAAGGTCTTCGCCAGGGCAAACTGTTAATCCAGCGCTGTAAAAGTTGCAGCACTCTTCGCCACCCTCCTCAACCCATGTGCGAAAGCTGTCAATCACTGGAATGGGACACCATCGAATCCAAAGGCAAAGGCAGCATTTACACATACACTGTGATGCACTATCCGGAAATTCCACCCTTTGATTACCCCAACGCCATTGTATTGGTTGATTTGGAAGAAGGCGTTCGCATTGTTTCCCAACTTGAAGATTGCAAGCCAGACGATATTCACATTGGCATGCCAGTTGAAATGGAAATAAAAGAAGTTCAGGAAGGCATGTCACTGCCACTGTTTCATCCAGCACGCTAATTAACGAGGAACACATCATGTCAGAATCAAATAATGTCTATGCCTCGCAAATCAGTGTGGGCGACGCTTTACCCGTATTCAAACTCGAACTGACTCCAAAGCTTATCGTATCCTGTGCTATTGCTTCACAGGATTTTCAGGATGTTCACCACGACAAAGCCGCTGCCGAAGAAAAAGGTACGCCTGATATTTTTATGAATATTCTGTCAACCAACGGGTTTGTTGGTCGCTATCTCACAGATTGGGCGGGCCCTGGCAGCCGCATTAAAAATATTAAATTTAATTTGGGTGCTCCCAATTTCCCCGGCGACACCATGACCATGACCGGTGAAGTTAAAGAAATCAATGAAGACCTCGCTACCATAGAATTCAAAGGCAAGAACGGCATGGGCAACCATGTAAGTGGAAGCGCCATTTTACAGCTTGCCAAAGAAGGAGAATAACAATGACTGCAACTCTTTCACGTAAAGCGGCTATTGTCGGCATCGGTGCCACCGAGTTTTCCAAAGATTCAGGCCGCACTGAAATGCAACTGGCCTGCGAAGCCGTTAAATCGGCTTTAGACGATGCTGGTTTAACCGGTGCTGATATTGATGGTATGGCCACCTTCAGTATGGACAACAACTGGGAAAACGAAATTCTGCGCCAGGTAGGTGGCAAAGAGTTAAAGTTTTTTTCCCGTACCGAGTTTGGTGGTGGTGCAGCCTGTGGCCCATTCGTTCACGCAGCAACAGCTATCGCATCCGGGCTTTGTGACACGGTTGTTATTTACCGCGCACTAAACGAAAGATCCGGCCTGCGGTTCGGCACTGGTCAGTTAATGGATACCAGCCCACTGAACCCCAACATGATTAACTTCAGTCATTATTTCCCTTCAGGATTTATGACACCTGCCGCCTGGATAGCCTTCAGCGCCCGCCGCTATATGCACGAATATGGCGCAACCAGCGAAGACTTTGGCCGGGTGGCGGTTGCCATGCGGGATTTTGCGGCAACTAACCCCAATGCGTTTTTCTACGAAAAGCCAATCACATTGGAAGATCACCAAACCTCACGCATGATCGCCGATCCATTGCGTTTATATGACTGCTGTCAGGAAAGTGATGGTGCAGTTGCCTTTGTGGTAACTTCCGCAGAAAAGGCAAAAGACCTGCAACAAACACCCGCTGTTATCGCCAGTGCCCGCCAGAGCATTGTGAACACCACACGCATGATGACGCCTTTCTATGGTGAAACTATTTCAGGTATTCCAGAATTTGATGCCTGTGCCGGTGAAGTGTATTCAATGGCAGGGCTTAACCCTGACGATATCGACATGGCCTGTTTATACGATCACTTTTCCCCTTGGGTATTACCACAACTGGAAGCATTCGGCTTTTGTGATAAGGGCGAAGCGAAGGATTTTGTCCGCGATGGCCATATCAGCCGTGGCGGCAAACTGCCTGTTAACACCCACGGCGGCCAGTTAGGTGAGGCCTATATTCACGGCATGAACGGCATTGCCGAAGCCGTTCGCCAGATTCGTGGAACCTCGGTAAACCAGGTGAATGACGTGAAACATGTTCTGGTAACCGCTGGAACAGGTGTTCCAACCGGCGCAGCCATCTTGGAACGTGGCTAATTAGTGTCTGACGTTATCATACCGGAGGGCTTTGTTGAGAGGCGCTATGCGCCTTTCTCTACTCACATAGGCCCTTTTTATTACAAAAAAGAAAGCCTTGAAGATGGATCATTCAAAGGCTGGGTAGGCGTTCCTTTTCAGCAACACCATATTGGCGGCAATAACCGTGGGCACGGAGGGTTGCTGCTGACGCTGTTAGACGAAGCGATGGGAATGAATGCATCGTACGCCAAAGGAAAACCCTCTCCGGTTGTTACACTGTCGATGCAAACCAACTTCATTGCCGCAACCCTGCCCGGAAATTTTATTAAAGCCACCGGTCAAATTACTCACGTTACCAATACAGTGGCTTTTGTTGATGGCGTTGCCTGGTGCGGTGATACCCTTGTAGGCACTGCAAGCGGCGTTTGGAAATATTTAAAAGTCCCGAATACAGCATTTTAAGGTATTACAATGAGCACAATCACTTATGATTACACTGGCAAGAGCGTTATCGTAACAGGCGGAACTAAAGGGGTTGGTAAAGGCGTCACAGAAGCGTTTTTACAGGCTGGCGCAAACGTTTATATCTGTGGAAGAAACGCACCAGAAACGCCTATCACGGTCAATGGGAAAGAAGCGAAATTCATTGCTGCCGATGTTCGCAAGCCGGAAGAATCACAAATAATCATTGATACCGTAATTAATGATACAGGCCGTTTAGATGTCCTGATCAACAATGCCGGTGGAAGCCCACCGGTTAAAGCGGCAGATGCCCCCTATCGTTTAAGTGAATCAATTATCCGGCTTAATTTAATCGCGCCACTGGTGTTATCTCAACAAGCTTATCAGGCTATGATTAACAATGGCGGCGCAATTATTAATATCGCAAGTGTATCGGGCGTTCGCCCTTCTCCCGGTACTGCCGCCTATGGTGCTGCCAAAGCAGGATTAATTAATTTAACACGTTCCCTGTCGCAGGAATGGGGTGTCAACAATGTACGGGTTAACGCGATCAT
>PDSR01000114.1 GCA_002748575.1 Gammaproteobacteria bacterium
CATGGTTCATCACCGCCAGGTAATCGCTTTTTGCTTTATTTTCGTATCTGGCCTCTACTGGCCTCTAATAGTTCCGTTTCATACATTATTTCCCGTTCACGGGTATCAAGTTGATGCTTTTTCAGTATCAATTCGGTGTCTCGTAAACGGTTAATTCTTTCTGCAAGAGCC
The DNA here is from genome assembly GCA_002748575.1 of Gammaproteobacteria bacterium. Classification (GTDB taxonomy): domain Bacteria; phylum Pseudomonadota; class Gammaproteobacteria; order Pseudomonadales; family Ketobacteraceae. The sequence continues at coordinate 172 of PDSR01000114.1, forward strand.
AGGGATAGTAAAATGGTAGAAATACCTGAAGTAATTTGCAGCAGATTTTCGGTGAACCAGGTATAGGGTAGTAAAGAAAACTTGTTGAGAAACATAACCATGCATCCAACAACAAAGATAAACCAGGCCGCAGTGAAAATACGAGCATCGTTTTTGTTGCTGGCCCAGGTTTTAAAACAGGCAATACATACGACGATGGCAGACATAACGACGGCTGCTGCCGAAACGACAATGACTACTCTATAAGGTAGAAATATGGCCAGCAGGGCAAGTGTCAGCGATACGGCGGTGCAACCTCTTAGTACTGTGTGTACGTAACCGATACCCGTTTGCGTTCTGAGCATCTGCATGGAGAATAAACAGGAAAAAGCGTTAGACAGAGGCGTTATTACAGCCATACTCAAAGCATTCCATTCAGGCAAGCCGGGCCATAAAAACTGATACGCTGCGCCATGCAAAATGGCTTGAAATCCACAGATAAATGTCATGGTAAAAACATAATACAGATAAATTTTATCTCGCATGACGGTTGCTAGAAAAAGGTTATATCCGATCATTACGATCATTAAACCGTAATACAGAAACTGCCATGACAGGCGTGCTTGATCCTGAGACCAGAACACCCGTTCTTCCCACAAATCAAGCGGCATCTGAATGCCATTCTTGCTTTCGACTCTAAGATAAACCTGTGATTCGGTTTTTGCTGTCAGTTCCAGTGGAAACACCAGGTGACGATGTTCTATTGGCCTGGCGTGAAACGAAATGCTATGACCAGCAATATAATTTGCAATTAATTGACCCCCTTCAAATTGATACAGGGAGACGCTGTTTAACAGTGGATAGCTTAATTCCAGTAGCCTTACTATAGAATATTCGGTTGGGTTGCTGATCGTCAGGCGAAACCAGAAAACAGAGTTTGTCATACCCATATTGGGAACTTGTTTTGTGTTTTTTGTCCAATTCTTAGAAGACTTGTGATCCAGTAGGATGTCTTCGATTTCCAGTTGTCCTTCTGTATCTTCCAGGTACTCTAGATAGGGAGAGAGCTCGTGGTGGTAAACATGGGGAGATATCAATAGGCTTTCTGCCAGCGCTGTTCCACTGGCTGCGAGCAATAAAAATAGACAGATTGTTAATTGCCGGTATAGCTTAAACATGGAATTAAATACTTGCCTTTGTAAGAGATTTAATTTCGTTTACCACTGTCTCAGGTGCTTCTTCGGCAACAATATGAGTTGCCAAATCCAGGCAGATCCGGTGCCAACACCCGCGCTGTAACTGAAAGATTATCTATAACATTGCGGTACACGTAGCTTGAAGCGGGTAATCCGTGCAGGCAGATAACAACCGAAACGGCAGTGTGCGCTTCAGGGTCGGTATCGACATAGGCGGTATCACTACCGTAGAGCGTAATTCTTTTGTAAACCAAAGTGCTGCTCATAAACTGGTCTGCTTGTGCATGATTGTCTGACGGGCTTCATTTAAGTAAAGCATATGCTGTTCAGCCATGCTGCTTTGGCATAAAAAATTTCAATAAAAAGTATATGTTGTGTTTATCAGTTGTCCTAATTAAATGGGTGTTTTTGAGGGATGCCGTGTGGGTTTAGGCGAGTAGTTATTCAATTCAAGCATGCTGTTTTGATATAATACACAGCTATTATAAAGTATAAGGCAATATGTTGAACAACATGCAGGAATGTTTTGACGGGGTAAGTATGCGTTTGTACAGTGCATTGATGCATAGCTTATGGGGGCTGGTTGCGTGCCTGATTCTGTTGTTGGTGCCGCGACTGTCTTTATCGTTAGATTCGCTGACTGAGCTGGATCTTGAAGATCTGGTAAATCTGGAAGTGACCTCTGTGAGTAAGCGGGTACAACCTTTGTCGGACACTCCAGCTGCTGTGTATGTTATTTCATCCATGGAAATCAAGCGGTCAGGGGCAACATCGGTACCAGATGCCTTGCGGCTCGCACCTGGTGTAGAAGTGGCGAAGCTTAACAGTTCCATCTGGGCGGTGAGCATTCGTGGTATGAATTCCATGTATTCGCATCACTTGCAGGTGTTGGTTGATGGTAGAAGCGTTTATACGCCGCTTTATGGTGGCGTGTATTGGGATCTGGTGATGCCCATGCTTGAGGATATCGACAGAATTGAAGTTATTCGTGGCCCCGGCGCCAGTCTTTGGGGCGTTAATGCTGTCAATGGTGTGATTAATATTATTACCAAAAGCGCCGAGTTAACTCAGGGGCAGCGCATTGTTGTGGCTGTTGGTCATCAGGAAAATCATTTTCGTGTGCGATCCGGTGCTCGATCCGGTAACCTTTTTTATCGTGGCTATGCGGTATTGCGCGATACCGAAGATTCTGTTGATAAAGCTTCGGGTAAGTCAGCTGGGGATGAGATGCAGGGCGCCCAGTTGGGGGGCAGGGTTGATTGGGTAAATGGCAAAGAGCGGGTTGTTATCCAGTCAGGTATCAGTGCAGTCGATAAGTCCTATAATCACACGTTTTCAGAAAGAATCGGACAGGCTGGCGAACGGTTTAATAATCTGTCCGCCACTGTCAGTGGTTTATGGAATAAACCTATCGAGAATGATGATCTGCAACTTCAGTTATATGCTGATTATGTAAAGCGTGATGAGCCCGGCTGTACCTATAGCGCGAATTCTTATGACCTGGATATTCAATATAATCATGCCTGGCATGGGAATAACCGAGTGACCTGGGGCTTTCATTATCGCTATTTTGATGGCGAGCTTGATGGTAGTGCTATTTATGAATTGTTTCCCAGCCAGCAGTCTCTGGATATTTATAGCGCTTTTATTCAGAATGAACATCAATTTACACCCAGGCTGACTTTTGTTACTGGTTTGAAAATTGAAAAAATTGCAGATATTGATACTGCCTGGCAACCCACACTTCGCTTTAATTACCGATTTTCCAATGAGTTATCCTATTGGGGAAGCGCGTCAATCGCTGCAAGAGCACCCGCTATTCACGAGCGCTATGTTCGCTTTACCAATGAGTATCCAGAATATTTGCGCGAGTACACACTGCAATTTATTCGAGATTTGTTGCCGCCCGGGTCAGCTCCTATTCCCGATAACGCTGTATTGGTGGGTACCCTGTTAGGTAATGAAAATCTTAAGCTTGAAACCACAACAACCTACGAGCTGGGGCTCCGCTGGCAGCCGGCTGATAATTTTTTCTTTGATGTGTCCGGGTTTTATTCCCTGTACGCTGATCTCAGGGGGCTGGAACAGGTTTCCTGGGAGCCGATAGCAGGTGGGTTCCTGGGAACAGTGATGACGGCTAATACTGCTGATGGTACATTTTACGGGATTGAAGTGGCCACTGAATATCGGCCTGTAGTAAATCTTAGGTTGAAACTTAATTTTAATGCCCTACAGGTGGCTATAAAGGGTGATAATGAGTTGTTGGCCGCTGAGTTTCTTGAGGGCTCTTCTCCATCCAGTCAGATTTCGTTCAGAACTTATTGGGATATTAACGAGGTTTATTCATTGAACCTGGATGTGTATTACGTGGATGACATTAAGTCTGGCGGGAATACAGCCCCTTCTGGCTATGCCGATGCCAACGTCAGATTTGCATGGCAGGTGGCCCCAGAGCTGAATGTATCCTTGAATGTGCTGAATGCTTTTCATGATCAGCGCTTTGAATATCAGGAAACCCTGATCGGGCCTCAGCCTACTGAAATCAAGCGCAGTGTGTATCTGCAGGTAGACTGGAAACACTAAGGCCAATATTTGGCATTGCCAAAACCCTTAAAACAATAAACAATGGCTGTAATTTGTTTACTTTAAGGGAGCGGGCCGATGAGGAACCTTTTTATTGTTAACGCAGTAAAATTAGTATTGGCAGTGGTAACAGGGGTGTTGGCGGCCGGGTGCAGCACACTCGATGTAAAGTCACACTATGCGGCGCATTCTCCGCAACAAGCGCTATCAGCAGATTACTATCAGATAGAGATTCCTACCCACGATGGTTTGTACCTGCGGGCAACCTTGTATCAGCCGCAGCTGGCACCGGGTGAAACTGCCCCTGTCATTATTCATGCTCACGGGTTTGGAACATTTCGCGCTCCTCGCCCCATGTCGCTTTATGGCAAGTGGATTCTTTCCGGCAAGGCAGCAATAGCTGCCTGGGAAAATAAATACTGGATGATTTCCTATGATCAGCGTGGTTTTGGTGACAGCGATGGCAAAGTACACATCATGGACCCGGATTACGAAGTAAAGGATGTGAGCTCTATTATTGACTGGGTGGAGGCTAACCTGCCACAGGTAAGCAGGGATAACAACGGTGATCTGCTGCTGGGCATGGTGGGTGAAAGCTATGGTGGTGGTGCGCAGTTATTGGCGAGTGTTTTTGATAAACGTATTGATGCGATTGTACCTCTTACAACCTGGCATAACCTGGCCGAATCTATCGCCCCCAATGGTCATGTAAAAGCGGCATGGGCGGCAATACTGGCTGGAGCAGGAATCTTCAGCAGTGTTTTTGATTTCGATAAAATGCTCGCGCCACCTTATATTACGTTATTGAATGGCAAAATGAATGTGGCCGCCACGGTGGAGTTGGAACGCCGCAGTCTTTCTACTTACTGTGCCCAAAACCGATACCCGCAAGCCGATATGCTGCTATTGCAGGGCTTTCGCGATACCGTTTTCCCTGTAAATCAGGGTTACAAAAACTGGCAGTGTGCCAAAGAAGCGGGGCTGGATGCGCGCTTGGTGGCGATACAGGGCGGGCATATTCTTCCCTGGCCACTGCAAAGCTGGTCGGGGTTGCCGTTTTATAACACCGAAGATGAGATTCAGTGTGGCAACTATCGGCAACCGGCAACAAAAATGATTGTTGATTTTTTTGATGAAAAGTTGAAACAAAAACGCCCGTCGCAGGTCGTGCCGGAACTATGCGTTACGGTGGCGGACGGTGAGGGCATGATTGCCCAGGATATTCCCCTTGGTGGTATGCCTTTAGATCTTCAGGAAGCAGAGCTTGGTTTAATTCATTCCGGCTGGTTTGAAGTGATATTGCAACCCGTGGATCGCTTGATGGGCTTGGTCTGGAGTAGAAATAATCAGGAATCTGATTTAGCTGAAGTATCCGGTGGAACGATTCGCCCGGCCTTCAAGCCCCTGGTGCAAATTATGCAGCCAGTTCCTTTGGTGGGCTTTCCACAAATAGATCTTACCGTGGAAACCTCTGATGACGACCAGGAAGCGACTGTGTTTATCGGTGTTGGTGTGCGTAAAGCCGGTGAATATACGGTTGAACTGGTGAGCGAGCAACTCACGCCTTTGCCGGGTGATGGCCATTATAAAATGCCGATTGCGGCGGTTTCTTTAGATTTGCAGCCCGGTGATCAGGTTGGCTTGGTGATGCAGGGTTTTTCAGGGCAGTATTTCTGGAACCCTGAAGGCTGGTTTGAATCGGCAAAACTGGTGGGCAAAGTGGATTTACCCATTAATCAAGCAATGACCGAATTCAGAGTGGCCAATCATTAACTGATTGATTTTTCAGGCCGGCGCAGATTAACTCGGCCGGCCAGCTCAGCAGGTTTCAGTCAGGTGGCAAAGTTGTAACTCAGTGGTTCCAGTATCCTGGATGCGTCGATGGTGGTGGTATCTGCACCCAGCGTATTGCCAAATAGATTCTGATAAAGCCCCTGATCACCATGCAGCGCCATGTAGTTCATCACCACGGTATCAACCAGTAAATTCACGTTATTTGCCGCCCGGCTGGAGCCGGTATCCACCGATGCGTCACTTCTCATAATACCAATCTGACGGGTTTCGCTGGTTAGTGCCGGCTGTCCTGTTGGGTTGTAAATCAGCGCAAAAGACGCAGCAGTGGAGGAATTATCGCCGGTCCACACGCCCTTGCCACCGCCATTGACGGAATTATCAAGCACGCCGTTGCTGGCAACGGAACCATCGCTGAACACATACATCATTAATGGCACACCGAGGCGAGCCGCATATTCCAGGCAGGCGCCCATACAGCGGCCGGCTCGCTGGTCGCGAATTTCTCCGGTGGCTCGATCGCTGGTGTGATAATCAAACCCGCCCATAGTAATGGTGCCTGCACCTGCTCGCCCTTCAAGAACCAGTTTCATTACAGAAGCCGTTTTTCTGAATTCCGAATCGCTATTAAATTCTGCGCTGGTAAATATACCGCTTTCGCCGACAATATCCGGGTCCAGAGCCGGGTCCAGTACGTCGGTGCTGCTAAAAGAGGCGGCAATATCCGATGCTTTAACATAACCACAACTGATCATATCTTTCAGATTGGCATCTGCCACGGGGTCATTGGTAAAGAAAGTGAGGCGGTTCAGGTCAAGCTTTTCGCGGCTCATTCGTGCCATGCTTTCAAGCACCTGAGCGGCAACGGCGGTATCGTTATTAAACAGACTCATCAATGAACCGGTGTTGATTAAGCCGCGAGCATCAGAAGGACGGTCGATTTTTGTCGGTTGCAGTGAAGAAACGATTAAATCTGAAGGTGTCATGGAGTTTCCACCGGATACCGAACTGCGCGAGCCAATCAGCGCCATTAACTGGCCCCAGGGCTGCATCTGATTTTCATCAAAAACGCCATTTTGCGACATGGCATAGCGAGCAATACCGTACATGGGGTTGTGAGGGTTATTGCCGGTGTCGTTGTCGGAACGCGCTGGTATAACAAAGCCGTTGGTGTTGGCCGTATTGGTGGTAAAGCTTTGCCTGATGCCTCTGAGCATGGCGCTGTCACTATGGAAGGCCAGGCCGAGTGAGCTGTCTACATTGGTATTATCACCCACCGGAATCATATCTGCAGGCAGCCCTAATTTGCTGTAGCCTGCTGTGGTCAGGGAGTCGAACTGGCCACGAGTACCGACTAACACGTTGGAACCGGCAATGTTGGCGCCACCGGCCAGATCAAAACAAATGAAAGGTACTTTGCGTAAGCTTTCGGTACCAAGTGTGCAGCCGGGAGCCATGTTTCTTACATCATCCGCAATGGCGGCATTCGCTGTTCTGGAAAACAGGCTGAGTGCTGAAGGGATCAATGCTGCCCCGGCACCAGCCATAAAACCCTGGCGTATCAAATCCCGACGGGAAACAGGGCGGCGGTGATCAGCATGCATTAAAGGTGCATCGGGCGATAAAAACGCAGGTTTTTTTCTCACAGTCATGTTCTTATCTCCGTTACTGAATTAATAACATGGCACTGCCAATGGAGGCAGCGCATAAGGATTTAACAATGGTTTGGGTTCTTGTGGGGTTACAATCAGCGCCACAATCAAGCAAACCGTTTCGTGGTGTGTCTCCTGTTAAATACCCGTCAAGCAAGGTATCAAAGTTGGTTTTGATAGCGTTACTGGCGGGTTGATCGTTTAAGCTCACTCCTACTGTATGAGTGATCAGTGGATCGTATACGGTATCTCTGGCTGCGGCATTGGCAAAGGCGGTGTTTGGTAATGCGTTGAAGTCAAACGCTGTAAAGAATCTGCGCTCTGCGGGTGCCTGGCTTACTTCCTGCTCTACTAATGCATCACAATAGGTAATAGCTAACTGGGCAATACCGATCTGATGAGCTGCCAGAAAAGTATCGGCTAACTCGGTTGTTGGCAGTTGAGTTTTAACACTGTCAAAAACTGAAGTGACGCTTTCATGGGTTGTCGGGATGCCGGTAACCTCTGACATGGAAGCGTTAATTTCATCAAATGTTCTTAGCCCGAAAGCAGGAACATCATCTAACAACGGATTGCTAACAGAAATGGCACTGGGATCAGTGGTAACACCCTGCTGGCCATTAATTTCTCCAAACGATAGGAAAAACAAATCTTCAGTTGGGCCATTCTCAATCGCAAAAATGGTTCCGATGTCAGCGAGCTGTTGGTAGCCTTCGCTATTGGAATCAGAATCAATGATTAATGGCTCTGTTTCTCCTGATGCATTTTTACCAATGGTTCGGAAACCCTGGCCAACTTCCAGCACTTTGCCGTTCATGCCAATGCGGATATCAGAAATACCAAAGCTGTAATCAGACTGGGCCGGTGCCGTGGCTGCTGTGCATTTTGCAGGAGCGGTGCCTGAAGTTGCCGGTTCGTAGAGGCGTGCAAAGAAGGGGCTGTTAAAACGATATGCATAGTTGTCCAGTTGCGAGGCTTCGAATACGACATAACTGTTCCAGCAATCATCAATACCATCCCATTCACTGATATCAAACAGTAAATAGTATTTCTGGCCAACGCCTACATCATAGTTCTGGTGTACCTGATCGGCGGTTAATGCACGGCTGTGAATGGCGGCCATCCTTACCATGCCACTCCATTCATTGGTACCGCCCGGCGCACTGCCAATGGAAAACACATATTGGTCATTCCAGTCAGTTAGAAAGCCACTGGCTACCGAATCGTTATCGCCGGTAAATTCCCCATTAACATAAATGCGCCTGCCGTGGGTGCGGTCATAGGTCAGTACCACATGCTGCAGTACAGCCTGAAGATCTTCATCATTACTATCGGTGGAAAGTGCATTGTTGCCATCGCTATCGATAGTAGTGGTTTGGTAGAAGTCATAGTTGTACAGTGTTTGGCCGATCACAAAATTGTGATCTTCGCCGTTTTCAGCGTAGCTGATAATATGCGCTTCTTCCTGAGTGACGTTGGCTGGTGCTACCCAGGCTTCGACGCTGTATTCCCCAGTGAATGCCAGGGAATCATACAGTTTTTTGCTGGATGCTATGTCAGCCCAGGCCCGGCCACCGCTGGTGCCTAGATCAATGCCCCAGCCGCCAACCCACTGGACACCGCTGTCAACCGACAAATGCATGGCCGGCTCCACGCCGCTGGTATCAAATGCGGTATTACCTTCGCCCTCGCTGAAGTTCCAATAGGCGATCTGGTGTTGTTCGTGGCGGCCGCCGCTGCTGGCGACGGTGCCTTCCGTAAGAATCATGGCGGCGCTTGTTTTTAGATCAGGGTCAATCGACGGTAGCTCGATGTCTGCGGCCATAGCCTGAATACTTGTTAACAGTTTCTGTGCATCGTTAGAGCAAATGCTCGACCAGCAGTTATGAGATTCGGATCGTAAGCGAACCACCAGCCGGGATTGAGCCCCCAACAGTGTTCTGTTTTCATCATTTAAATCAATTTTATTGCGTACTGCATCCCAGGCAGCATCTTCATTGGGGCTGGCAAAAAAGGGTTGCTGTGATGCGCTTGCAGTTTCGCTGTGGCAATCGCTGCAATGCTCGGTGAGTGTATCGTAAAGATCAGTAAACGATGAATACAAATCGGGATCAGAATCAATGGTGGGTGCAGCAGCAGGTAATACTTTGGCTGATTCAATGCTTACCACATCAGGCTTTTCCAGCACAATAGTTGTTGATGCGATACCGGTACCATTGCCATCGTTTACCCATTTTTGAATCCAGCGAGTAAGAATTTGGGCACAGGCATTGGTATTGCTTTCCCAACACTGGTGGCCACCTTCAACTTTCGTTACCAGGGCCGATGTTTGCGGAGCGGCTCGGTTAATAAAGGGTAACGTAGCGTTGTAGGCTGCATTAATATCATTGGAGCGTGCAAAAGGCGCTTGATGTGAATCATCATGACATTGGCCACAGCGATCATCGGTAGCCACATTATTCCAAAAATGTACCATAAAGGCCTGTATGTCATCAGCTTCAGGATCAGTGCCCGTGTAGCTTTCCATGGGGGTAAATACAGTTATGTTGTTAGCGCCGGTGGTTGCTACTGGGGCATTGGTGGCACCAGTGCTACTGCCGCCACAAGCATTTAATACAACGGCTGCGGCAATAATGACTAATAGTTGATACGTGTATTTCATGGTGCCCCCCTTATTCGCCACGACAGTAATAAGCGGCTTTACCAAATAAGCGCTTGATACTGCCATCGTTAGCATCAAAATCAGCCACCATCGAATCAATAACGGCATGGTCAGCATCGTTGCCTGGCTCTCGCAGGCAGACGTTTTTAAACACCTGGCGCGACTGGCACTGGGCAAACAGGCGAGTGCCTGCCAGTTCTGCTCCAAGGGAGCTGGCACCCTGGCCGGTTGCGTATGGTTGATCTGCTTCAGAATCTACATAGCCCGAACCTGCCAGTTCCGGCCAGCCAACCCATAAAGCATTAGGACCTTTGCGCCAGTAATTGATCCAGGTGTCATCGGGAGTTTGATAACCCCATTTAAAATTTCCCGAATTGATCAGGTTTTTAGCCTGTACTGAATCAGGCGTGTAGGCGATTTCACCTTCATCGGTGCCTTCTTCCCCCGTCCATTCATAATAGGCAAATGCCTGGGCAAGAGGGTCCATACCACTGTGGCAGCCACTACAGGAGTTCAGGTAAATGCGGCTGTCTCCACCGGGGCTGCGAACGACGTCCTGGCGAATGCGGTCGGTAGGGCGGGAGTTATCTTTAAATTGTTCCAGATCGTTGCATAAAAAATTCATCAATGTGAATCTGAGCATTGCGCGGTTAGTGCCTGCCACGAAAAAAGCATGAGCAGCGGCCCGGGTGGTCATAACACCGGCGACGGCTGATTCCGGTAATCCGGTGATACTGGATTGCACTCTGCGTTCCAGTACTTCATTTAAAGCAGCGCCGCTGTTTTCAAGTTCTTCGTAATGAACGTTGTTACTGTTTGAGTAAGTTGGCAAACCTTCAGCAGCATTAGCCACATAAATAATATTTGCCGATAAAATTTCTCGAAAATTCAAATGGTTTCCATCGGGCGCACCATTCGGGCCAAGGTTTTGATCGGCAATCAGGCCAATGGCCGTTGCGCTGAAATCATTTAATGGTGCGAAAACGGTCTGCTGTTCGTTAGTCCAGGGTGTGATCCAGTTTTTCAGTGTTGCGTTGTAAAAATATTTATTGCTCATCGGGTATTTAATGGCAGCGGCAATAAAATCCTGTTCCGAAGGTGAACCACCCAGGTCATTCACCATGCTGTTAAGTTCTGTTTCTGAAGGAGGGACACCGGCGATACGATCATAAACACGCTTTGCCTGATCTTTGATATCGGCAAATGCCGGGGGGGTACTGAGTATGGTTGCTAAAAACAATGCACCGAGAGCAGTCGTATGATTACTGCCAAACAGTTCCCATTTTTGCATGTTCGTTTTCATCGTTATTACCTACACTTCTATATATCAGGGCAAAGGCAGCAACATCATGCAAGCCCTCTCTTAATAATTAGTCTAGCAAGAGTAAATATAGGTTTTCGTGAAAATGTACGCAGATCGAATATCCATAACCGAGTCATAATTCACACAAATAATAGAGTATTAGCCATTGAGCACGTTTTCTATGAACAAGAAATTACCTTTTGAAGCCAGATTGCTGCTGATTACCTGCCTGGCGTTGATCGTAGTTGCCTGCGGTAGTGGTGATATAGACTCCACACAGGATAAAGCAGCAGATGTTGTGATTAATCCTGAAGAAACGCAGATTTCCGAATACCCTGTTGCCTATATCACACGGGATCAGGAAATCCATGATGATAATTTTTTGGTGCTGGACTCGTTTAGTCCGGGAGCGAGTTTATTTGTTAGAGAATCGGTTAATGCCGATGCGTTAGAGGTGAATCTGACTGAGCGCATTTTTGGCAGCGATGCCCGTTATGATGTCAGGGATATAAAAACGTCTTACGATGGGAAGTATATGATGTTTGCTGCCCGCGGGCCTTTTGATGACTCCATTGATCCTGAAAGCGACCAGCAACAACCGGCAGTCTGGAACCTTTACGAATATGATTTTGTTCGCGGTGAAGTGTACCCGTTAATGATGGCAGAAGATGCACAACTGGGCCATGATATCACGCCGGAATATCTGGCAGATAACCGCATTATATTTTCTTCCAGCCGTCAACAGGGTGCGGGCACTGTGATGCTGAATGAAGGAAAGCCCCGCTATCAATATCAGGTTGAAGTTGACAGGGATGACCCTCGCGCTGGCCCTGGCTATGCGCTTCATATTGCTACTCTGGATGAGCATAATGGCACTCGAACATTGAGTATGATTGAACAGGTGACGTTT
>PDSR01000115.1 GCA_002748575.1 Gammaproteobacteria bacterium
GGTCCACATTCAATGCAAATCAATTTGTTCAAAGTTATGTACAAACGGGTGCTCGCCAAATCCATCACAAATACATTGCCTGTCGAGCGCCACTGTTAACACACCCGCTGCCGAAGCAGCATCCAATTCCGCTTTAACATCGCTCAAAAAAAGTATTTCATCAAGATTAAGCTGTAAGGTTTCAGCAATAAGCTGATAGGATTGCACTTCTTTTTTTCCGCCGATTTTCGTATCAAAATACCCATCGAAAAGCGGCGTTAAATCACCCTGTTCGCTGTAACCAAATAATAACTTTTGCGCGGCCACTGAGCCGGAAGAATAAACATACAACGCCAACCCCCGAGATTTCCATGCCTGCAATACAGATTTTACTTCAGGGTATAAATGCCCTTTCAAGCTGCCATCTTCATAGCCAGCCTTCCATATCATTCCCTGCAAGCTTTTTAATGGCGTTATTTTTTTATCGTCATCAATCCAGTTTTCCAGCGCATCGGCCACCTGGGAAAGTGCGGCACTCTGATCGCCTAATTCCTCGCGCACAGCTTTAATCTCGGCAGCGACTGCTGGCTGTTCGGCATGAGCAATAACAAAATCACGAATACGTTGCCTTGCATAGGGGAATAAAATATCACTCACAAAAGATATGCTGGTGGTTGTACCTTCAATATCAGTCACTATTGCTTTAATCATAATTATAACTTTGCAAACTTAGCCCGTATTTTAATTCACAAGATCTTCGTATTTGGGAAACCGGGTAGCAATATCGTTACCGGTATAATTAGCCACCCAACCCTCTGGATTATTGAATAATCTGATCGCGGTAAAATTCGGTTGATCACCCATATCAAACCAGTGGGCAACATTGGCTGGCACCGATATTAAATCACCCTTTTCGCACAACACAGCAAACACCTTTTGATCCACATGAAGATAAAACAAGCCATCGCCCCTTACAAAGAAACGCACCTCATCTTCACCGTGGGTATGCTCATCAAGGAACTTTTTTCTTAGCTCATTTTTCGCCGGATTATCAGCAGCCAGGCTGATAACATCAACAGTCGAGTAGCCATCTTGTGCTTTCAGGCGGTTAATATCGTTCTGATAAGCTTGAATCACTTCATCCTGGCTGGCGCTGGCATTTACCGGCGATGTTGCCGACCATTGCTCAAAGCGAACACCTATGGCCTTCAGGCTGGCCGCGATTTGTGCCGTTTCGCGGGTTGATAGCAAGGGTTCAGAAGGGTTTTGATCATTGAATACCGTTAAAAAACTCATTTTTACACTTACCTCCGCCCTACTGTTAACAGGCGACGTTTATATTCACACTCGAACAAAAATTCAAGAGCTTCCAAATGACGCTTCGCATCCTCGGCATCACACCCCCAGGTGTAAAGTCCGTGGCCTGCCAATATAAAACCGTGGGGGGCGTTGCCCTGTTCTAAATAAGCACTAATGTCAGCGGCTAATGCCTCCATGTTCTGGCTGTTTTTAAACATCGGTAGGGAAAAAACACCTTCGTGAGTGTCTACACCAGTAAATGCTTTTTGTAGCTCATAATCCTGAAACCTGAGCACATTGGCTGGCGCTGTCTGGCTCTTCTCGTCTTGGCACTGCTCAACCTGACTCTCTACCTGGCTTAGCACCGTTCCATAAACAGAATGTGTATGCAGCACAAATGTTGTTTCAGGGTAATGTTTGTAGATCAGGGCGTGCAGCAGGGTTTCCGCCGATGGGCGTTTATTGCAGCTGACTGGCTCGCCCTGGGTGTTGACTTCAATAAAATCTTCAGGTGTCAGTTCGCCCTTGTATTTTCCTGATACCGAGATCCAGAAGTTATCGTGATCAGGCAAACGTGTTGATAAATTACCACTGGTAGCCGGGCACCAGTTATTGCCTTGAATCCATTTTCCTAATGCTGACAGCTGTTCTAAATGCGTTTTAATCGTCATTATTGCCCTCTCTTCACAACTTGCCACGCCGATGATTTACGCTTGTGGTATCGCCTTTGGGTGATCGGTCATTTTCCATAAAGCCAGCAGTGCACCACCAACGGCGACGATTGCCGCACTAAGGAAAGTAGCCTGAGCGCCAAGCGCATTCCAGAATTGACCGGCGAACCAGGCTCCGATGGCACCGCCAGCACCAAAGCTTAACGCGCTGTACAACGCCTGCCCCTGCCCCGCACACTGGGGAGAAAAATATTGACTCACCAGGTGAATACAAATGGCATGGAATATCCCAAAGGTCGAAGCATGTGCGAGCTGCGCTAAAATAATAAGCGCTATGCTATCAGGGTATAATGCGGTAATCACCCAGCGAATGGCCGCTGCCAGAAAACAGAATACAGCCATTGCCTTAATAGAAAATCGCACCATTAAGCGATGCATTACCAAAAAAATCAGCACCTCGGCGAGTACACCCAGGCCAATCAACAGGCCCACATCAAACTTGCTATAGCCATAGTCTTCCATATAAATAAGAAAAAAAGCGTAATAAGGGCCGTGAGTAAATTGCATTAAAAAACACAAAAGAAAAAACACCAAAACGGTGGGCCTTAACAGCTGCGACATAAAGCTTGGGCTGTGTTCATCGTGAATACGGTGTGAAGATTCATACAGCAAATGTGTGCTGATCCAGATAGCCACCATAAAGCCCAAAAGAATATAGGGAAGCCAGTTAATGGGAAAATAATCAAAGAACAAACCAAAACCGACAGAGGTAACAATAAAACCAATGGAGCCCCAAACTCGAACCCGGCTGTATAGGTGAGGCTGATCGGCCATATGATTTAAAGTAACCACTTCCTGCTGCGGCAAGATGGCATTCCAGAAAAAACTGAAGCCCATCATTACAATAACCATGCCGATAAAGCCCGGTTTCAGAAGCACCGCAGCAAAAATAACCAGCGTTAAAAATGCACCAGCCCGCACAATCAGCAACCTGTTCTGAAGCTTATCGCCGAGCCACCCCCAGATATTGGGAGCAATGATTTTGGTAACCATTAATGACGCCATAACGGTACCAATTTCTGCGATACTGTAACCCTGCTGTTTAAGGTACAAACCCCAATAGGTAAATAACGCCCCCAATAGTGCGAAGTAAAAAAAATAAAAACCGGACAATCGCCAATAGGGAATGTCCGGTTTAGTTTGGGTTGCAGCAGCCTGGCTTTGCATCAAGGCTCTATATCAGAAGAAGGAGTATCAGAAACCACACTTTCAGCAGGTACGATGGGCGTTTCCGATTGCACATCCATATTCTGGCCACGGTGCCTTAAGCAATGATCCATTAAGGTGATCGCCAGCATGGCCTCTGCAATGGGTGTGGCGCGAACGCCAACGCAGGGGTCGTGTCTGCCTTTTGTTACCACTTCGGTTTCGTTACCTTCAATATCAATGCTTTTGCCTGGTATCAATAAGCTGGAGGTAGGCTTTAATGCGATATGGGCCACTATATCCTGCCCTGAAGAAATGCCCCCTAAAATACCGCCCGCATTGTTGGATAAAAACCCCTGTGGGGTTATTTCATCCCGGTGTTGTTCGCCCCGTTGCGCGACACATTCAAAACCGGCACCGATTTCTACCCCTTTTACGGCATTAATGCTCATTAAGGCATGGGCAATATCAGCATCGAGACGATCAAATATCGGCTCGCCCAAACCGGGCATCATACCTGTTGCAGTCACCGTTACTTTTGCACCCACGGAACTGCCTGCCTTACGAACTTCATTAATCAAGGCTTCCATTTTCGGAACAGCGTTTTTATCCGGGCAGAAGAATGGATTATTGTTCACTTCCTGCCAATCGAATGTTTCGGCAACCACATGGCCAATCTGGGATACATAACCACGCACCTCGATGCCATAACGCGCTTTCAGGTATTTTTTAGCAATGGCTCCGGCGGCAACGCGCATCGCCGTTTCCCGGGCAGATGCCCGCCCGCCTCCGCGATAATCACGGATACCGTATTTTTGCTGGTAGGTATAATCGGCATGGGCCGGGCGAAATTTCCGCGCGATTTCAGAATAGTCTTTCGACTTCTGGTTGGTATTGCGAATAAGTAACCCAATGGCGGTACCTGTAGTTTTGCCCTCAAACACACCCGATAGAATTTCCACTTCATCGGGTTCTTTTCGCTGCGTTGCGTATTTCGAGGTGCCCGGCTTGCGGCGATCCAGGTCGACTTGCAAATCTGCCTCTGAAAGCTCTAATCCTGGAGGGCATCCATCAACGATACAACCCAATGCCAAACCGTGGCTTTCACCAAAAGTTGTTACCTGAAATAATTTTCCGAACGTATTACCCGACATACTCTATGTTTTTCCTGCTATGTATTGCCAATCCAGGCGCGATTATAACACCCAATCAGCCTGATGAAGATCTATTTGCTCTTTGGTGAGCAGGAACACACCGAACCCGCCATGATCAAACTCAAGCCAGGTAAAAGGTACATTGGGGTAAGCCTGCTCCAGGGCCACCCAGGAATTGCCCACCTCGATCACCGCTATTCCACCGGGGTTGAGATGCCGTGAAAGTTCCGGCAGCATGCGGCGCACAATATCCAGGCCATCGTCGCCTGCGGCCAGGCCGAGCCTTGGTTCGTGGTGAAACTCATCGGCCAGGGCATCCATATCTTCTTTATCAACATAGGGGGGATTGCTAACGATAATGTCATAGGTGCGGCCATCAAGTGCTTCAAACAAATCTGAATACACCACATTCACCTGGCCTTCCAAACCATGCATCTGCACATTCTGCTCGGCCAAATCCAAAGCATCTTCGCTAATATCAGCACAATCCACCTGCGCCCACGGAAAATGCATGGCACTGGCAATACCAATACAACCAGAGCCGGTACACAAATCCAGAATATTCTCGACGTTCTCGGGGTCAATCCAGGGCTCAAACTGTTTTTGAATCAGCTCGGCAATGGGCGATCTGGGGATCAGAGCCCGCTGATCTGTGACAAATGGCTGCCCGGCAAACCAGCCAATGCCGGTTAAATACGCGGTCGGCACCCGTTCCAGAACCCTTCGTTTTACCAGCCCCAGCACTTCCAGTTTTTCGGCACTGGTCAAATTCGCCTGCTGTACCCTGGGGTCAACATCCCAGGGCAAATGTAACGCATACAGCACCAGTGCCACGGCTTCATCCCACGGGTCGTCGTATCCGTGGCCCAGCACTACTGCGCCTTCATTAAATCGGCTGACTGCCCAGCGAATAAAATCACCGATAGTTTGCAACCCATCAATCGCATCAGGTTCAAAACGGGCATCAAGATCGGGGGATGTAGGTTCAGACATAAAAAGCACTCTTCAGGTTGGCCTTTTCACAGGCTATTGATTTTTTTATTCGGTATCGGGTTTACAACAATCCTTTTGATTTTTTCCATTTCCGAATCCGCGAGCGAGCATTTGCATAAGGAGACGATGTATTGAATTGAATCATTCTGCCAAAGGGATATTTTTTGTACCAATCGGTTTCATAAAGGTACTTGTTATCAAGGCTGTCGATTAATTCAAGGATTTTCGCAACAACTTCATCATATTGCTGGAGAAGCGATTGATAATTATCGTTTTCATAATCTTTGTAAAATTTTTGTGCCAACCTCCCCATTTCATTCATTTTAAATCCAGTTTCCGGCAGATCAGGCATTTTACCGCCAGAAAAAACCGAGTGCCATTTAAGCACAAGATTCCCCCAACCAACCAGATACGCCATTAAATTGCAGACACTCATTTGCGTACCTTTAACATGCCCTTCCATCTCTTTTTCTTCAGTTAATTCTGCTGGGATAGTATCAAGATCTTCTCTCAATTTTGTATAGTTCTTTTGAATAGCTTCTATCAATTCTGTTTTGTTTGCTGGTACAGCCATGTCAGCCGCTCCTTTGCGAGATAAGATCATATATGTCTGATAACAGCCTTATGATTGACACATTTGCCAGTGTCGCCCGGCAGCCAGACGAGGTATAAGTTAAGAAAAAAGCACCATAGAATCAATAAATCAGGGAAAACATATGAGCCAATCGAACAACCGCGTCTTAATCACCGGCGGTGCCAGCGGCCTTGGGAAAGAACTTGCCCTTCGTTTTGCAGCAGAGGGTTATCGCATTTGCATTGCAGATTTGAATCAAAGCCGAGCCGAGGAAACGCTGGCAATCATCAACAACACCCCGGGAGAAGCCTTTTTTATAAAATGCGATGTCAGCTCTCCAGATGATTGGGCGGCCACAGTCAACGCAATGAAAGACCAATGGGGTGGCGTCGATATATTGATCAACAATGCCGGAGTCGCTTCAGGGGGGCCATTCAACTGGTTGTCGGCAGATGACTGGAAATGGATCATGGATATTAATTTTTATGGTGTACTCTATGGCTGCCAGGCGGTTGTTCCTTTCATGATCAACAACAAAAGTGGCCACATTATTAATATCGCATCCATGGCAGGCATTGTTAATCCGCCGGGAATGAGCAATTACAACGTGTCAAAAGCTGCGGTTATTTCTCTTTCGGAATCCCTTCACGTTGAGTTAAAGCCACATAAGATTAAGGTGACCTGCGTAACACCCTCTTTCTTTAAAACCAACCTTGGGGAATCCATGCGCACACCAGACCAGGCCACTGCCTTGTCGTTGGAAAAAATAATGGAAAACAGCTCCGAATTAACCGCCTCTGATATTGCCGAGCAAATTTATCAGGCGGTAATGCACGGAGAATACCTGGTAATGCCCCATGAAGAGGCAAAACAGGCCTACCAGCTGAAAAACCATGACTTGAATGCGCATTTCAAGCACTTACAGCCACTTGCAGAGCATGTTCTGGCCAGAGCAAAGCGGAAAGAAACTTAGTATAATTCGGCAAGCAACCCTCCCCGGGAAAACATCAAACACACCTTGTTTAAAGAGCCAGCGGGTAAATAATGAAATTGACATTAACTGACACGGAAACCCAACCGATTCTTGCAATGCTTCAGGAATCAAACCAGATTCACTCCACCTTTTACCCAGGTGACGGCTCTGATCGCCAACCAGTGCATACTGTATACGGCGGAGCCAATTTGTTTAAAGCTGGCTCCGCGCAAAAGCTGGGCAGTATTGCTATTCGTAATCTGCAAGCCTATGCGCCCAATTTTGTAACACTGGCGAAAGTCGTTGGTTTGACAGGCGCCGAGGCTTTACCCATAAACAGTGTTGAAATTGCTCGGCTGGAAAAAGCCTGTGTTACTGATCTTGCAAACATAAAAGCAAGCAACCCTGCCGCCTGGTTAGCCTATACCGTATATCAACGCATGCTCGCCAAGCTTGAAAAAGAACCCATTGAAGACAACCGTATCGACTTTGAAGATGGCTACGGCAACCGCCCGGACGATGAAGAAGACGCCGATGCCATTCGTTGTGCTGAAGAAGTGGCTAAAGGTATGGACGATGGCAGCCTGCCACCGTTTATTGGTATCCGTATAAAAACATTCACCGAAGAGTGTCGCCAGCGAGCGGTAAGAACTCTGGATCTTTTCCTAACCCGCTTGGCACAAATAAAAGGTGGGAAACTGCCCGATAACTTCGTGATCACACTACCCAAAGTCACCCATCCGGAACAGGTCACCGCACTGGCTGATCTGCTAGACATTATTGAAGACAAGTGCGGCTACCAAAAGAACGCGCTCAAACTGGAAATAATGATCGAAACCACTCAATCCATTATTGATAAAGAGGGTTCCAATCAGGTTTATCAGTTGGTTCAAGCTGCCCGGGGCCGCTGCCGATCAGCCATATTTGGCACTTACGATTACACAGCAACCTGCAATATCACAGCGACCTATCAAACCCACACACACCCGGCAGCAGACTTTGCCCGCCATGTGTTACAGGTTTCCCTGGCAGGTACTGGCGTTACTATTTGCGATGGTGTAACCACTGTGATGCCTATCGGGCCAAACCGCCCACCCAAAGAAGGCCAGTTAAGCAACGAACAAATTCTGGAAAACACCCGCGTGATTCACCATGCCTGGAAGCTGCATTTCGATAACATCACACACTCTCTGCGCCATGCATATTATCAGGGCTGGGATTTAAATCCTGCTCAATTACCCATTCGCTATGCAGCGGTTTATGCATTTTTCCTGGAGGGCCTGCCCGATGCGTCTGCCCGCCTTGCCGCATTCATTAACAAGGCCGCACAAGCAACTCTGGTTGGCAATACCTTCGATGACGCTGCCACAGGTCAGGGCCTGTTAAACTTCTTCTTACGAGGTATTGCCTGTGGTGCAATTACCGAAGAAGAAGCGATTGCCACAGGTATTACCATGGATGAGTTAAGATCGCGCTCGTTCGTGCATATCGTTAGCAATCGCGCAGGTTAAAACAATCCCCTGGCGCATCAACTAAACTCATTTTCGCAGCAGCGCCTTCCAGCGCCGCTGCCGATGACGATAGAACAGATGCGCAAAAATGCCAATCGCCGGTGTTAACCATCCCGCTCCGATCTCGATTTCATCGGTATAGCTAACAACACCCGACTGTAATTCTTTAAAATAAATTTTGTGATTCCACACGGGGGTAAGCTGACCACTTTCATGACTTAAAATCAGGTTTTGATTTTTGTCTAATTTCACGAGCTGGATAGTATGCGATCCCAAAGGAATGTATTTAAACAAATACAACTTAAACGGATAATCCCGACCAAGCTCCCATGTGCTGTTTTGTGAATTAGAGTCCACAGCCTTAAAAGCCAACAAAGGTGCAGCTACGAACTGAAGAGAATCCAGCTTGATAATTTTTTCCCAAAGCTCGCTCTCGGTGCAATTTAGCTGAGTAGAAACTTTTACAAACATTATTCAACTCCAGTTAAAAACCGCAACACAGTGTCGGCAACCGGTTCAAATGTGTCAGACTCCAAATGATGGTGATGGTTTCCTGGCAGAGAAACCTGGCGGATATCTTTGATTAAATCCAGCCGTTGTTGTACCGCCATTATATGCCCAAGAAACCCTTGATCTGCGGCCACAAACAAAGTCGGGCAGTTTATATCTTTGACAAAACCTTCCACGAGCGGTTCCGTCAGACGTATTGCCGATGACATTCTTAACCGGGGATCGCTTGACCAGGTATAGCCGCCCTCAATTTTAATCAGGCCACGCTCGCAGAGTATCGACGCAGCTCTTTCGGAAATACTGCCAACCACAGAGGTACGGGATTTAACAGCTGAATCTATATCAGGATATAACGGCATTTTAATCGAAGGTGCCCGTTGCATATCGGTTACTGCTTTATGCAATGTTTCGGCGGCTTGCGAAGGTTCCGTGGTTTGGGTTCCAATGCCCTCTAACAACACCAGCTTTTGGACTCTTTCAGGGAAAGCAGCTGCAGTGTAGGTTGATATACCCGCGCCCATTGAATGACCCATTAAATTAAACTCATTCCAGCCCAGAACATCGGCAACCTGTATTACATCATCAACGTTATCAATCAGGTGATAGCGAACCCCTGATGGCCGGTGGTGAGACCGGCCATGACCAGCAGAATCAAGCGCAATCACATGAAAGTTATTTGCCAGAACCGGGGCTAAATTAATATAAGTAGCGGCATTATCCAGCCAACCATGAAGGGCCAACACTTTGGCTTTATTGTGCTCACCCCAGCTTAATCCCGATAGTGTTAACCCATTGCTGATTTGCAGATCAATTTCTTTAGGTTCCGCCATGACTATTCAATTCCCAAAACCGGCGTCACCTTATAGCCTTTATACCGAAGCAGGTTAATCAGGCCCTTTGGCCCGGTTAAATGTAATGCACCAACGGCAATCAGGCTGTTACCAGCTTTTAAATGAAACTGCATACGATTAACCATTTTTATATTTCTTTTTTCGATCAGGTTCGAGAATAATTGAAGCATAAATGGTTGGTTAATATCTTCCATCTGCTCCAGAGCCAATGCCTGCAATCCTTCAAGATCATCATCAAGGTATAGTTGCTTCATTTTTTGCAAATAAAAATCAAAATGATCCTGTTGTTTAAGTGAATATTCAAGAAAACTAATTTGATCGCCCAGTGATAAGTGATCAAAAATTTCTATTTGTTCCTGGGCGGTTTCCAACTGATAAACCGGCTTGTTTTGTTGGGAAAATTTTAATTGCAGTGAATAATCCAGAACCGGATCCAATGATGCCGGCGGATAGTTTAAAATCAATGCCGCAGCCCAGGGCTTTAAGCGTTGCAGGCTGTATTCAGAAACGCCTTTGGCTTCTAATAATTGTGCCACACGTTTGAACTGCGTATTGCCTATCAGATCACTTAAAGTTTCATCACCCTGCAATGCAGTCAGGGTAGATAGCGCCCGTTGCGATTCAGCATCCAGCTTAACTTCAATGGCCAGGGTATCAGCACTGTAAACCACCTGCTGAATGTGAGGCGGCAGGTTAACAATCTGCTTATCTGCCAGGTGCATAGTGCCGAATAAATAACTTGGCGCGATTTTTTTATCGGCCCTGGATTCAATTTTCCACAGCCTTGAAGAATACTGAGCATTTGCTGAATAGGCGCTGTTTGCGCCAACAAAAAAGCATACCAGCAATACAAAAAAAACATGCCCGCGAAGCGGATAAAAAAATTTTTGAAAGATCATTATAATGTTTATTTTAGTCTTCCCATTGCACATCAAGCCCCGATTCATACCAGGTTTCAATATGGTCGGCGTAATGCGCTTCCAGTACGTTACGCCTAATTTTCAGTGTGGGTGTCATAAAGCCATTCTCAACACCCCACTCATCTTTGACGACCACCAAAGATTTAACTTTTTCGTGCGGATCTAACTGGCTGTTAACCTCGCGCATTGTCGCCTGCAAACTGTTGTGAATATCTTCCCGACTACCACCTTTGGCCAGCGTATCCCTGTCACCTTCGGCCAGCATAACCAATGCAATCGGCTGGGGAAGCGATGAACCCACCACACATAACTGTTCAATATGAGGGCTTATCAGAAGTCTGTTTTCTATTGGAAATGGCGCAACATATTTGCCTTTACTGGTTTTAAAAATTTCTTTAATACGCCCGGTAATCTTTAAACTGCCATCACTCTCCATTTGCCCGATATCGCCGGTATGAATATAGCCTTCTTCATCCAAAGCTTCTGCGGTTATTTCCGGTTCGTTATAGTAGCCAAGCATTGTTGTTGGTCCTTTAACGAGAATTTCACCACCATCACCTAACTTGGCGTCAACATCCAGGTTGTTTTGACCAACAAAACCTGGTCGCGATTTACCCTGCCGGGTGCTGTGTGAATACCCCAGATTCTCGGTCATGCCATAGACTTCCAGAATTTCGATACCAAGCTCTTTATACCATTGAAACAGGCTGACAGAGATTGGAGCTGCACCACTTAAACAGCGCGTTGCTTCATTCAAACCTAACCCGGTTCGAATTTTTTTCTTAATGATGCTATTCAGAATGGGGATTCTAAAGAGCTTTTGCAGTTTTTTCTCGGGCATCTTCGAAAAAACACCGGCTTGGAATTTTGCCCAGATTCTGGGCACTGCAAAGAAAAATGTCGGCCTGGCTCGTTGCAAATCTTCTGAAAAAGTATCTAAAGAATCTGTAAAAAATACGTGAGTACCCTGGTACACCTGCACCAGTTCAACACACAAACGCTCAGCAACATGCGACAACGGCAGATACGAAAGCAGACGATCCTGCGATGTTATATTGTAAGTATTGGCAGCGTGAGTGGCTCCCGCTGCCAACCCGGCAAAGTTGTGCATAGCCCCTTTGGGCATTCCTGTAGTACCCGATGTATAAACTATCGTTGCCAGTTCAGTATGACTGCGCGATGGGCTTTCAGTGATTGGCCCATGGTGGGCAACGATATCATTCCAGGTATCATAATCATTTGGCGGGCTTAGCGGGTAGGAAATACATTTAACATCATCTGGAATACCAGGTTTCATTGCTTCCCAGCCATCCAGTTTACCCACAAATAAAATTTTGCTTTCACTGTGTTTAAGGATTTTGCCGATCATATCCGGCGCTAATGTCGGGTATAACGGCACCGAAACACCGCCAGCCATCCAGATAGCCATATCACTCATAATCC
>PDSR01000116.1 GCA_002748575.1 Gammaproteobacteria bacterium
AGCCATTAAAGGGCTTGGTGAAGGGCCCATTGATGCCATTCTTGAGGCCAGAAAAAACGGTGGAAAGTTTGCTGATCTGTTTGATTTCTGCCGGCGGGTCGACCTGAAAAAAATAAATCGTCGATCTCTGGAGGCTCTGGTAAAGGCCGGTGCTCTGGATAAAACAGGCCCGGATCGAGCCACCTTAATGGCTACCTTGCCAACAGCTGTTAAAGCTGCCGAGCAGCACGTGGCTAATCAGGATGCTGGTATGGGCGATTTGTTTGGCGAAGTGATTGACACTGAGTCCAGCGGTGGTGAGTGGGTAAGGGTAAAGCCCTGGAGCGATGATGAGCGGCTTAATGGCGAAAAAGAAACTCTTGGCCTGTACCTGACAGGTCACCCTATTGATCAGTACCTTGACGAATTGGGGAATTTTATTACCTGCCGGATTAATGATGTAAAACCGGCAGGGCGTGACCATAAGACAGTGATTGCCGGTCTGGTATTAGCAATGCGGGTGATGCGCAACAAGCGCGGTGAGCGAATGTGTTTTATTACCCTGGATGATAAAAGTGGCCGCATGGAAGTATCTGTTTTTTCAGATGTATATGAGCAATATAAAGATCTGCTGATTAAAGATGCTGTGTTGGTAATTGAGGGTGAGGTGAGTGAAGATCATTATTCCGGTGGTCTGAAAATGGTTACCAGAAAAGTATTCAGCATTGGCCAGGCCAGAGAAAACTATGCCCGGATGTTGACTGTTGCTGTGAGTCAGGGATTGGTTCGGAATGGATTTTCAGAAGCATTTGCAAGCCTGCTGGCAAACTTTAAAGATGGAGAGTGCCGCATGCGGATTGATTATGAGCGTAAGGGTGCTAAGGCGCGTTTCTATTTCGATGAGCAATGGAAAGTCCATCCAACCCCCGAACTTATCGAAGGGCTGCAGAAGCTCTGTGGCGAAAAATCGATAAGCGTACAATACCGCTAGAGCTAAACAAATTGGTAGCGGGAAACAATTTGCTACGAAAAATTCCGGTTACCCGGCGTCGGCCACTCGACACTTTTGCCTGGCTCACGTATGGTTGACAAATGTATGCTGACAACAATAAGAGCAGTCGTTAAGGCAAGTTTATGAACCCCAATTACTTGGACTTTGAGCAGCCCATCGCAGAACTGGAGTCGAAGATCGAAGAGCTTCGCACCGTGGGTGATGATACCGAACTTAACATTGAAGAAGAAATTGAACTTCTTCAGCTAAAAAGCCAGGCGCTGACCGAAACTATCTTTAAAGAACTCTCCCCGTGGCAGGTTTCTCAGCTATCACGTCATCCTCAGCGCCCCTATACCCTCGACTATATCGAAAAAGTATTTACCGAGTTTGATGAAATGCACGGTGATCGCACTTTTGCTGACGATCCTGCTATTGTGGGTGGTGTCGCGCGTTTACATGGCGATCCGGTGATGGTTATTGGCCACCAGAAAGGGCGAGCGGTGAAAGAAAAGGTTCATCGAAATTTTGGTATGCCTCGCCCGGAAGGCTACCGCAAAGCGCTGCGTTTAATGGAAACTGCCGAACGCTTTAAACTGCCGGTGTTAACTTTTATCGATACTCCCGGTGCTTATCCTGGTATTGGTGCCGAGGAGCGTGGTCAAAGTGAAGCTATTGCCCGTAACCTGCTGGTGATGTCATCGTTAAAAGTGCCGGTGATTTCTACCGTAATCGGTGAAGGTGGTTCCGGTGGTGCCTTGGCGATTGGTGTTTGTGATACCCTGTTGATGCTGAAATTCAGCACTTATTCGGTGATTTCACCGGAAGGTTGCGCATCTATTTTATGGAAAAGCGCTGAGCATGCACCTTTGGCCGCAGAAGCTATGGGGCTAACTGCTTCAAGGCTATACGAACTGGGGTTGGTAGATCGTGTGATTGATGAACCGTTAGGTGGTGCTCATCGTGATTTTGATGCAACTGCACACTCGATTCAGTCGGCGCTTACAGAAGCACTGGACCAATTAACCGGGAAGCCTGTCGATCAGCTGCTCGAGGAACGCTATCAGCGTTTAATGAGTTTCGGATATTCTGGCTAGCGCGGTGCCATTCGAACTATTGATTTTTCCTGTTCTGGGTATGGTGGCGGGGTTGCTGGCGGGGTTGCTGGGGCTAGGCGGCGGTATAGTCATTGTTCCTGTTCTGGTTTTCACTTTCAAGCTGCTGCGCTTTCCGGAAGAAGTCCTTACCCACCTTGCCGTGGGTTCTTCCCTGGCAACAATAATTGCCACGTCTTATGGCTCGGTCAAGCAGCATCATGCAAAAGGTGCCGTTCGCTGGGACATTCTCAGGTTTCTTGCTATAGGCCTGGTGGCAGGAGCGCTGGTGGGCGCAGGAATAGCAGATTTTCTGAAAGGGCGGGTGTTGCAAATTCTGTTGGGCAGCTTCGCTATTTTGATCGCTGTACAAATGGCCGCTGGGTTGAAGCCAAACGCCCACAGAGATGTTCCCGGATCATCCGGTTTAATCGCATCGGGAGGCTTAATCGGCTTGGCCTCAGCTGTTTTTGGTATTGGTGGAGGGTCTTTAACCGTACCGTATTTAACCTGGTGTAATGTAAAAATGCAGCATGCTGTCGGTACCTCCAGTGCAGCAGGAATGCCCATTGCGATAGCGGGCACGTTAGGGTTTGTTGTTGCTGGCTGGAACGCACCGCATTTACCTGAATACAGCTTTGGCTACGTATATTTGCCGGCATTCTTAGGTATTGCCATTACCAGTGTTATTTTCTCGCAGGTAGGGGCCAGGTTTGCTCACCGCATGCCCGCTGATACTTTGAAAAAATGCTTTGCGGTTATTCTGGTGTTTGTCGGTATTGAATTGATAGTGGGCGGTTAAGCCTCCCTCTGCAAGAAAAATGTCATGTTTAAGTCATAAAATCTCCATGTTAATTAATCTTAGGCTATTTTGGCCGGCTGATGCCAAATGGGAGTGTTATATGTATCAGGATGCTATTCAAAAAGTTTTTCTGGGTTGGCTGGTATTGCAAACGCTGCTGTTAAGTGGTTGTGCGACCAGGCTGAATCACGATTGGTATGAAGGCGATGACAATGCAGCTGCGCTATTAATATCGGGTGAAACGGTGTTGATTGAATCAATTAATGGTAAACAGACTGATTCAGCGT
The DNA here is from genome assembly GCA_002748575.1 of Gammaproteobacteria bacterium. Taxonomy (GTDB): domain Bacteria; phylum Pseudomonadota; class Gammaproteobacteria; order Pseudomonadales; family Ketobacteraceae. Next base: position 3,154 of record PDSR01000116.1, read on the forward strand.
TTATCGGTCAGATTCATCAATATAGAGTTGCGCCGGGTGATTATACTGTGGTGGCTATTTATGCGGATATTTTTGATAAAACTGCAGATGATTTTGAGAAGATAAAATCCAACCCCGTTAAGTTAAGGTTTTCACTGGAGCCCGGAAAGTCTTACCGTGTTGAGCATCAGGTCATTGATCAATTAGAAGAAGCAGAAGCGTTTGCAGCCAGGCCAGTTTTTAAGGTGGTTGATATCAACAGTGGTACTGCGCTTGCAGCTACAACAGAATACACAACGACAAAGAGCCTGCTATCAAAGTTAAAGTTTGAATCAGCACAGCAACCTGTGTTTGCCAGCGAGTATGGCGAACAAAAAATGCCTGTCGATAAAATGGTAAAAACTCAGACTGTTTCAGATCATTCTTCATCTTTAAAAATGCTTAAGTTGTCCTGGCAGCAGGCAACGCCAGAAGAGCGGGCATTATTTTTAAAATGGGTTGATGGCCAATAAATAGGCGGTTTTGTTTCAGGGGTGGTTAGCTTTTGTTTGAAGTGTGACCGTTTGAAACGAATTTTTACTTTTTTCTTAAGATGTGCCGGAAAAAAATGGTGTTTCCACATTTAATTGCTGCAAATTCATCTATTATTAGCGCAGTTAGTCATATTTGTTAAATATGTATGACATAACCTGCCTGTAAACAATGGTGTTGGGTGGTTCAAATGTTTGTCACGAAAGTGTCATGGATGGGGGTCATACTTGGCCCTGTTGTTTACAAACTTTAAGTGTAAGAAATTAATAACCTCTAGGAGAGATCGTATTATGAAGCGCAAGCTACTTCCTTTAGCAATCGGTGCAGCAATCGCAATGCCTGGCGTAGCATTGGCTGGCCCAACCGTTTACGGTAAAGTAAACGTATCCCTTGAAAGTTACGATAACGATAGTTATGACCAATGGGAAGTGAACAGTAATGCTTCTCGTTTGGGTGTTAAAGGTAAAGAGAAAATCACTGATAGTTTGTCCGCAGTGTATAAAGCGGAATTTGAGATGTACGTTGATGATGGCGAAAAGAATGCCAACCAGACTTTCAAGCAGCGTAATATCTTCGGTGGTTTAAAAGGCGGTTTCGGTGAAGTGATTGTGGGTAAATTCGATTCGCCACTAAAAACATCGCAAAAGAAAGTGGATCTGTTCAACGATTACAAACTGGGCGATATTAAAAATGTTCTGGCGGGTGAAAACCGTACAAGCAACACTATTCAATACACTACCCCAGATATAGGCGCCTTTACTGCGAAAGTAGCCATTATTCCCGGAGAAGGTGAGTGTGTTGCTGGTTCAACTGGTTGTGATGACGGCTTGGCAGACGGTGTTTCAGCATCTGTTGCTTATGAGCAGGATGGTGTTTATGTGGCGCTTGCTGCGGACTCAGATGTTAATTCCACTGATGTCATACGTTTAATTGCTCAAGCAGATATTGCTGGTGTTCAAGCTGGTTTGATCTATCAGGAAGCTAAAGATGCAAATAATAGCGATGTTAAGCAAAAAGGTTATGTGCTAAGTGGTGCATTGGATGTTAGCAAAGATGGCGTTATTAAGCTGCAATATGCTTACTCTGAAGTAGATGAGATTGATAATGAAATCACTCAGATTGCCCTTGGCTATGATCACAAGCTAAGCAAGCAAACCAAGCTTTTCACTCACTACATCAGCTTGGAAGATGAAAACGGTACTTCTTCTGATGATAAATCTACTATTGCATTCGGTTTAGAGCACAAGTTCTAAGCTTGATTGAATAGTAAAACAAAAAAACGCCAGCATATAAAATGCTGGCGTTTTTTTATGTCAGGCGCTGCTACTTGGAGAATTTTTCAAATATCAGCGTGCTATTGGTGCCACCAAATCCAAAACTGTTTGACATAACACGCTGTAAGTCAGCGTTATCAACACGGCTTAATGCGATATTGGCACCTTTAATTTTTTCGTCCAACTCTGAAATGTTCGCAGATGCGCAGATAAAATCGTTTTCCATCATTAGTAAACTATAGATAGCTTCTTGAACACCAGCGGCTCCCAGGGAGTGACCGGTTAAAGATTTGGTAGAGCTGATGATCGGCATTTCTGCCCCAAAGACTTCATTAACAGCGCTTATTTCGGCAATATCCCCAACAGGAGTGCTGGTGCCGTGGGCATTGATATAGTCGATAGAACCGTTAACCATAGACATTGCCATTTCCATACAGCGTTTTGCGCCTTCTCCTGAAGGTGCTACCATATCGTGGCCATCGGATGTTGCGCCATAGCCAACCAGTTCGCCGTATATTTTGGCGCCGCGGGCAAGGGCGTGTTCCAGCTCTTCCAATACCACCATGCCGGCACCACCGGCAATGACAAAGCCATCACGAGTTGCGTCGAAAGCCCGAGATGCCGTTTCGGGGGTATCGTTATATTTGCTCGACAGGGCACCCATGGCATCGAACATAACGGATAATGCCCAATGTTCTTCTTCACCACCACCGGCAAATATAATATCCTGCTTGCCCATTTGAATGAGTTCAGCTCCGTGGCCGATGCAGTGTGCGCCAGTGGCACAGGCCGAGGTGATAGAGTAATTCACTCCTTTAATTTTAAAAGGAGTGGCCAGACACGCTGAAACGGTGCTGGTCATGACTCGGGGAACTCTATAAGGACCAACCTTTTTTACACCGCGACTGCGCAAAAGGTCAACGGCTTCCACCTGGTTTGCAGAGCTGCCACCGCCCGAACCTGCCACAATACCGCTGCGCACATTCGATACGTCTTTTTCTTCAAGGCCTGCATCTGCAATGGCCTGTTGCAAGGAAATATAGGCAAATGCTGCTGCGTCACCCATAAAGCGGGCGGGTTTTCTGTCGATAAACTCGGATTTGTCGATATCAATACTGCCGGAAATATGGCTGCGGAGTCCCATTTCTTTGTAGGACTCATTAAAACGAATGCCGGATTGGCCATTTTTTAAAGACGTTAATACAGACTCTTTATCATTACCCAGGCAAGACACAATACCCAAGCCCGTGACCACGACTCTTCGCATGATAATATCCTTTGGTGGTTAGAATTAAAAACTATCGGTTGAAGTAAACAATCCTACACGTAAATCTTTTGCAGTATAAATCTCGCGGCCATCAACAGCCACTGAACCATCGGCAATACCCATCACCAATTTGCGCTCTATCACCCGCTTAAGGCTTATTCTGTAGGTTACCCGTTTTGCTGTGGGAAGTATCTGGCCGGTGAACTTAATTTCGCCTGCCCCTAACGCCCGCCCGCGCCCTTTGTTACCGCGCCAGCCAAGATAAAACCCGACAATTTGCCACATGGCATCCAGGCCCAGGCAGCCAGGCATAACCGGATCTGATTCGAAATGGCAATCGAAAAACCATAAATCCGGTTTGATATCGAGCTCTGCAATGATTTCTCCTTTGCCATACTCTCCGCCTTCGTTACTGATATGGGTAATGCGATCCAGCATCAGCATGTTCGGTAAAGGCAAACGTGCGTTACCTGGGCCGAACAGGTTTCCGTGGCCACAGTCCAGGAGTTCTTCTCGATTAAATGCGTTTTTATCAATCATGGAATAATAATTGCTCTTTTCAAAAAAAACGGGCACAACCCACCGACTATTTGTTTTTGTTTTGTATCAGACAGGTGTAAACAATTAATGTTAGCCGTTTATGGTATCAAATACGACTGTTCATCGAAGCAAATTGCAACAAAAAGCAACGGGTAAGCAAGAATTCAATAGTCATTTCGGGCGGCGAGCTTAGGGTTTTCTTAAACGGTGGCCAGGTGTGGTAAAGTAGCGCCTGCAAAATGAATTGGTGTAAAAATCAAATTGGAGTAATACCTTGACCCCTGAAATTGGGCATTTCGCCGCTATTGTTGCCTGGATTGTGGCTATGATTCAGGCCATTGTGCCTTTAATCGGCGCACAACGCCGCCGCTTTCGCTTGATGTCTGTAGCCAGGCCCGCTGCTTACACACAGTTTGCATTCCTGAGTTTATCGCTGGTGGCACTGGCGTACTGTTTTGCCACTAACGATTTTACCGTTAAATATGTGGCTAATCATTCTAATTCTTACCTGCCCATTTACTACAAAATATCGGCCGTGTGGGGCGGCCATGAAGGCTCATTATTGCTTTGGGCCTGGGTGTTAAGCGCATGGACCGCTGCTGTCGCACGCTTCAGCCAGGCGCTACCAACCGCTATGGTGGCGCGGGTGTTGGGTATCATGGGGCTGATTGCTACCGGTTTCTATGCTTTTTTGATTTTTACTTCCAATCCATTTGAACGTTATCTTCCTCATTTCCCTGTTGATGGCAATGACCTGAATCCCCTGTTGCAGGATTTTGGACTTATTATTCATCCTCCCATGCTGTATATGGGGTATGTCGGGTTTTCGGTAGCGTTTGCATTTGCGCTGGCGGGATTGTTATCGGGGCAACTGGATTCTGCCTGGGCTCGCTGGTCCAGGCCATGGACAACGGTGGCCTGGTGTTTTCTAACCCTTGGTATTGCGTTAGGCAGCTGGTGGGCATACTACGAACTGGGCTGGGGTGGCTGGTGGTTCTGGGATCCGGTGGAAAACGCCTCGCTGATGCCCTGGCTGGCTGGCACTGCGCTAATGCATTCGTTAGCCGTGACAGAAAAACGTGGTGTTTTTAAAGCCTGGACGGTATTACTGGCGATTCTGGCTTTTTCCCTGAGTTTACTTGGCACTTTTTTGGTGCGCTCCGGGGTGCTTACGTCGGTGCATGCGTTTGCGAGCGATCCTACCCGAGGTTATTTCATTCTATTGTTGTTAAGTATTGTTGTTGGCGGTTCACTATTAATCTTTGCCTGGCGGGCACAGTTTTTAAAACGAGAAAGCAACTACGATCTGGTTTCCCGCGAGATGTCTTTACTTGGCAACAATATATTGTTGATTTTTGCAACCGGTGTGGTGTTAACGGGTACTTTGTTCCCCATTGTTTTTGATGTCTTTGAGCTGGGGAAAGTCTCGATTGGGGCGCCTTATTTTAATCTGTATTTTGTGCCAGCCAGTATTCTTATGCTGTTTTTGATGGGAGCAGGGCCATTATTGAACTGGAAAAAATACCGCTTGCAGCCGTTGTTAAAGCCCAGTGTGCTGATTGGTATTGTCAGCCTGGTATTGGCGATTGTGTTTTTGTTGTTCAGCCCTTGGGAATTTCGATGGGTTGTTTTACTGGCCGTTTGGTCGGTGTTTTGGGTTTTTGCGTTTTCTGGCTGGGATCTTTATTTAAAAACGCGCAATACAAAAGCTGGATTATGGGCCGGATTACGGCGCTTATCTTTAAGCTATCGGGGTATGGTAGTCGCACATATCGGCGTTGCCATGACCGTACTGGGAGTTGCGTTGGTGGCCAGTTATGATGTGGAAAGAGATGTGCGTCTCGATTCAGGCCAATCGGTAACAATCGGTGGTTATGATTTTGTGTTTCACGGTGTCAAAGATATTGTTGGGCCTAATTTTAATTCGATACAGGGTGATGTCGAAGTGCTGCAAGGAAAGGCACCGGTTGCCCGTTTATACCCGGAAAAGCGTACCTATTTTGTGCAGCGTAATGTAATGACAGAAGCAGCTATTCACCCGGGGTTGTTTAAAGATCTTTATGTGGCGTTGGGTGAGCCTATAGGCGATGGCAGCTGGGCAGTGCGAATCTATTATAAACCCTTTATGCGCTGGGTTTGGCTGGGTGCTATTGTGATGGCGCTCGGTGGTGTCATGGCAATCAGCGATAAGCGCTATCGCATCAAGGTAAAACGCAAACTGATGTCCAGCAGGGCTGGTTTATCTGTGGGAGGTGCATAATGAAAGGTCGTTGGTTGGTTTTTTCAATACCTTTGATTTTGTTTTTGGTAATGGCTTATTTTTTGGCAACAGGCTTGGAAAACGATCCTAAAGAATTACCTTCAATGCAGTTAAATAATCCGTTGCCAGCATTTCAGCTAACGGCACTGGAAAACCCTGAAAAAATATTGACTGAAAAAAACCTTAAAGGTCCGGCGTTAATCAACGTCTGGGCAACCTGGTGTCCATCCTGTCGAATTGAACACCCTGTTTTAAATCGCTTGGCTCAGGCTGGTATCACTATTTATGGTATTGATCATACAGATGAGCGAGCTGCTGCTATTGAGTATTTAAAACAACAGGGCAACCCTTATTCATTGGTGGTATTTGATCACGATGGAGAACTGGGTTTGGATATGGGTATTACTGGCGCACCTGAAACTTTTCTTATCGATGCACAGGGTATTGTTCGTTATCACCATGTGGGTATTGTGAATGAGCAATCGTGGCGAGAAATCTTGTGGCCAAACTGGTTGGATATGGGCGGTTCTGATCCTACTGAAAAGCAAGGAAAATAATTATGCACGCAACACGATTTGTTTTTTTTACGGCCTTGTTTATGGTTTTTCCTGCTATTGCTTCGTTGAATGTGTATGAGTTTGAGGATGAACAAAAGCGAGCTCAGTTTGATGATCTTATTCACGAACTGCGTTGCCCAAAATGCCAGAACCAGAATATTGCAGATTCTGATGCGGGTGTATCGAAACTGATTAAAGATCGTGTTTATAAACTGGTTCAGGAAGGTCAGGATAAACAGCAGATTACCGATCATATGATTGCTCGCTACGGGGAGTTTGTGACCTACCGACCCCGGGTAAAAAAATCTACTTTTTTATTGTGGTTTGGGCCTGTGTTTTTTCTGATGGTCACAGTATTGGTTTTATTGTTGTATGTCAGAAATTCAAAGAAAACTGTGGTTGAATTGTCACCATCAGAGCAGAAAAAAATGCAAAAACTGCTGCAAGAATATAGTGGCGAAGAAGACAAAGATTCACAAAGTTAAGGTTTGGTAATCATCAATGTTATGGATTGTGTTAATTAGTTTAGGGGTGGTTGCGGCCTGGTTACTGGTATTGCCCGCTCTCAAGGCGAAACCTGTCGTTGACGAGTCCCGTGAGGCATTGAATGTTAAAATCTTTCAGCAGCGGTTAGCTGAACTTGAAGGTGATAAACAGGCACAGCGTATTGACGAAGATGAATATCATGGGCTGAAAGTTGAACTGGAGAGAAATTTCCTCAGCGATATGTCCCATGCCGATTTAAAAACGCAGATATCGGGAGGTAAAACCAGATGGGCTATGTTGTTGATGATTCTGTTCGTTCCAGTAGCTTCTTTACTGGTTTACAAAACAACCGGATATCAGCCGGTTTTTTCCGCCTGGGTTAAAACACAGCAGCAGCTCGACCCCCTGCTGGACCAAATGCTGGAAGGCACCTTGAAACCGGAAGCAATGCAGGCAGTTCCCATGCAGGATTATGTTTATGGTTTGCAGCGTCGTGCCCAGTACGATGCCGATAATGCTCAGCTTTGGTTTGCGTTGGGAAACACTTACTTACAGCTGCAATCGAAAGATGTTAACGAGCAGGCCAGGTTGTATGATAGTGCTGTGAAATCCCTACGCAGAGCCTACTATTTGCAGCCAGAGCATTCAGGATACGCGCTGGCTTACGCGCAGGTGCTGATTAACCAGAATCAAGGAAAGCTGGATCTGGAAAGCCGTAAAATAATACTAGGGGTGTTGAAAATACAGCCCGATTTTCCTGCAGCAGTGATGATGCTGGCAATGGCTTCTTATCAAAGCGGCGATTATCAAGCGGCTATTGATGGCTGGCAGAAGTTATTAAAAATGGGTGAGGGGAATGCCAGCTACAATCAGGTTGAGCCGATTCTTAAAAAAAGTATTGCTCGGGCCAAAAAGCAGCTGGCAGCTGTATCGAATGTTGAAACCGCTGTTGTAGCAATGCCTGATTCTACAAAACTGGCTGATTTAAAAATTACAGTAAGCATTGCTGAAGATGCTGAGCCTGATCTCGATAAAGGCTATTTGATGGTGTATGCGCAAGCCGAAAAGGGGCCGGCAATGCCATTGGCAGTGAAAAAGCTACCGCTTCCAATCCGGTTTCCAAAACAGGTAACGTTATCAGATGCTGATGCCATGATGGACACCATGAAAATATCACAATTTGAACAGGTGAAAATTACTGCTCGTATCAGTCTGTCCGGAACCGCTAATCAATCAGCCGGGGACTGGGTTGGTTTTTTAAGGGGAGTTAACACCCGAAGCAGGCAGGGCTCGCTTCATATTTTAATTGATCAGCAAACCCCTTAGAAACTGATTGTCTGCCGCTTCATTAGTGCTGATGTATATAACAGGATTTCTTTATAAATCAGGCTGTTCTAACAGGCTCGGGGCGGTTCACAATTTTACATTTTACGGGTCTGATACCGGCAGGTTTAGGGGCATTTTTCTGAAATCCTCGCTAATATTTTTATTATTAGTATTGATTGTGAGGTATATCAGGATGATGCTGGCAACTTCTTCAAAACGTTATTTAGAGCGAAAGGGAATCGGCTTTCATATTCATCCCCATTCAAGAAATTCTTCTTTGAGTCATGTGTCTGAAGAGTTGGCCATTCCTGCTTCACAAATTGCGGTTACTAAAATAGTCAAAAGTGAAAAAAACAGTTATTTAATGCTGGTTTATCCACTTTCTCACGAGATTGACTATGGCCGATTGAATGGTATGTTGCGTCACCGCTTTCAGGAATCGACTCAAACTGAATTATCTGTGCGGTTTGAAGATGTAGAACCGGGAGCTTATCCTCCGTTGGCACAGCCTTATGGATTACCATGCCTTGTAGATCGCAGGCTGTTTGAACCGTCGCGAATTTATTTTCGTGCGGGTAAAAATTGCAGTTTGATAAGTTTGGCAGCGGATGATTTTGCGTATCTGATGAGTGATGTATCAAAGGCAATTATATCAAACCCGATTGAAAGCAATACTCAA
>PDSR01000117.1 GCA_002748575.1 Gammaproteobacteria bacterium
GGCAGGCCAAGCTAGCTGTGCTGCGATTAATACGCCCACTGCCATGCCGACAATACCCCAGATAACGGTCATAACCGCAAATTGCTTAACTACTTTGTAGTTATACTGTGGCGTTGAAAGGTCACTATTACTCATTGAGTAAGATTCCTATCTGTTGATTGAGTTTCACTGACGACTCCTGTGCTCTCCACACAGGCGAACTTTGGCAAGATTCCAAGCCCGACTAGGAGTATAGACAGCTCGTGTGTATCCGTCTTGATGCACATCAAGTGATTACCTAGTGTTTGGAGAACATTCAGCTGCTATAGCTGCACCAAAATAGTGCTGTGCAAAATGGCACGGTTCTAAAATTGTGCAAAGATAGCCGCCCTCTCATGAGTCAGTTTTCTAACTACCTGATTTCAAAAAGAAATTATAGGTTGGCCCAAATGGTGCATAAGGTGTCGTAGTGCAAGTACACCAATGCAGGTCACTCTGGCTCGGAAGTGATTGTAACTTAACCAGTCAGCCTGCAAAAGACACTATAGATCCGTTTGGGGGCGGCAATTATGAAAATGATTACGGCAATCATCAAGCCTTTTAAGCTCGATGATGTAAGAGAAGCTTTATCTGATATGGGGATTCACGGCCTGACGATTGAAGAAGTGAAGGGGTTTGGGCGTCAGAAAGGGCATACGGAGCTCTATCGTGGAGCAGAGTATGTTGTTGATTTTATTCCAAAAATAAAGCTTCAACTGGCAGTTAAAGACGATCTGCTGGAGCAGGTGGTAGAGGCTGTATCCGATGCTGCGAACACCAATAAAATAGGTGACGGAAAAATATTTGTGACTGACCTGGAGCAGGTGGTTCGTATTCGTACGGGTGAAACCGGCCCTGATGCCATTTGAATTTTAATGATTTCTTCTGTTTTTAACTGTTTGGGGATAAGAAAATGAGTAAAAAGCTATCAGCGTTACTGGCAATAACCGTTTTATCTGTGTTGCCATCGGTGAGTTGGGCGAGTGAGCTCAATGGTGCCAATACCGCATGGATACTGACAGCCACAGCGTTGGTTCTGTTTATGACAATTCCGGGCCTGTCTTTGTTTTACGCGGGATTGGTGCGCTCTAAAAACGTGCTGTCGGTGCTTATGCAATGTTTCGCCATTACCTGTATGGCCTCTTTGTTATGGTTTGGTATTGGTTACACCATTGCGTTTGGCAGCGACGGGGTGGAACAAGGTCGCTTTATCGGTGATTTTGGGAATCTGTTTTTTGCCGCTATAAATATTGATTCCTTAAATGGTGATATCCCTGCTTCACTATTCGCAATCTTTCAGATGACATTCGCCATTATCACGCCGGCGCTGGTGGTGGGCGCGTTTGCCGAACGGATGAAGTTCTCTGCCATGATGATTTTCAGTGGTGTGTGGTTGCTGGTTGTGTATGCGCCGGTGTGTCACTGGGTGTGGGGCGGTGGCTGGTTAGGTAGCATGGGTCTTCAGGACTTTGCCGGTGGTACCGTTGTTCATGTCACGGCTGGTATTGCTGCCTTGGTGGCGGCGCTGGTGATTGGCAAGCGTAAAGGCTTCCCTACCACACCGATGCTGCCGCATAACCTGACGATGACGATAACTGGTGCAGGTATGTTGTGGGTTGGCTGGTTTGGCTTTAATGCTGGCAGTGCAGTAGCTGCGGATAACAGTGCGGCAATGGCAATGCTGGTTACGCATTTATCTGCTGCGTCCGGTTCGTTGGCCTGGATGGCGGTCGAATGGGTTAAATACGGTAAGCCTTCGGTGCTGGGTATCGTTACGGGGATGGTCGCTGGTTTAGGTACGATTACTCCTGCGGCTGGTTCAGTGGGGCCCGCAGCGGCGGTAGTGATCGGTTTAACGGCTGGTGTGGTGTGTTTCTATTGTACGCTGGCTGTTAAGCAGAAGCTTAAAATTGATGACTCGTTGGATGTTATGCCGGTGCATGGTGTCGGTGGTATTTTAGGCACTTTACTGGCGGGTGTTTTTTGCTCTCAAGAGCTGGGCATTTTCAGCGGTAATGGCTTTAGCGAGGGTATCACCAGTATCGGCGGGCAGTTTAAAGTACAGTTGATCGGTGTTGTTGCCACCGCAGTTTATACGGCGATTGTCACCTGGATCATTTTGAAAGTGGTTGATGTAATGGTTGGCCTGAGAGTGGACGAAGAACAAGAAACAGAAGGTCTTGATATCGTACTTCACGAAGAGCGCGGCTATATCATCAGTTAGTGGCTTATCACAATAGAGCGTTAATCGCAGTAAAGCGGCATACCGTGAATGGTTGCCGCTTTTTTTTGTGGTATCTTATTGGGCGAGTAATGCCGACATCAATTTTATTTTATGGAATTAGGGATGAATAAAGTACTTGCCCCCATTGATTTTTCATCAGTAACAGACGAAGTGATCGCCCAGGCGATAAAGCTATGTAAAGCGTTTGGCTCTGAGCTGGTGTTAATGTTTGTCACGCCGCCGCATCCGGGTTTTAAAGGGTGCGACCTGGATCAGGGGAAACGCTGGCGTGAAGTGGACTTGTCGAAACCGGGCGATGAAATTATCAGCTATGCTGAAACAGCTGATGCCGGTGGTGTGGCGGTGTCGATTGTGGTGCAGCAGGGCCCGACAGTGGAATCTATTTTGGAAATATCAAATGCGATTGATGCGAGTTGGATCGTGCTTGGTTCTCATGGCCATGGTGCGCTCTATGATTTACTGGTAGGGAGCACCGTGGAAGGGGTGATGAGTGTCTCTTCAATACCAACGGTGATTGTTCCTGGTCGAGCCAGTGCCTAATTGCATGATCAAACCTAATGGGATTTGGGGGTAGGTGCTTTTAGCAGCATCACCACCCATCGCCAACGGCTGATGATAAGTGCAGTGAAAATACAGCCACAGCCAATGAATTGATACAGAGTCATCTTTTCTCCAAACCAAAACCCTGCTAATAGCGCAGCCCATATCGGTTCAATGGTAAGAATCACTGCAGCATGGCTGGCAGGCGCCATGCCCTGGGCATAGGTTTGCAGTAAAAAACGCACGCTGGTGGCAATCATGGCGCTTGCCAGCAACCAGCCCCAGATTGGCGCACTGATTGAACTCGGCCAGGTTTCTGTTAGACAAGAAAGAATAAAAGAACACACACCAACCACCATCAGTTGTATGGCTGTGAGTGGTAATACGCCCACCTTTGCTACTGCCTGAGTGTTCACGTTGAACTGAATGGCAAATAATATCGCGGCGATCAAAAAGTAAACCTGCCCGGGCTCAAACTGAAAGCCATTGTTTAGCGAAAGAAATCCTAATCCAATAAGCGATACCGGTAAGGCAAGCCAAGTCCCTCTTGATGGTGTTTCATTGAACCAAAAGCGGGCAACAAGGGGGATCAGAACCACTGCCATGCTGGTAAGAAAAGCGCCTTCACCAACGTGGTGATTATGGTGCAACCCATGAATCCAGCAAGCCATTCCAGCGGCCAGCAAAAAACCTGCTTTCAGCGATACCAGGCATTCCTGGCGGGATAATCTGCGTAGTGCGGGTATACAAAATATTGCCACAATCACGCCCGCCAAAAAAAAGCGGGTAGCAATAAACAGCAGTGGTGGCAGCCCGACTAACGCTTCTTTCGAGAAGATCCAGCCGGTTGCGGCCAGTAGGGTGACAATGAGAAGGTAAATATCTGCCAATTCAGCTACTCAATATCTGCAGTTCAATACCAGAAGGGGTATTCATTCTAGAGTAATGCCTCACAATAAGATAGAGGTCGTTTTGTTGACCCCCTAACCGTGGTATCTTTCAGGAAAATAATTAAAAAGGGGCTTCGCGAAAATCCTATGTCAAACGCTAACCAATTTGCCAGTTCAGAAGAAATACAGAATGCCATTTATACACTTAAAGGTGTGATTCAGGGTTTGGATCTGGATGGTGCCATTGAATGTGAAGAAATTGATGGCCTGAATGGCTGGGTATCTTTGTATCAGCCTTACAAAGACATGCACCCTTTTAACGAGCTGTTACCTACCTTGGAAAAGGCGTTGGAAGATGGGCGAATTGATAAGTTTGAAAAGGCCGATATTCTGTGGTTATGCAGTCGCCTGGCGAAAGAAAGCGGCTTTCAGGATCGGGTTGCGGGTTCGTTGCAGGAAATGCAGGGAGTGCTGGCCGGTATACTGTTAGATGGCGAAGTGAAAGAAAACGAAGTATTTGGTTTAAGAAAGTGGCTTGATAAAAACAAACATTTGCGAACTATTTGGCCCTATGATGAAGTCGATAGCCTGCTTGAAACTGTTTTGCAGGATGGTGAGGTCAGTGATGAAGAGGTGTATATTTTACAGAATTTCTTCTCCAGTTTTTTGGGCTTGGCCGACGATGAGCCTGTATCAGATGCTGTTGATGATGTGCCATTTTCACTCACCGGCATTTGTGCGACTAACCCTGACATTAAGTTTTCAGATAAAACCTTCAGCTTTACCGGGCAGTTCACGGAAATTGATTACTATAAACTGGTTACGCGCTTAAAAGAACAAGGGGCCACCATTGTCGATGACCCCGATGAAAACACTGATTATTTGGTGGTTGGTTCAGGTGGCAATCCCTGCTGGGCATATGCCTGCTACGGCCGCAAAATTGAGAAGGCTATTGAGTATAGAAAAAGTGGTATACCTTTACAGATTGTTCACGAACTGGATTTTATCGAGAGCCTTTAGCTGAAAAATAAAGCCTTTAGCTGAAATATAAACAGCAGCCAACACCGAGTCTTTTTATATCAATAATTCTGCTGTTGACTGCTTTTTTCAGCTATAGCTCCATATTCATGACTTTACGTACTTCAGAAAGCGTTTCCTGTGCCACTGACCGGGCGTTTTCCACGCCGCCCTTTAATACCTCAACCACATAATCCATGTTTGATTCGAGCTCAGTGCGTCGCTGTCTTAGCGGGCGTAAATGCTCATTCAAGCCTTCGGTTAATCGTGCTTTTAATTTGCCGCTGCCACCGTCACCAATTTCTTTGCCAATTTCTGTCGGGTCGCCGCCTTCTATTAACGAAAGAAGCAGTAATAAATTAGAGACTTCTGGCCTTGCATCAGGATCATAGAAAATATTTCTATCGGAATCGGTTTTAGCCCGTTTGATCAGCTTGGCGGTTTCATCTTCGCTTGCGCTGAGCATAATCGCATTGTTCCGGCTTTTGCTCATTTTCTGGGAGCCATCAAGCCCCAATATTACAGGGGCAGTACTGAGTAGCGCCTGGGGTTCGGGAAATACCGGCTCATTTTTTGCGAACCTGTCATTAAAGCGGCGAGCGATGGTTCGCGTCAGCTCAAGGTGTGGTAGTTGATCCTTGCCAACCGGCACAACATTGCCTTTGCAAAACAATATATCGGCTGCCTGATGTACCGGGTAAATATACATACCGGCGTTGATTCGTTTTTGTCCTGATGCCTGAATTTCTTCTTTTACCGTTGGGTTTCTATCCAGCTCGGCACTGGTAACAAGCGTTAAGAAGGGCAATAGCAGTTGATTTAATTCAGGCACATGGCTGTGAGGGAAGATAATCGTCTGGTTGTTGGCAGGGTCAAGGCCGGCCGCCAGGTAATCGAGTGTCAGCTGCTGTACGTTCTCGGAAATGCTTTCGAAGTTATCGCGGTCGGTTAGTACCTGATAATCAGCGATAACAATAAAAGTAGGTACACCGAGTTGTTGCAGGCGCACACGATTTTGCAGCGAACCGAATAAGTGGCCGATATGCAGTTTGCCGGTTGGTCGGTCCCCGGTCAGTACCCGGTATTTTCCGGGGTTGGCAATCAGATCAGCCTCCAGTTTCTGGCTTCTATCTACCGTTGCTTCAAAGGTTCCATATTCGCTTTTTTGCTTAGACAAAAGCTTACTCCTAATTTGTTGATTATCGGCCAGTCGAGAGTTGGAATTAGCGAACACCATGGCTGGGCTGAAGCGATGTGGCTCGGTGAATAGCCTGGCTAACAGGGTTATGACCATTTTCCAGCGGCGAGTATAACGACGGTGATGGCAGGCGGTCAAGGTGGCGGGTGGGGTTCCAAGCTGCCAACGGTAGAGCATGGTATCTGATCAAAAACGTTGAAAATTGGCCGGTTTCACAGGTAGCGAAAATGATGTGTTTTTGGGGTAAAATCCCACTGGCATACAGTTGAAACCGTTCAGGGTATTTTAAATGGCATCATTACAGGATCAATTACTTAAAGCAGGTGTGGTTGACAAGGGTAAAGCCCAAAAAATAAAAAAAGACAAGCATCGTAGCGCCAAGCAGGCACCGAAAGGGCAGCAGCAGGATAGCGAAGCCAGGCGATTGGCTGAGAAAGCCCGCCAGGAAAAACTGGAGAAAGACAAAGAAAAAAACCGTAAGTTAAAAGAGGCGGCAGAGCAGAAAGCCATTCAGGCACAACTGAAACAGCTGGTTGAAATGAACCGCATTGATCGCGCAGGCGGTGAAGTTTCGTACCAGTTCAGTCATGGAAAAGCTATTAAAAAAATGTATGTCACCGAGCAACAGCAGTTATTGTTAACCCGTGGTCGAATTGCCATTGTTGAGTTTCAAGACGGCTACGAGTTGGTACCGGCACCGGTCGCGGAAAAAATCGCGCAACGGGATGAGCACAAAATTGTGTTGTTGAATACGCCTGAGAGCAATCAGGTTGATGAAGATGATCCTTATGCGGAATATCAGATTCCCGATGATTTAATGTGGTAGTGAGCAGGGGTTTGATGTGCCTGGAAGATTGTTTGCGCCTGATGACGCGGCCTTGCTGGAATCTGTTCTAAAAAACCGTCGTGATGTTCGTGGCAATCGGTTTTTGTCAGATCCGATTACCGATAATGATATTGATAAACTGATTGATGCGGCATTGTACAGTCCATCGGTTGGTTATTCTCAGCCGTGGGAATTTGTTGTTGTGCGTGATCCGGC
Organism: Gammaproteobacteria bacterium; assembly: GCA_002748575.1. Lineage (GTDB taxonomy): Bacteria > Pseudomonadota > Gammaproteobacteria > Pseudomonadales > Ketobacteraceae. Next base: position 6,951 of record PDSR01000117.1, read on the forward strand.
TATTAAAAAATCAGTGCAAGCTATTTTTGCTGAAGAAAATGCCAAAGCCGCCCACGAATTTTCTGATCAAAAGCAGCAACAATATGCTCGCTTGAAACTGGAAGGTATTTCCGAAGCGCCGGTTAATCTGGCGGTCTATTATAACCCCGCACAAAAGCCGGTTCTGGGGCAGACTTCCATGAAAGAAATGGGGTTGTACAGTGTGGTGTGTGCGGTGCAGAATATCTGGCTAATGGCTCGCGCCATGAATATTGGTGTGGGCTGGGTGAGTATTTTAGACCCCGTTAAAGTGAATCAACTACTGGGTATGCCGACAAACCGGCGCATGGTGGCTTATCTGTGTGTTGGTCACGTGACCGAATTTGCCGAAACCCCGGAGCTGGAAAACTTGCAATGGGAAAAGCGCAAGCAAAAGCAACGGCTGGTTTACCGGGATGCTTTTCAAACCCCGTTCTATTCAACTGAATAATCGTTACAATCAACGCAATGGGTTGAGTGCCAACTACCTGTTACTATCCCTGCATTTATTAACTCGGTGAGGTAATCCGTGAACAAAGCATTTGCTGATCGTTTAAATGATATAGAACCGTTTCGCGTGGTGGAGGTATTGACGCGGGCAAAAGAGCTGGAAGCTGCGGGCCGGGACATTGTTCATCTGGAGGCGGGTGAGCCTGATTTCACCAGCGCCCAGCCTATCATCGAAGCAGCCCAGGCGGCATTGGCGCGGGGCGAAACCTATTACAGCCAGGCTGCCGGTATACCGCAATTACGTGAAGCGGTTTCTAACCACTATAAGGTTGATTATGGCCTGGATATTCCTCCGGGGCGTATCATGATCACGCCGGGTGCTTCTGGAGCCTTGCTGTTGATCTCTGCCTTACTGGTTAATCCCGGTAATAACATGCTGATGGCTGATCCGGGCTACCCCTGTAACCGTAACTTTTTACGGTTGGTTGAAGGAGAGGGTAAGTTGATTCCTGTTGGGGCGGAAGATCGCTTTCAATTAAACGCCAGAATCGCCAGCGAGCATTGGGATGATAATACAGTAGGCGTGCTGGTGGCTTCTCCGGCAAACCCCACCGGTGAGATTTTAACAAAAGATGATCTGACCGGGCTGAGTGATCTTTGCCAGCAAAAAAATGCTCATTTGATTGTCGATGAAATTTATCATGGCCTGACCTACGGGTCTGATGCTCCGACGGTATTATCCATTACCGATAATGTTTATGTGATCAACAGTTTCTCGAAGTATTTTGGCATGACCGGCTGGCGTCTTGGCTGGCTGGTGGCCCCTGAAGAAGCTATCCCGCAACTGGAAAAGCTGGCGCAGAACCTGTTTATCTCGATGTCAACCATGAGCCAGTATGCCGCTTTGGAAGCGTTTAAACCTGAAACTCGAAAAATGCTGGATAGTCGCCGCGAAGAGTTTGCCCGAAGGAGGGACTATTTATTGCCAGAGCTGCGTCGCTTAGGGTTTGATATTCCGCATACTCCAGCCGGGGCTTTATATCTGTATGCGGGGATCAGTAAATTCTCAAACAATAGCCAGCAGTTTTGTATGGATATGTTAGAACAGCATGGGGTGGCGATTACACCGGGTGTTGATTTTGGGCATTACCGTGCCAATGAATACGTGCGGTTTGCTTACACTACCAGTATGGAGCGCTTGCAGGAAGCGGTCAGGCGATTAGAAAAAGTGCTGCTCTAATCTGAGTTGGTGAATGCTAATAGCGAGCCTTTATTGAATTTCTGCTGTATAATTATTGATCTGCTTGTCGGCCTGACTTGATTATGGTTTACATTCATGAAGGCAGCGTTGATACTCCTCGCTCGAAATTTATCGGTTAAATGAAGCCACTGTTATGAAATTATTCTTATGAAGCATATTTTTAGATGTCTGTTGTTATCCACTGTAGTTCTTGGTAGCAGCGCTGTGTTTGCAGCGGGTGTGTATGACGGTGAAAGAAATGCTTTCAATCGCTTTCATGGTCAGGGCACCTACAAATACGCCAATGGCAATGTCTACACCGGCGAGTGGAAAGATGGTCGTAAAAGCGGCAATGGTGTACAAATTTGGACAAATGGAAATCGCTATGAAGGCGAGTGGTCAGAGAACCGTCAGAATGGTCAGGGAACCATGACCTGGGCGAATAAAGATGAATATACCGGCCAGTGGGCCGGTGGCAAACGTCATGGCACCGGTACCATGACCTGGGCTGATGGTTCCAGTTATCAAGGTTATTGGCAGGCAGATAGGCAAAGTGGCCAGGGCACCCTGACCAGCAAAGATGGCACAGTGATTGCCGGTGCCTGGAAAGAAGGCAAAGTGGTTGGTGATGCCATTGTCAGTTTTGCAAATGGTATTCGTTATACAGGCCCGGTAAAAGCGAACAGGCCTCATGGTAAAGGTGTTTGTAAGAAGGCAGACCGCCTGTTTCCTTGTGAATACAAGGCAGGTATTTTAAAAACTGCTAAAAAGGCAAAATATAAGCCCAAGACCAAACCAGCACCCAGGTCTGCACCAAAGCCTAAAGTTATCGCTAAAACTGCGCCAAAACCCAAGCCAGTACCAAAACCCAAATCAACACCGAAACCTGTGGTTAAATTGGCAGCTGTTCCTCAAACCCGCACTGCGCCAGTTACCAGATCGGTAAAACCTGCCGCATCCCTTAAAAATTCTATGCCGTCAGGCTTTCGCCATGCCAGCTTAACGGCTAAGGCAGCAGCGGGCAGCCGGTTTTCATTTCAGCATAACTGGACTGGAACTGAATCTTCAAACTTAAGCAAAGCATGGGTTAAGCATGATGTAAACCAGGTTGGGGATCTTAAAATCACGGCGGAAGGTGATTTTGTAGTGGTACTTATGATTGATGAATATTTCGGTCCGGGCGAGTATCAGCTTAAGTATTTTAAAGGCTCAGTCAGCAGGCCAGGTGTTGCCTCGTATCAAACAACGTCATCTCAGCCGGGTAAAGTTGTGATTACCGAAGACACAGATAAAGTAATGAAAGGGACGTTTCAGTTTACCGGCTATCGTAATGGCAACCGGGCATCGGGTGAAAGCCGGGTTGTGCAAGCCGGTGAGTTTGTATTGTTAAAAGGCGGCAGGTAACTCCGGGTTATGTTAGCCCGCCAGTATTTTGCGGGTTTCTTCAATATCCTGTTGTGCATCTTGCATGACTTGCCTGCTTGTTTCCGGCGTAAAGCGGCCTTGTGAAATTTTCTCAAAGGCCGGCACTTCCTCCATGGGTGGGTTCTGTTCAGTTGTTTCGCCTAATTGGGCATGCAACAGGGCCACTTGCACCAAATCGCAATAGTCAGCCGGCCCATCGTGTGTCCGTTGCCAATGATGAGCGTGCTGGGCCACAGCAACCAGTTCGTCGGTAAAGTTCCATCGTTTTAAAATAACACTACCAAGATTAGGGCCATATTCCCGCAAGGCATGCTCCAGCAGATCTGTATCTGCAATCAACGCCGGATATTCGCCAGCATAAATGAGCAGTGGCACGCAGCCGATCTCGTGCAGTAATCCTGCCAGTAAGCCTTGCTCAGGATCCAGCCCGGGAACCTGTTTTGCCAGAGCATGACAGATAGCTGCAATTTGTATGGAGTGACTCCAGATTTCATCCAGGCGTTTTTTAATAACTGAATCTTTGGTTTTAAACACCTCACGCAGTGTAAAACTGGTAATTAGCTGTTTTGTGGTTTCCAGGCCCAGGCGTACAATCGCCTGAGCACTGGTTTCAAACTCTTTGGTGCCTCTGAACAGAGGGCTGTTGGCCGCCTTAATAAGCTTAACCGTAATGGCTGGGTCGGTGTTGACCGCATGGGCGATGGTTTTCACATTGTCACCATCGTCGATCATTTTGCGAACCTTTAATGCCACATCCGGCAGGCTTGGCAGTGCCAGTTTATTGTTGCGCAGGTCGGAATAGATATCGAAAAAAAGCTGCTTGTCTGCTGGTTGGTCTTCACGAAGAATCTGCTTTACTTCGTAGCTATTAATGGGGGCTTCGCTGAGAATTGCTCTGAGTAAATCTAATTTGATTTTCAGCACTGCGGCTGACGAATGGGCTGAAACCTGATAGGGGCGGGGGCGCTCGCGAGTGATCGCATTAAGGCCTTCTGAGGTATTCGCTTGAAGAGTGCGAACACCGCCCACTTTTTTATTGGGATCTTTAATATCCAGCTCACCTGCCAGTAGAAAGAACTCATCGTCGTCGTTTTCACCGGCTTTGATCAGCTGATCGCCTTTCTTTAACTTCAGAATTTCGCTTTTATTGACCAGCAGGATTAATTGTTGGTCTGACAGGTGTTGACATAAAGGTATAAGCGCCCATGATTTTACGTACCAGAAACATCATTTCGCGCGGTGGCACTGTAAAATAGCGGTTGGCTGCCGATAGTCCGGCCTGCAAACTCAAACGGGCAGGCAAATCGCTGTCACCCCACAGATATTCGCCCTGCGTATTTAACAGGAATGCAGGTGGTGGATGTTTCTCGATATCTGTAAACGGTTCAATCGCCATGAAACATAACTTGGACAGGCCGCGTTTGGCTTCCAAAGAGGTGTTTGGGTCCCGGAAAAAGCGCATTTCTTCCAGTGTATCAAACAGTTTGTCTTCATCATGGTGGAATGAGGCTGCCACTATACGGCGGCCTGGGCCAATGGTTTCTCTCGAAAAGGCGCGAACAGCTCCAAAATCCAGTAACACGATTTTGTCTGGTATGTTTATCCCGTCTCCCAGACGAACAAAATAGTTACCAAAGTTAGGGTCTGTTTGCATTTCACCCCACTCAAATACTTCCCGCCAGCAAAGATCCAGTGCAGCTTCACAGATTGCGTTACGACGTGCCTGTGAAAGCCCTATGGTGGTTTTTGAGTCAATGTTAACGCCTGGTTCATATTTGGTGGCAATAACTTTGGCGCTAGAAAATTCAGGATATACCTTAGGTACGATATAGCGTGGATCGTCTTGCAGGCGCAGGTAGAATTCATGAGTTTTTTCCAGCTCGTGCACGTAATCCACTTCGCGGTACATCATTTCACGAATTTCATCGAACCATTGGGAAAACTCTTCCGTAATCGGAACAATTTTGGCAACACGAATTAAGGTTTCCACCGCATTCAAATCGCTGTCAACGGCGTCAGCAACGCCAGGGTATTGGATTTTTAAACAGATCTGTTCGCCGGTTTTTTTGATGGTGGCGCGATGTACCTGCCCAATGGAGGCACAGCCTATAGGATCTTCTTCGATGATCAGCTCAGCCAGTTTCTCTGGCCCCAACTCATCTTCAAGGGCTTCGTATATAGGTGTCCAGGCAAGGGCGCCGGTATCATCTTCAAGGGTATGCAGCGCATCGGTGACTTCTACGGGTAAAAAATGTTCACCGTACAGCGCCATCATCTGGCCTATTTTAACGATACTGCCTTTTAATTTGCCAATTTCTTCTGCCAGGTAATGGGCCTGTTGTGAAAGGATCTCTTTTTGGCGTGCTTCGCGCTTTTCTTTGGCAGTAAACATATTGCCGGCCGATTTAGCCGCCAATCGGGTAGAGGCTACAAAGCCAGCCTTTGCCATGCTGAAGCGGCGTTCAAATGAGCCGGTTTTAACGCGCTTCAGGGTTTTCTTTGGTTGATTTGATGATTGTTCATCCGTCATCGAGATAACACCTGCATCCATAGTTAATTCCCTCTCGAAGTCAGCCGGGCAGCTTGACCAGAACAGCAAGCCAAACGTATTTAGGTTTGCTGTTTTCCTCCGAAGAACGGAAAGTGAATCCGTTGAGCCACTTTTTAGTCCGGCTTTAAGGGCGCAATCTTACCCTAAATTGTGGTATTTCTCACGGCCTTTCCTTGACTGAAAGCGTATCTAAGGGTTCTATTGATACTAGGTTAAATCGTGGGGTAAATATGTCAGATAAAGACGTGGTAGATTTTTCCAAAGCAAAAGCCCGGGTGGTGCAAAAGCGCAAAGATCAGCGGGAAAAGGCATTGGAAAAACAGTTTAAAAAAGCCATGGGCTGGAAAAAAGCCCGCCCAAAGAAAAAGCCACCGGGCAGCAAAGGGCCTAAACCACGGGGGAGAAAATAGCCTGGTCGCCAAGATTGGCAGGTTCCCCTAAAGGTTAAGCTGTTTAGTGTTAAACCACCCAGCGCTCCAGCTGGCCGTTGCCAAACCCGGTAATGCTGGCAGCAGTTATGTCCAGAATGCGTTGTCTGGCTTCGCGGCTGGCCCAGGCACAGTGGGGCGTAACCAGCAGGTTAGGCAGTGCTTCGTCGAGTAACGGGTTGCCATTTCTGGGTGGTTCTTCTGAAAGCACATCAATGCCTGCGCCAGCAATAACCCCTTCTTTAACAGCGGTTAATAAATCTGTTTCGTTTACGATTCCCCCGCGGGCAGTATTCAACAACAGTGCGCTGTTTTTCATTTGTTGCAATTCTGTTTTAGTAATCAGGTTTTTGCTTTCAGGGCTTAACAGGCAGTGAATAGAGAGCACATCCACTTGTGGCAGTAGTGTTTGCAACGGAACACGGTCGGTGCTGTCTGGGTGGGTGCCTGGTCTGGCAGCAATCAGTACTTTCATGTCGAAAGCGCGGGCCATTTCAGCCATACCCTGGCCTAAATCGCCGTAGCCGATAATGCCTATGGTTTTACCTGCAAGCTCCATAATGGGGTGATCCATCAGGCAAAATTGCTGAGCTGATTGCCACTTGCCGCTGCGAACATCCTCTACATAGGCGAACAAATTGCTGGCCAGTGAAAGCAACAGCGCGAAATTGTGCTGCATCAGGGCAGACCGGCCATAGCGAATAGCATTGCAGACCCGTATATTGCGTGTTTTTGCAGCATCCAGATCAATATTGTTAGTGCCTGTTGCAGTTACTGCAATAAGCTTCAGATTGGGGCATTGGGCCATGATGTTATCGTCGATCACGACTTTATTTACAATAACCACATCGGCGTTACCGATCCGTTCCACCACCTGCTGCGGTGAGGAGTGATCATAACAGCATATCTGTTCGACAGATTGCTCCAGTGTGGCAAGGTCTAAATCGTTACCCATGCTCAGGGCATCTAAAAATACCGCTTTCATTGTTAAGTAATGCTCCATTGCAGATGGGTTTGTCGGATACGGCCTTCGGCTTGCAGTTTTTCCAGGTGTGCGGCAAGTGAGCGCTTCGCCAGTGGATGCAGAAAAACGGGCACTTCATCGTACACTTCGGTCACCAGTTCGTCTAAATCAGCGGCTTGCAGCTTTTCCAGTTTTTCCAGGGTTTTGTTTTCCCGCATCAGGCGATGCTGAATAGTTTCTTCAATAACATCTTGCGGATTATTCATTATATCACCGTGGCCAGGGGCGATATGGTCGATAGCCTCCGGTTTCAGTTTATGCAGCGAGTTTAAGTAATCCATCATGTTGCCATCCGGCGGTGCAATCACCACGGTTGAGCCGTTCATGATGTGGTCGCCGCTAAATAGCAGGTTTTCGTCTTCCAGCAGGTAGCACCAATGATTAGATGCATGGCCGGGGGTGTGCAGGGCTCGCAGGGAAAACTCATCACACCGGAGCTTTTCGTGGTCTTGCCAGATGTTTTGTGGTTTAAAGTCGCGGTCCTGACTTTGCCCTGCAGGCGCGGGTTGCCCATAGGTACTTGCCCCGGTTTCCGCTTGCAGTGCAATGCAGCCCGGGGAGTGATCGGGGTGAGTGTGGGTGCATAAAATCCATTGGATAGAACCCTTAATGGCATCAGCCCCTTTTAGAATAGCCTCAATATGGCTGGCGTTATTCGGACCGGGATCAATAACTGCCAGTTGTTTGTGGCCAACCAGATAAGTGTTGGTACCCGGGCCGGTCATGGGGCCGGCATTGGGTGCCACAATGCGATGGGTCAGGCGCGACAGTTTGATAAGTTTGCCAGGTTCAAATTGAGACATTAACCAATACTCTTGTTCAAATACAACGTATTAAGTGCGGTGAAAGTGATTCAGCACATCAGCAATCAAAGCATCGCAGCAATCATGCCCACACATTGCCTGTAAGGTAACAATGGTTGGGAATATTAGCACTTTTTCGCTTCTGGCGTGCGCTGCCAGTGCCTCTTCCGGCGTGATCCATTGAGTCTGGATTGCTTCATGATTTTCATGGCTGGGTGTTTGATCAGCAGGGGCTACACCAATAAAAAAGCGGGTATCGTAGCGGCGTGGATTTCCCGGGGGCGTTACCCAGCGGCTTAGATAGTGAATCCCGTTAATTGCTAACGACAGGTTGTTATCTTTGATCAGTTGCAACCAGGAAAGTTTATCTGCCAGCAGTGCCGCTCGCCAAAGATCCCGCTGGGTTTGAGCTACCGGCTGCTCGGTGAGCAGCAGCCCGGCTTCTTCATAGGCTTCTCGCAGCACGGCAACCCAGTAAGCCAACGCTGAAACATTTGCCGTATGGGCTGCTTCGTGGGGGTGAATCTGATCAATATTACAGGGGCTGCTGGCATTTTCCAGGTGCAAAATAGCGTGGGCAGTAGTCTCGGAAAGAGCGGGTATTAAAGGTTGCCAATCTTCCAGGCTGTCATCGGCATCCAGCTTGCCGCCAGGAAACACCCAGGCACCACCAACAAACACCGCATGGTGACTACGTTGTTGCATTAGTACCTGTGGCCCCTGCTTGCTGTCTCGAATGAGCACCAGGGTGGATGCTGGTTCAATAGGAACGGTTTCTTCCATTCACTTCTCTTTAACGGGTCGGGTTTGCCGGTTGTTTTTAAACTATTGCATCTTAATCAATGGTCTGTACGTTTACTATGATGCTGTGACAAAATAGACAGCCATTATCCGGGCACAGTTACTGAGGAGTTACTTTTTTCATGTTAATGGTGATATCGCCTGCTAAAACTCTTGATTTTGAAACCCCGAGCAAAACCCAAACCAACACTCAACCGGATTTTCTCGAAGAAGCCGGGCAGCTTGTTGAAGTATTGCGGGAGTATTCGCCTCAACAAATGGCAAAGTTGATGAAACTCAGTGATAAACTGGCCGGGTTGAATGTGGCCCGTTATCAGGATTGGCAACAGCCATTTGATACGAGCAATGCTAAACAGGCGTTGCTGGCATTCAAAGGTGATGTGTATACAGGTATTGATGCTGAATCTTTCAGTCGCCCGGAATTCACCTATGTGCAAAAACACCTGCGTATTTTATCAGGGTTGTATGGCTTGCTGCGTCCTTTGGATTTGATTCAACCCTATCGTTTAGAAATGGGTACCGGATTAAAAAATCCTCAAGGTAAAGATCTGTACCAATTCTGGGGCAATAAAATAACGGCTGAATTAAACGCCCAGCTAAAAAAACAAAAAGGCGAGGCTATATTGGTAAATCTGGCATCAAATGAATATTTTAAATCCGTTAAACCGAAAGATTTAAATGCTCGCATTGTGACGCCTGTTTTTAAAGATGAAAAAAATGGCCAGTATAAAATCATCAGCTTTTATGCGAAAAAGGCCCGAGGTTTAATGGTAGCGTATGCAGCTATGAATAAAATAACTGATGTTGATGATCTGAAACAGTTTGATCTGGAAGGTTATCAGTTTAACAATGCCATGTCGGAAGGCAATCAATGGGTGTTTACACGCGCCGCCCCGTTAAAGTAAGCCACCTTTAAAAGGCAGGGTACTGTTTTCCAGTTGTTGTAAATGCCGGCAGACGTCAACGGGGGAGCTTAAGTCGCTGCTTGCAGCGTTAAGAAAGGGAATCTGTTGTTGTTGAAAACAACTTTTCCATTGTTGATAGCTGATAGATGCCAGGCAGTGTTCCCGCAGCCAGTGAATGAGCTTTAAAGTGCGGAATCCGTCGAACCATTGCCACAGGTGCTGTGAAAACTGTGCGGTTGATTTGCTTTGCTTTTTGGCATGCAGCAGCGCCTTGTTCAGCCCAAGGGCGCTTAACCCTTGCCATAGATAGTCTCTGAAAATAATTTCCTGCGGGTTGTTTATCAATGTTTTAACCGGATTGCTGCGCACTGCCGATAGCTCGTTATTAAACAGTGCCGGAATCATGCAATGCCAGTGTTTGAGCAAGGTAAAACAGTCAGGGTGATACAATAAAAACTGCTGCTCGTTATTTGTCTGGTTTGCAATGTTGCGAACAGCAGGGCCGGTACCAAATGGAACGCGATTACTGGCGCGATCACTTAGTTGTAAATGGGGCTCTTGCGGGCAATAGATGCGGCCGGTTTTAGCGACTTTATTCAATAAATAAAAGTCTTCACCGGCTTCACGAACAGGAAAGCCCCGCGTTTGTGCGTAACTTTCGGCATGAATCAACAGGGTGCTGCCAATGGTGTGATAGGCCCAGGGAGATTTTGCCCAGCGCAAACCGAGCACGTAATAGCGTAACGATGCATCATAGCAAGCTGCGGCCTCTGACAGCAGCGGGCTGTGTTCAGTTTGTTGATGGCTGAAGGGCAGCACAATAGCCCCTTCGCTAGTAAACGTTTGTTTGCTGAAAGTAAGGTATTGAGATGTCCAGAATGCATCGGCATCGGTGTTGTAAATCCAGGGGCTGGTTATCATGCCCTGATGCCACAGGTGTAGCGACACATCCATACCCACTTTACGGGCAAAGCCAACTCCACTTTTTATGGCACTGTTGAGCAGTGGTGGCGTGGGTATAGTGATATCCAGTAATAACACATCTAACATGCTGTGGGCCTGGCCAAAAGCAGCGCCCTTAAATATACGTTGTGTGGTAAGTTGCTGGTGCAGGTGATTAATAAAAAACTGTGTATGGGTTCTGGCTGCAGGATCGCTATAAGCTGGGCAGTTGACTACCAGAATCAGCAGTGTTTTTCCCGTAGCGGGCAGCTTTTGCAAGCGATCAATAAATTCCGGTGTTTCGTTAAACACCGGAATGACAACGGCTTGCTGATAACGCTGTGCCGATAACGTATCACCGAGCTGCTGATACGCTGCCAACGATAGCGAGCTGTAACCTTTTATATATTTTGTAACGGCTTTGCTGTTCGGACTCACTGTTTTTAATGTTGGCTAATGCCTTAATGAAGCGCAGCTCTAAAAGGCAGGTTCGCAACGATTTCTGCTTCCAGATCCAGCAATTCTTCCAGGCGCTGAGAGACTTGTTCTTCTGAAAAATAAGTTTTTGCCAGATTTTCAAACAGATCCAGATGCCGGCCTTCTGAAGCTGTAATGGCTTTGTAAAACTTTTTCAGCGGCCCTGGTTCCAATGCTTCGGCTACCAGGCCAAAACGTTCATGGCCGCGGGATTCCACAATACTGGCTATCAGCAAGCGATCTAAAAAATACCAATCCGAGCCTTTGCGCTGGGCTTTTAACAACTGAGTGACATATGGGTCTTTTTCGTCAGCCGCTAAGGTTAAGTTTCGCGCCATAATGTGTTTGACCACTTCTTTGAAGTGTACAAGTTCTTCAACTGCAAGTTCGGCCAAGGCTTGTACAAGTGCTGTTCGGTCAGGGTAGTGAGATATTAACGTCATGGCCATTGCCGAGGCTTTTTTTTCGCAGGAAGCGTGATCCAGCAGGAAGCGATCAAAATCAGCCATCACGGTATCAACCCAGCCCTGGGGAGTTTTGAATTTCAATTTGTACATGAAAGGTTCTCTTGCATTACAGACAGTTAATGGCCCTGATACTGGCAGGGTTGTTGATGATATAGAAAGAACCGCCTAAAACACAGTATTTCCTTATACGGCCTGACATCCCTGAATTTTACGCTGTTTTTACATTTGATGGACGCTTTGTAAAAACAGCGTAAAACCCTTTGGCTGGCGCTATCAATTCCAAATTATTGCCATACAATCGCTCCTGAACAACAGGGCATGATTCTGAGAAACAGGGTGATTATCTTGGGCAATTTTAAATCATTTTTACAAAAACAACAGCAGCCGCCCAATGTGCTGGTGTTGGCTCAATGCCCGAACGACTGGCAGTGGGGTCTGAATTTGTTAGCCGCCAGTGAAACAGATTACTTCGCCAGTTACTATCTTATTGAGCAAATAGAAGTGCTCGCTCGTGTCGGCCTGCTAAAAGATTACAGCGCTTGTATTTTGGTAGGGGCAGAATTTGTCGATGCGGCAGATAAACTGCTTATCAAAAAACTTTCCGAATACATACCGCTTATAGGGTTAACACAGACAGAAAATGTTCACGATATAGTATTGGAAAATATTTGTTCAGAGGTTGTTTTACCTTCCGAAATCACATCAATTCATTTTGATAAAACAGTGAAAAAGGCGCAGCACTTGTATCAAAGACAGAATAATCTGCACAGTGTTGGTAGCCTGTATCAGTCAACAGTTGTCAGCGTGGAAGCGCATGATGCCAATAAAGTGGTATCTGATATAGTTGGCAGCTTGCAAACTATAGCCAGAAACCAGGGTGTGTATCTTCATTGGCAAAAAAACGACAGTGACTATAAAGTGCTTTTGAACTGGGCGGAGACGAAAAAAGCATTAATGGTACTGATGTTATCGTTGTTTGAATCCTTCGAATATGTAGGGTTAGAGATATTTCCTGGTCCTTTTATATCTGATCACTGTGTATGGTTGGATATCTGTGCTGGTAACCGACGTCAATCTGATAGTGCCAGTAACATGCCTCCCGACCTGAAAAGCGAGATGCTGGCATTAAAAAAAGCGCTTAATACCCATCAGGGCGAGCTGTTTGAGTTGGAGCGAACAGCAAGAGCTGTCAGTATCCGTATTGAATGGTTGGCTTTTCGGGTTTGATAAAACCTTAACGGCTTAAGGGGTTTGTTTATCTATGGGTTCCGGTTAAACTCTAAGGTGTTTGAACGAAGAGTTGGGGGTAAATGGTGCACATAGGGTATTTGGAAGACGATCCACAACAAGCCGCTATGGTGAAACAATGGCTTGAAGAAGGCGGGTACCAGTGCAGTCACTTTGACAGGGGTGCCGAATTTATTCAGGAAGTTAAGTCGGGTGCTTTCGATTTATTGCTGCTTGACTGGGAATTACCTGATATTACAGGTTTGGAAGTACTCCAATCACTGCGCCTTTCTATTAATCTGGATATTCCGGTTCTTTTCTGTACCCAGCGAGATGCTGAAGAAGACGTCGTAAAAGCGTTAGAAGCTGGTGCTGATGATTATATGGTGAAACCGGTTCGTCAGGCAGAACTGAATGCCAGGGTTTCCGCATTGGCTCGTCGGGCCGGCATATCAGGCTATAAGAAGGAGGTATTTGAATCAGGCCCGTACCGCTTCGATCTATCGGCACGTGAAGCTTTTTTCGATGAAGAATTGATCAATCTGACTGAAAAAGACTTTGATCTTGCTGTCTGTTTGTTTACTAATGTAGGGCGAGTGCTATCCCGCAAACATCTTCTGGTTACCATTTGGGGTGTGACTGCTGATGTGAATACCAGAACGGTTGATGTACACATCAGCCGTATTCGCAAATCTTTAAAAATCAATCCCGATAATGGTTATAGAATCAAAACGGTTTATCAGCACGGTTATCGGCTGGAAACCATAGATAGTGAATAATATTTCTGGAAAGCCTTGTCATGTCTTTATTAAAAAAAACATTGTTGGCATTGATTGTCTGTTTAGCCTCACCCAACCTTTATGCTGAAGAATGGCAGTACACCTTTCGACCGGGGGATACTTTATGGGATCTGTGTGCCAGGTATATCGCGGCTCCTGACTGCTGGCAAAAGATAGCAAAACGTAACAAGGTAAGTCAGCCCAAGCATATCAGGCCAGGCACCCGTTTGTATTTACCTATTTCCTGGCTAAAAGTGTTACCCGCCTCCGTCAAGGTGCTATCAGTGCGCGGTGATACTCAATACATCAAAGCAGGCAGCAATGAACCTGTTCAGTTAGAGAAAAGCGCTCAGATTCTGGTAGGTGATAAAATTATCACCGCTGATGGCAGTGTTACTTTGCAGTTTGCTGATGAATCCATCTTGATTGTGGTGCCTGACTCGGAAGTGATATTTGATACGCTTTCCATGTATGGCGAAAGTGGTATGGTTGATACAAGAGTGCGGCTTAACAGGGGTCGTGCTAAAGCGAAAGTCAAACCAGCGAAGGGGCCAGGATCACGATATAAAATTCTTACCCCGGCAGCGGTAGCTGCGGTAAGGGGAACTGAATTCAGAGTAGTCAGTGAAGATGTTCAGCCACCACAAATGCGTACCGAAGTGCTTGAAGGTAATGTGGGTGTTGCCAACGATGGCGGAGAGCAATCGTTGGCTGCTGGTTATGCCTTAAAAGCAGTGGCTGGCAAAAAACCCTCTGAACCCATAAAGCTGTTACCAGCGCCTGTTTTTCCCGCTCTGCTTCCTGAAACTATCCGTGCTTTCCCTTGGAAACTGCATTGGCAAAAGGTTAGCGGAGCAGCTTCCTACCGGGTGCAGGTGTATAAAAAAGGCATTTTCTTTGAAAGTTTAGCGATGGAAAAAGGCGTTACATCCAATGAGTTTTCTGTACCTGAATTGAACGCAGGTGATTTCAGATTGGCCGTGCGGGCTGTTGATGAGCGTGGTTTTGAAGGCTTTGAGGCTGATTATCATGTTACTGTTGCCAGCCCAAGAACGGTTGATGTGTTGTCGGTGTCTTCACAAGTGATGTCCGGTGAGGGCAATGCCCCTATAGCAA
>PDSR01000121.1 GCA_002748575.1 Gammaproteobacteria bacterium
CATTCACAGTAAACGAACACTCACGCGGCGGCTCACCGGATACTGCGCGGCAAGACAAAGTGCCTTCCTGAACATCTTTGCCGCCCTGGGTTTTAGACAAAAGCCCCCGACCACGTTTTACATGCCAGGAATAGCCACCATCTTTTGCAGTAATATAACGCGCCCCGGAAGCACTGACTGCAATTTCAGCGATGTGCAGCCGGCCATCAATCATTAACACCGCATAGGCATTGCCTGCATCGGTGGAAATATAGGCTGCCGCCATTTCTGAACCATCGTTGCAGGCATATGCCTGAGTGGAGGTTAAATCTTCAGCAAGCGCAGCCCCCGACAACAGCAAACCAACAACCACAGCAACACATTTTTTCATCATCATTGATATTCCTCATACAGGCACATTCTTATAACATACAAGGCACTCACGACAAAAGCCGCGGCACACCCTGACTCAACGAACTAAAACCCCAAAGGGCATTCCATGATTAAAATTTTCCAAGGCGCATTGATAGCACTGCTGGCTTCGCAAATGGCAGGGTGCAATCAACCGGAATCAACAAAGCCAACAGCGCAACAAACGAAACAATCAGCACAACAACAAACGGAACAACAACAGCCAAAATGGCTGCAAGCGGAAGCCACGATTAAGTCAGTGGCACAAGTGAGTGAAGGCATGTATGCCTATACCCTGTCTTACCCCGCAACCGGTAGCAAAGCCGTGAACGCAGCAGGGGAGCCCATTGCTGGCCCCATCGTTCACAATGTATTCGGCTTAACCTACCTGCCAAAGGCTGGCCAGACTCTAACCATTGAATACCTTGCTGAAGAACCCTTGATGTACAGAATGGTGCAACCTTGGGGCAGCGCAGACCCAACAACTCCAGTTGCCGGTGTATACACCTACGGCCACGAGGTTGAATCCTTCACCCCTTGCAATGTTAAAAAAGATTACTGGATCACCAGTCAGAAAACCGTATTAGATCCACTCAGGGACGCCAGCCTGGCTAAAGCCAAACAACTAAAAAGCCCTTATCAGGGTATTTATGCAGAAATGCAGTTGATGCTGCTACCCGCAGCAGCAGATGGCTTTGCCGCCGACTATGATGGTGTTGTGGAGGCGTTCGAAATCAAAAAATGGACCAACGATATTCCCGAAACCTGTATCACAGCGGGGCCTGATTCTGAACCGCCCACAACGATGACCGATGAGCATTCGTCTCGCAACAGCCTGGATTGGGATGGCTATTACTATGGCGCGATACCCTGCGCCAGTTGCCCGCAAATAGATCGCTGGCTGCAACTAAAACAAAAAGGTGAATCCACCCAAGCCGAGCTATTTGATATTTACCGAGGCACCGATGAACTGGTTTCCGAGCTGACCGCCTCCGCCCGCTGGATTAAAGACGGCGGGGCTATTGCAATAACAGTCGATACTGGCACCCCGCTACAGTTTATTGTGGGGGAAAGTGCGCTGATGCAATATGCTGAAGGCGAAGCTCCACTGGAAGACTACAAACTGGGTAAAATGCTGCATTACAGCGATAGGAATATGGATGTGTTCACCGACCGCAGTCACCTGCTCGGCTTACAAGGCAGCAGTAAATTCGAGGCAATCGTTAACTACAAAACACCGAACCAGACAGCAAATTCTGCACGAATACAGGTTACTGTGGACTGCGGCAAAAAAACCTACACAACGGCTGAAGTAACCGGTTACACCGGCCGATTTGCTTCAGGATCGATAGTTAAAACAGCCAACGACAAAACAGCCCAGCCGCTTACAGGTGACACCGCATTAGCGGCGGCAGCGTTAGAAGCCTGTCATTAGAGCCTGTAACCAGGCTTCTTCAGACAGTAAAAAATGGCAAAAAAAACGGTCTGTAAATTAAATTTACAGACCGTTTTTAATTTGGTAGCGGGGGCTGGATTTGAACCAACGACCTTCGGGTTATGAGCCCGACGAGCTACCAGGCTGCTCCACCCCGCATCGACAAGGCGCGTACTATACGGGAAAGTTTCTTTAATGTCAACAACTTCTATAAATTATTGAAACTGAATTGACATTTAATGAAGATTCCCAACAACACACACCAGGAAAACCAAGCTTTGGTGCCGAAGGCCGGACTTGAACCGGCACGACCAAGGGCCACTACCCCCTCAAGATAGCGTGTCTACCAATTCCACCACTTCGGCAAGGGACGCATAATTTAACAGATTAAATTAAAAGATCCAGAAAATTATGCGTATTCAGTATTTCAGTGAACGATTCCGAAAATAATTTTTACTGGGATTCACCCGCTGGCTCTTCCGCCACAGAAGCATCTTCAGCAGGAATATCTGAAACCATATCTTCTTCAACCACAGGCACATCAGATACCGCTGCGTCATCAGCAACGGCCGGAATTTCCGATTCAACAGCTGGAGCTTGTGGCACTTCAACCACTTCCTGTTGTTCAAAATCAATACGACCAGCAGATTCCGCCTTATCACGGGCGATCATTGCCAAGCCCAGACATAACGCAAAAAACACGAAAGCCAGAATCCAGGTTGAACGAGTAAGAAAGTTGCCAGAGCCCTGACTACCGAACAGAGTCTGGGAAGCACCTGAACCAAAGGAAGCCCCCATATCTGCGCCCTTGCCCTGCTGGAGCAGCACCAGGCCCACCACTGCAAAAGCTACAACTACAAGTCCAATCAACAATGCTATTTCAATCATTTTTATTTCCAATTATTAAAGTGCCGCTTGGCAAATCGCTACAAACTCCGTGGCATCCAGCGACGCACCGCCGATCAAACCACCATCAATATCAGGACATTCAAACAAGGTTTTTGCATTAGAAGCCTTAACGCTGCCGCCGTATAAAATACGTAATTGATCAGCCACCTGCTGATCTTTTTGCGCAAACAGCTCACGTATATCGTGATGAACCTGCTGCGCCTGTTCAGGTGTTGCTGTTAATCCGGTACCAATAGCCCAGACAGGCTCATAAGCAACGATAGCGTTGGAAAAAGCCTGCACACCGACACGGTCGATCACTGCCAGCAACTGTTCACTGACCACATTAAAGGTTTCGCTCTGCTCTCGCTGTTCCTGGGTTTCACCCACACACAAGACAGGCACCAATGAACATGACTGAGCCAGTTCAAACTTGGCAGCTACCTGCTCGCTGGTTTCAGCAAACAACTGGCGGCGTTCGGAGTGGCCAAGAATAACATGGGAGCATCCAAAATCAGCCAGAAACATCGGCGATATTTCACCCGTAAAGGCTCCTTTTTCAGTGGATGCAGCATTCTGTGCACCCACCTGCAAACAGGTACCTTCAGCACTGGAAAGTGCCTGAGGTATAAAAATTGCTGGTGGGCAAACAATCACATCTACAGCTTTACTATCAGTCAACTGACTTTTGATACCCGACATCAACTCATCAACCGAGCTGCGAGTACCGTTCATTTTCCAATTACCGGCGACCACAGGTTTACGCATGGATTTACCTCATTTTCCGCAAGGCGGCAATGTTAGCGGAGACACCGCCAATGTACAAGCCGCGACTATTCTTCAACCAGGGATTCAACCACCGAAGCAAGCTGAGCACACAGGTCGGCCACTTCTTCAGCATCGTCGCCTTCCACCATTACCCTGATCAGCGGCTCGGTACCACTGGGGCGCAACAAAACCCGACCCCGACCTGCCAGCTGATTTTCCACTTCAGCTGAAGCGGCCATTACTTTTTCATGGCTCGACAGGTCAACTTTTTCTTTCAAACGTACGTTAATCATGGTTTGTGGCAACTTAGCCATACCTTTTTTAAGTTCAGATAAGCTTTTTCCCTGTTGCACCATCGCCTCAACCACTTGCAACGCAGAAACAATACCATCACCCGTGGTGGTTTTATCAAGGCACACTAAATGCCCTGAAGACTCACCACCCAGCTGCCAGCCGTTATTTTTCAGTTGCTCCATCACATAACGGTCGCCTACATTGGCGCGGACAAAATCAATCCCCATTTCTCGCAGTGCAAGCTCAAAGCCGTAGTTGGTCATTAGTGTACCCACAACTCCGCCGGTCATTTCCCCCTGATGATGCCTGCCCTGACACATAATATAGAGCAGCTCGTCACCATCCACTTCATCGCCTTTGTGATCCACCATAATGACACGATCACCATCGCCATCGAAGGCAATGCCTATATCAGCACCTTGTGCCAACACCGCACTTTGCAGTGACTGAATATGGGTTGAGCCACACTCCAGGTTAATATTCAGGCCATTGGGCGCACAATGTAAGCGAACAACACTTGCCCCCAGCTCTTCAAATACATAGGGTGCCATTGAATAAGTCGCACCATTGGCACAGTCGACAACTATTTTCAGCCCTTTAAGGTTCAGGTTTCTTGAAACTGAGCTTTTACAGAACTCAATATAACGGCCACGGGCATCTTCAACACGGCGGGTTTTACCGATATGGGCCGACGACACCATATCCATGGGCTGCTCAAGGTAGGCCTCAATGGCATGCTCAACATCATCTGGCAATTTGGTGCCTTCGGTCGAGAAAAACTTAATGCCATTGTCGTGGAAGGGGTTATGCGACGCACTGATAACAATGCCCGCTGCATCACGAAATGTTCGCGCCAGATAAGCCACCGCTGGTGTCGGCATAGGCCCAAGCAACAGGGTATCAACACCCGCTGCCGACAGTCCTGCCTCCAAAGCCGACTCAAACATATAACCAGATATGCGGGTATCTTTACCAATCAGCATTTTGGTCTGGCCTTTTTCAGAAAAAACCTTACCTGCTGCCCAGCCCAACTTGAGCATAAACTCGGGAGTGATAGGATGTTGACCCACTTTGCCCCGAATACCATCGGTTCCGAAATACTTCTTAGCCATTTTCTTTTGCCTTATCTCTGTTTGCCAGCTGCCAGTGCAGCGGATACCACTTTAAGAGCATCCACAGTTTCTTCTACATCATGCACACGAATAATGGATGCACCCCGCTCATAAGCCATAACGGCCAAAGCCAAGCTTCCAGACAACCGCTGACTAACCGGCTTGCCCGTAATAGTGCCCACCATGGATTTGCGTGACATACCAACTAACAACGGCTTGTTTAACACATGAAATCTATCTAAATAATGGAGCAACTGTAGATTCTGCACCAGGGTTTTACCAAAACCAAAACCAGGATCAACCAGAACCTTACCCGCTGCAATACCTGCTGAATCACAGGCTGCTATTCGCTGTTTTAAAAACGCTATCACATCATCAATGACATCAGTATAACTGGGATTGTCCTGCATATGTTTAGGTTCACCCTGCATATGCATTAAACACACAGGCAACCCTGTTTGTGCAGCCGCCTGTAATGCTCCTTCGCGCTGCAAAGCTCGCACATCATTAATCAGATGAGCGCCCGCTTGCGCAGCCTCCAAAAATACCTGCGGTGTGCTGGAATCAATGGAAACAAGGCAGTCAGTTCTGGCTGCTACCGCCTCAATCACCGGAATAGTGCGAGCAAGTTCCTGCTCAAGAGAAACAGGGTCTGCGCCGGGGCGAGTTGATTCGCCCCCAACATCAATAAAAGTAGCGCCGGCATCCTCCATGCGCAAAGCATGTTCGACGGCCATATCCATTGAAACAAAATGACCCCCGTCGGAAAACGAATCGGGGGTCACATTCAGAACACCCATCACATGGGGCTTGCTTAGATCTAGTTGTTGCTCGCCGCACACCAGGGTTCGCGCTGCACTCATTTAGCGCCTCTTAGTGTGTATTGGCCGGGCCGCCGATCGAGCCTTTGTCAGGAGCATCGCCTTCCTTCCGATTTTCATCGTCAGTCACAGGGCTGCCACCTTCCGGGCCTTGTGGGTCTACCCAGTCTTTCGGTGGGCGAGGCTTCTTGCCTTCCATAATGTCATCAATTTGTGCCGCGTCGATCGTTTCATAAAGCATCAACGCATCAACCATTAATTTAAGCTTGTCTTCCTGCTCTTTCAGAATGGTTTCAGCATGATCGTAACAGCGATCTATAATAGCGCGAATTTCACTGTCTATTTCCTGGGCAGTTGTTTCTGATACCGGCTTACGCTGATTCATGGTGCGCCCGAGAAACACTTCACCTTCTTCCTCTTCATAGGAAACCGGGCCGAGCTTATCCGAGAACCCCCACTGGGTCACCATGTTGCGTGCCATGGATGTGGCCACTTTAATATCCTGAGAAGCACCCGTGGTAATACCATCGTGACCATTGAGCATGAACTCTGCAATACGCCCGCCAAACGCACTGGCAATGCGCCCTTCATACCAGGCACGGCTATGGCCATACTGGTCTTTTTCTGGCAGATAGAAGGTAACACCCAATGCCCGACCACGGGGAATAATGGTAACCTTATGCACAGGGTCATGGCCTGGAATCATTTTACCAACAATGGCATGGCCTGCTTCGTGCCAGGCCGTACACAGTTTTTCTTCGTCAGACATTACCATGGACTTGCGTTCTGCACCCATGAATATCTTATCTTTTGCCAGCTCGAACTCATTCATGCCGACAAACCGCTTGTTAGCCCTCGCTGCAAACAGTGCTGCCTCGTTCACCAGGTTCGCCAAATCTGCTCCCGACATTCCCGGGGTACCACGGGCAATGATCGATGGATTCACATCGTCGCCCAGCGGCACTTTACGCATATGAACTTTTAAGATTTGCTCGCGGCCACGAATATCCGGCGCGGGAACCACAACCTGGCGGTCGAAACGGCCTGGACGCAATAATGCCGAATCCAGCACATCGGGGCGGTTTGTAGCAGCAATCACAATAACCCCATCGTTCGCTTCGAAGCCATCCATTTCTACCAGTAACTGGTTAAGGGTTTGTTCACGCTCATCGTGGCCACCGCCCAGGCCAGCGCCGCGGGAACGGCCTACCGCGTCAATCTCATCAATAAATACGATACACGGCGCCTGTTTTTTGGCCTGCTCGAACATATCGCGCACTCGAGACGCACCAACACCCACGAACATTTCAACAAAGTCAGAACCCGATATGGTAAAAAACGGCACTTTTGCTTCACCGGCAATCGCTTTCGCCAACAACGTTTTACCAGTACCAGGCTGGCCCACCATTAATACACCACGGGGAATTTTACCGCCCAGGCGCTGAAATTTACCGGGATCACGAAGAAAATCCACCAGTTCTTTCACTTCTTCTTTGGCTTCATCACAACCGGCAACATCTGCAAACGTCGTTTTAATCTGATCTTCACTAAGCAATCTAGCGCGGCTCTTACCAAAGGTCATCGGGCCACCCTTACCACCGGCACCACCCTGCATCTGGCGCATAAAGAACATGAAAACCAATACAATCAGCAGAATCGGGAAGCACGCCACCAACAGTTGCACCCAAAGGCTTTGCTTTTCAGGCTGGCGACCATCGATAACCACATCATTTTCGATAAGGGTAGGCAGCAGATCAATATCTGTCACCGGAGGTAATACAACCTGGAAGCTTTTACCGCTTTTGGTTAGACCCTGAATCGATGAACCATCAATGGTGACCTTATCAATCTGTTTATCGGTCACATGACTGATAAAGTCTGAATAGCTCAGCGAATGGGGCCCGGACTGCGCACTGAAATTACTAAAGACGGTTAGCAAAACAATCGCGATAACCACCCATAAAATTAGGTTTTTTGCCATGTCGTTCAAGGGATTTCCCTCGTATATCCAAATACTATTATTATACCGCTGACTAATGAGATTAGAAAAACGGCTATTTTGCTACCTTACTACACATTAATTACACATTATAGCGATTAACCAGGCAATACCTTTTTTTCTATTGGCACGCACGGCTATTTGAACCCTTTTGCCAGCAAGTACAACTCCTTGGAGCGTGCTCTCGATGCCTGGGGCTTTCGTGTCAGCAAGACCTTAAAACGTTTTTGAAGTTCGCCACGATATTCTTGGAAACCTGCCCCCTGAAACACCTTAACCAGCAAACTGCCGCCAGGAGCCAATACTTGATCGCACATCTCCAACGCCAATTCCACTAAATACATGGCTTTAGGCTGATCTACGGACTTCATACCACTCATATTGGGGGCCATATCCGAGATTACAAGGTCTACCTTGCGAGATTCCAATTTATTTAATATTTCCTGATACACAGATTCTTCCCGAAAATCACCCTGCACAATTTCTACACCCGCTACCGGATCCATTTCTAATATGTCAGAAGCCAGCACAAAGCCGTGATCACCCACCAATTTAGCTGCAATCTGCGTCCAGCCACCGGGGGCAGCGCCTAAATCCACCACCGTCATTCCTGGCTTGATCAGCTTGTCTTTTTCCTGAATTTCCAACAGCTTATAAGCCGCACGAGAACGATAGCCATCAGCCTGAGCTTTTTGTACATATTGGTCATCGAAATGCTCTTTTAGCCAGCGTTTGCTTGTTTTGGATCGCACCGATATTCCCCCGGGATATTCCGCCTGCTCAATTCAATTAGTGTTCATATTGGTTTAAGGGTAAAATCTCTTGCCTCAATCAGCTACATTTTATATGAATCTATTACTATGGCATTAACTCAAGATCAGAAAAAACGTTTCCGCAAAATTGGTCACCATTTAAAACCCGTTGTTATGGTGGCTGAGGCTGGCTTAACAGAGGGTGTTATGAACGAGCTGGAACGAGCACTGGAAGATCATGAACTGATCAAAGTAAAACTTGCAGTGCTGGATCGCGAAACCAAAGCCGCCATCGTTGAATCTATTTGCGAAACCACCGGCGCTATCAACGCTCAAATGATTGGCAAAATGGCACTGCTTTACCGCCCTGCTAAAAAGCCAAACCCCAAGCTATCAAACCTATTGCGCTTTTCTGAAATATAATCACCAATATTTGGCCATGACTATTGATCTTAAGCAACACATGAGGCCCCATTGTATTGGAATCTATTAATAACACGCTTATTAAAGGAGCCACCAACACATGAAGATCAAAACTTTACGTGATGTCTTATCCTGGACTCAGAGTTTTCACCAGGAGCTGTCTAATACCTTTAAAGAACTGGGTGATACCAGTGATTCCACTCGGTTGCAACTGCTGCTTGAATACCTGGCAGAACAAGAACAATCACTGGCAAATGTGATGGACGAGTTTGAAGAAACCACCTCAGAGAACGCCCTGAACACCTGGTGCTATGACTTTTTGGCCAACAACCCTATTCAGATGATTGATACTTCTGAAAAGCCGCTTAGCCAGTGGAATACTACGGAGATAATAAATGCCGTTGAAAAGCAGCACAATCAGGTGATCAGCCTTTACCGGCATCTGCTGGGCCATGTGGAAACACCTTCTGCCACCGACCTGGTGAAAAAGCTTCTGAACCTTGAAGAACATGAAGCCATGAAGATGACGCAAAGCGCAAACCGTTTGGAAGATTTATAAGCAGGTTTTTTCATCTAAGCCAAAGTTAGTAAAAATAATAAGCTGGGGATGTTCTCCGGCTTATTTTTTGAGCTTAGTGTTTAGCAGGCTGTTAATGTTCTTGTCGGAGATTTGAGCATTGTTTGAAGATGACGATATAGATAAATACTCTTTTGAAGAGATTCCACTTGATAGAGATTGTTTGCTCATGAGTGAAATCTATATTAAGGAATTTGATGAGGCACTACAGAAAATGCTTCGTCGAGAAGAATGCAACCCATATGAAGTAGGCTATGTAAGTCCAGTCGCCATCAGGAAAATAAATAGCAACTCTCTTGATTTGTCTTGGTATCCCAACACTTTCACGCGATTTCATGAAGTCTCGATAAGCCTACCTAGAGATGTATTTAAAGCATGTATTGGGTGTTGGCAGTACGACATAAAACCGTACATATTCGTAGATCATGATTGGCTAGAGCATCTTCATCTTCGAGAGTATTCTGTATTTGCTCTAATCGACGCCATCGGGGTAAAAGAAGCCCTAAGAGATAATGCCCTCACAAAAGATAAGCTGATTGAGTTAAGAGAAAAAATAGACAGGCTAGCAGAGATCGAATCCGATATATCTTTCATCTCTTTCGCTGACAGTCTAATACTAAAAACTAATTGGGATGTTGGATATTTTCATAAGGGCATAAAATGCTCCTATAAACCTGAAAAAATCCTCCTGGTAATAAAAGAGCTTGATCGTATTTATAAAGAAGTTCTTGATTTATCAATTTACGCGGTGCTCACTCAAGGTAGTAACGAATACTACGGTGAGCCTTTGCTTCATATTTCGAAGAATCTGAATCATATTTGTCTAAATAGTTTGGGTGTTCCTTTTGCTGAACTTCTTGCTATCGAAAGCGCTGCGAAAAGTGCAATAAAGTCTGATGTGCATCCCCCGATGCAGCTGTATCTAGATGAGCAGTTTTATCATTCAATGCAATTTAAATATGAGTTCAAAAAGAATGATAAGGCTAATAATAGCTATTCGGCCATTATGAAATCTAGCGAGCCAAGCTATTTTTATTCTTCATGTGACGTGCTGATAGAAAATATCGATGACAGAGAAAGCGAACATTAACAAGGCGCTGCTAGGGACAAACCTACGCTGTGCTTCGGTTCGCCCCAGAGCACGGCGTTAAATGTCTATGATAAAACCAACACTTTTTATATTTTCTGGGCTTCCGGGAACTGGAAAATCAGCTATAGCGAAAGAACTTGCAAAAGTTGTAAGAGCCACCTATTTACGAATT
>PDSR01000122.1 GCA_002748575.1 Gammaproteobacteria bacterium
GTTATTAAATCACTAGCGTCTGAAAGTTTATAAAAAGCAATCCTTTTTTTAGCATAAAAGCCAGAGGCTTTTAGCCGTTAGCCTCTGGCTTTTAGCAATTTATCTTCGGTAATCATATTGTTTTTGTATAATAAATTTATCATGCTTAAAAACTTTAAATCTGTAAGATTTACAAAAGCTAAGTGCTAAAGACCAAGAGCTAAAAGCCAATAGCCAAAAGCATATAAATCAACAAAGAACAGATAACTAAAATCATCAAACAATATTTATTATAAAAACTTTCGTATGATAGTGATTCTCTATATATTACGAAACTTATAATACTTGAAAAACTTTTAGATTAGAAAAATTTCACAAAAAGAAGAGAATATTTTATTCCGATTTTAAATTACATTATAATAAAAAAGGGCAGAAAATTCTGCCCTTTTTCTGATCTGACCTGATCTAATCAGGAAACTCGGGTTAGCTGGCTCTTATCAACATGATCAAACTCGCGCCCATAAATATCCAGCAGGGTACGCTCTTCGTATGCCATTTTATCGCCTGCCAGCTCAATCTTCTGCTTAAAAGAAACTGAACGGGCAT
Source organism: Gammaproteobacteria bacterium (assembly GCA_002748575.1). Taxonomy (GTDB): domain Bacteria; phylum Pseudomonadota; class Gammaproteobacteria; order Pseudomonadales; family Ketobacteraceae. The sequence goes on from PDSR01000122.1 coordinate 586, forward strand.
TATCTCTCATAAAAGGAGCCTGGCTGATCCCCCAGTCTTTATCGCCATCGGCAGCGTTTAAGCTGATAACTATCTTTCCTTCTTCTTCGGCAATCACCTGGCCACCCGCTACCACACCCACTCCGCGGGGAATAACAAATGAATTGGTAATCACTCCGGTAGCGTTATCCCAGGTAATATAACCCACCTGATCATGAAACTGCTGATCGTTTTCTTTACGGAAAACTTTTTGATGATAACGAACCACTGCCAACACCTGGGTTTCAGCGTTATCAACCGTACCGGCAGCCTCAAACACAATGGTTTCATAATAGGGGCTGCGCTCAGTACCATCCGGCTCTGGTGCCACATCAATACCTCGCTGCCCTTTCCATTCACCGATTAATCCCGCTAACGGCCCATAATTGACTGTTTGCTCTTCAGACATACGCCCTCTCCTCACTCTCTAAAATGATTATCTATCAATATGCTTACAAAACCATTGATCGAAAGCACACCAGCATTCACCGGGTAACAACCAACGGTAAAGCCCGCATCAACAGTAGCTAATATGAAGAATCATAACTTAAAGCCATTTATAGATATAATGGTTTATTTTCATTTGCTTGATAGAAATCAACTATTAGCGCCATGAAACTAACGCCATAAAAAAGCCCCAAAAAAAAAGCGCTTCTGAAAAGAAGCGCTTTTAAATACGGCCATCAACAATATGACTTAACCGCTGAACGATTTGAAACAATCGTCTTCAAAACCTTCATTACGGGCATCCATCGTTGGCTGAGGAAAATCCCTGACAGGCAACACGCCATTCAGCTTGTCCTGAATGACTTTGGCATCCTCCCGGGGCATATAGAACTGCTTCGCCCATTTACGCACCGCCAGGAATTTACCATCTTTTGGTGTCTGCATCACCGTTGTCGCCGGCTTTTTATGCTTCCACACCTCAAAATCTGTGGCGAATGCTTCCAATACGCCGGCCTGTAGATTGCGGGCATTTTGAACATCTTCTTCAGTGGGGGGGACATTGGCGGAATAACATAAGGCACCGTGCCATGCTTTGGTCACACCATCTTTAACGGGCGTACCGGCAATAAATTCAAACATCACCACTTCGCCAAAGGTTTGTTTCGACAACAGAATACCCGGCCCGGTATACCAGGTTACCGTATCCAGATGAGCCTGATACAAATCCAGAAAACCGCCCTGGCGCTGAATAACAACCTCGTTAATAAACTCATTCTCGAAGTATTCACAGGGGGCACCGTGAGTTGGCCCCAAATGACGAACATCGCAGATATTATCGAGAATTTCCAGGTTATGCAGTGGAACCTCACCCAAATGATCCAGTTCCCAATGCACCACGTTATCCGCATCCCATGCAGGCAGATACGGTGGAGGAAAATCAGGCTCGCCACCTTCTGGATCGTGCCACATCATAATACAACCCATAACTTCCTTAACGATATAGGCATCAATCGAGCCCGCCTTGGGGCAGACATTATCAAAAGGAATATCCTCCAAGGTGCCATCAGGGCCATATTTCCAGGCATGGTACGGACAAACAATGGAATCCCCCACAATCTGATTACCACTGGTCACAATGGCTGCCGAATTACTTTTGGCAAGGTGTGTACCCATATGCTTGCAATAGGCATCAAGCAGCACTACCCGGCCGCTTTCACCACGATACAGCGCGAAATCCTTACCGAAAAATTCAACGCCAATAGGGCCATTATCCAGCTCTTTTGCTTCCGCGATAACAAACCAGCCCCTTGGATAAGTATGCGGCCCCAGCCCATAATCTTTACCGATGGCTTTTGCTTCAATCGTCATTTTTGTTTCCCCTCTCCTGCATAAACCATTTTTATCGTTAGTCACTCGATAATATATGTATAATACAACTATTGTAAATACCATTAATTGACAATTACAATTACATGGCAGCCTTACTTCTGTATTGTTTATCTAGGTCAGTTTGTATGGATATCAGCGATTCCCTTACCTACCACATTACCAAAACCGGTAACTTGCTCCGACAAGTCAGCGCCAAACGCATAAAATCAGCAGGCGTAAACCTGACCCCGGAAGAATCCACACTAATGAACCAGTTATGGGATAAAAACACCCAAACCATTTCAGAGCTTGGGCAATGGTCGGTAAAAGATTCCTCGACACTCACCCGCCAGATTGATGGCCTGGTTAAAAAAGGTTTTGTTAAAAGGGTGCATGGCACTGATGATCGCCGCCATGTGTTTGTCAGCTTAACGCCAGCCGGCACCGAGCTTAAGAAACAATTTATGAAAAGTCGGGTAGCAGAGCTGGATAAAGACGTGGTGGACTGCTCTGAGCAAGAGATGGAAAAAGTGTTAAAAATACTCACCCGGATTCGTGAAAATGCGCTTATCGAGCTAAAAAGCTAAACCCTTTAAAGGAATACGCCTTCCCTGGCTGCCTTTGCTAAAGAATTGATAACTTATTGCATCTGCGCTTTACGAAACGGCTTCAAGGTTCGCAAATTCCTTGCCATAGAGCGATTCCAGTTCAGCCCCTTTCGCCAACAGATATTCGAATGCAGACAGCGACGCCTTGGCGCCTTCACCCATCGCGATAACAATCTGCTTATAGGGCACGGTAGTTACATCACCACACGCATAAATACCTTCTTCCGAACTCTGGCATTTTTCATTCACAATGATTTCGCCATAGGGCGTACGCTCAACTATCCCGCCGACAAAATCGCTGTTAGGCACCAGACCTATTTGCACAAACACCCCGTCAAGCGCCAGACTATGCACCTGTTCTGTGTCTCGATCCATATAATGAAGGCTGCTGACTTTTCCATTGGTGGCGATTATTTCTTTAGTAACAACATTTTTGTGAATAGTGATATTGTCACGGGCTAATGCCTGATTAATCAGTACCTGATCAGCTTTCAATTCTGGCAAAAATTCAAATACCGTAACCGACTTAACAATACCCGCCAGATCCAGGGCAGCCTCAATACCTGAATTACCCCCACCAATAACGGCCACGTTTTTACCTTTAAAGAAAGGGCCATCGCAATGTGGGCAATAGGCCACGCCATTACCGATGTTTTCTTTTTCACCAGGAATACCCAGCTCACGCCATTTAGCGCCCGTTGCAATTATCAGTGTTTTCGAATGGATCACTTCACCTGATGACAATGTCACCACTTTAATATGGCCCTTCTCGACCTGGCTGACTTTTAAATGTTCCTTGATCGTAATGTCATACTCGTTAAGATGTCCTTGCAAGGCATTAGCCAACTCCGGGCCTGTTGTTTTCGGAACAGAAATCAAATTTTCTATCCCCATTGTATCTTTTACCTGGCCGCCAATGCGATCTGCAATCAAAGTCACTTTTAATCCTTTTCGTGCACTGTAGATAGCCGCACTGACTCCCGCAGGCCCGCCACCAATAACAGTGACATCCTGCAATGGCATCTGCTTAACCGCTCCCGCCTGAGCAATGCCGGGATCTCTTTGAATTAATTTATCAATCAATTCCGCAGCCGTTACCTTGCCATTGGCAAACAGCTCCCCGTTAAGATAAACACTGGGTACTCCCTGAATATCTCTTTGGTTTACAACCTCCTGAAATAAACCACCGTCTATCATTTCAACTTCAATTCCTGCATTCAGCAGAGCGAATTGATTTAATGCCTGCACCACATCCGGGCAGTTATGACAGCTTAAACTGACAAACACTTCAAATTTCAGGTTGCCCTTTATATTGGCAACCATGGTTTTTAAAGCATCGTCCAATTTAATTTCAGTACCCGATGCCTGCAAAAAAGCCATCACCAACGAGTTAAACTCATGCCCACCCGGAATGCCTGAAAAACAAATCCCTGTATCGTCTCCATTGGCTTCAATCAGAAAACTGATCGGGCTGGTTAAGCGGCCTTGTAAATCCCGCTCCTCAAAGCGTAAATTTTCACTCACAGCAGCAATATCTTTCAGGAATTTTACAAGTTCTGGTCGTTTATCATGCTCACCGGTTTGCAACACAAAGGTAACCGTCTTTTGCATGTTTGCTGTGTAACTTTTTAGCGCGGTTAAAATATCGTTTGTTAACATTTTTCCCTTCCTGTTCCTGCCGAACCTGATTAACAGTGTGAGCCCTGTATTAACGGGCTCACACCATGCGTTGTTATTAAATTTTTCCGACAAGATCCAAAGAAGGTGCCAGTGTTTCTTCACCTTCTTTCCAGGCCGCCGGACAAACTTCACCGGGGTGTGCAGCAACATATTGGGCAGCTTTTACCTTACGCAACAGATCTTCTGCATCACGACCAATGCCTTCAGCTGTAATTTCCATAGCTTGAATAACGCCTTGGGGATCAACCACAAATGTACCGCGATCTGCCAAGCCCTGATCTTCACGCATCACATCAAAATTGCGTGTAATATCACCTTTGGGATCACCAATCATGGTGTATTTAATTTTGCCAATGGTATCTGAAGAATCGTGCCAGGCTTTGTGAGTAAAGTGGGTATCCGTGGATACCGAATAGATCTCAACACCACGCTTTTGAAACTCTTCATAGTTATCAGCAATATCACCTAGCTCTGTGGGGCACACAAACGTGAAATCTGCCGGGTAGAAAAAGAACACAGACCACTTTCCTTGAAGATCCTGATCTGATAATTCGATGAATTCACCATTTTTAAAAGCAGTTGCCTGGAAAGGTTTAATCTGAGTATTGATAAGTGCCATGTTGGCCTCCTACAGGTTAGTTTTTGTTGCCGTGTTTTAATTCGGTTATCACTTTATACCCACTGACACATTCATTAAAATTGATTAAATAGAAGATGATGATCTATTATTTTGATCAAAATAATAGGCTAACAGGAATGGGGCATCAGAATGGTTTCAATAAAACAACTGCATTATGCGTTAGCTGTAGAAAAGCTACTCCACTTCAAGAAAGCAGCCGAATACTGCAACATCAGCCAATCAGCGCTGAGCACGGCGTTACATGAGCTTGAAAAGCAGCTGGGTATTCAGATTTTTGAACGAGACAACAAAAAAGTTCTTATCACCCCCCTGGGTAAAGAGGTGTTGAATCGAGCCAGAAAAATTGCCTTGCAGGTGGACGACTTACATCACCTTGCAGACGATAATAAAGAACCGCTGAGTTTCCCTTTAACGGTGGGGGTAATTCCCACTATCGCACCTTATCTATTACCGAAGATTTTTCCCGCACTGAACCGGGAGCACCCGCAATGCCAGCTGAATATTGTTGAGGAACAATCACACGTACTGCTAGACATGTTAAGAGAAGGGGAAATTGACACGGCTATATTAGCATTGCCCTACGCTATTGATGGCCTGCTCAGTATCGAATTCTGGCAGGAAGACTTTTACTGGGTTGCATTAAAGGGCGAGAAATATACAGATTTACAAGAAATCACAAGCCATGAACTTAATCAAAGTCATTTAATGTTATTAAAAGATGGCCACTGTTTGAAAAACCATATTTTAGATGCCTGCAAATTACCCGAACAAACCGCTAACCATGGCTTTGGTGTGATCAATTTAAGCACGCTGATACAAATGGTACTGGGCAGGCTGGGTTCAACACTGATCCCCGAAATGGCGCTAAACCAGCTGCTATCACAAAACAAAGAATTAACTGCCATTCACCTGAATGAGCCTGGGCCGCATCGACGTATTGCTTTTATCTTTCGCCCAAACTACACCCGACTTTCCAGTATCGAGGCGCTTGTGAATATCTGTAAAGGGGCTTTGAAATAGAGAGATACGGCAATACAGATTATTTTGATTGGTTATAGCTGACCCGAAAAGGCTTTTTGGCTAATCGATGAAAAAAGATCAGACAACGGTTCTGTTTCAGTAGCCTTTTTGGAAATCCCATCGTACTTAGCCAATATATCTGCATACTGAATTTGTGCTTCAAGTGTCGGAATCATTATCGGCAACTCTCTTTGTCTGGTGATACCCAAGTATGCTCTCGTAGATTGAACACCTTCTTTAGAAAACAAATGTTGAAAAAAACCTGAATCAAAATAGCCTTTCAAATATTCTGGTATTATTTTTTCTTCATTCAACCGGTAATAAGTAGTCTGTGGACTAAAAATATAATTTTCATAAGTATCATCTAAGACAGCTGTAAACCCTAATGACCCCTTGTGAGAAATAAGCACGTCTCTTGGCTTCGCGAAGCCAATTCTTAATTTATTCAGCCATGACTCATCAAGGTAGTAACATTTATCAAATAAGATTTTTCCTCCCCTAACCACATTTGCTGTTATAAATGGGATACCACCTGCCGAAAAATCCCTGACTTTAGGATGATCGTTGCCATGGTTTCCATCCTGCACTTGTACAATCGCACCATCATCAATTAAATCGGCAACTGATTTCACCTCCCAGCCTTTGGGGTTGGTGACGGGGTCGCCGAACATATCCAAAAAGACGGCGCGTAGGAATTCGTCGGCGAGCTGGATGGCGTGTTGGCGTTTGCGGCGGATGCTGTCGGCTTTGTCGAGGATGGCGGCAATGCGTTTTTGTTCGGCTAGGGGTGGTAGGGGGATTTCTAGCTCTCTAAGTACATCAAGCGTAATGCCTTTTACTGTTGCACCTTTTGCATGCTTTAAAATATTGTTCGATTGGCTTTCCATAAACCGAAGAAAATAGCGTTTATCTAGTGCCTTTTCATCTTTTATAAGCAGCGCTTTTAAATCCTGATTAATCGCCATATCCACAGCCAACATAGCAACTTTACCGACAGCCATTCTTGTAGGAACAACAATAGAGCCTGCTGGAATTAAATTTGTAGCTGACTTTTCAACACCTAATTCGGTAATAGAATCCTCTGTAGTTTCCAACACTGTAGATTTAAAGTCTTTCACTGATGCCCAAGGAATTGAACCACCCCAGTACTCAGGAACTTTTTTACTAGGCGTACCTCCACCTCGTATATCGACAACTTCACCCAGAGAAACTCTCACAACATCCCCTCCAACTCGTTCAGGTCTGCCATAATTTCGGTTTCCAGTGCTTTGAGTTTTGCCAGTATCACTTTGGGTTCTTCATACACTTCTTCTTCGTACACCACTTCTTTATAGCGGTTGATGGAAAGGTCGTATTTGTTGGCGGCGATGTCTTGGGCGGCAACCACAAAAGCCTGTTGAGTTTTGTCGCCAAACCGGGCCTGTATGTCGTCGGCGCTGGCGTTGTTTTCTACCAGCTGGCGATAGTGTTGCCATTGGCTGATGGCATCTGGCAGGTCGTTGGCGCCCTCGCCTGTCAGCGGTGTGCGTTTGTCGTCCAGCGAGTAACCATCGGCTTGCAGGTCGTAAAACCAGACGTTGTCGGTGCTGCCGCCTTTGGTGAAAATTAAAATCGCGGTGCTTACGCCTGCGTAGGGTTTGAATACGCCGCTGGGCAGGCTGACAATACCTTCCAGCTGGTTGTCTTCGATCAGGGTTTTACGCAGTTGCTGGTGCGCTTTGCTAGAGCCAAACAATACGCCATCGGGCACGATTACGGCGGCGCGGCCACCGAGTTTTAACATGCGTAGAATAAGGGCGACAAATAGCAGTTCGGTTTTTTTGGTTTTAACGGTGCGCAGGATCTCGGCATCGACATCTTCTGCATCCAGGCTGCCTTTAAATGGCGGATTTGCCAGTATCAGGTCGAAGCCTTCTTTCGCTGCATCGGGAAAGTGTTCGATAAAGCCCTGGCTGAGGGTGTCTTGATAGTGAATTTCGGGCTGGGCAACGCCGTGCATCACCAGGTTCATGGCGGCAATGCGCAACATGGTGGCATCGAAGTCGAAGCCGTGAAACATATTGTTATCCACATGTTGGCGATGCTCGCCGAGTAAATCGCCGGTATAAAGGATTTGCTGTTCTTCTTCGCCGTTTTCATTAGTTACGCGCTCGATAATAGTGCCTTCGGGCGAGCTGTATTTTTCCAGGATAAATTCGTAGGCGGTGATTAAAAACCCTGCGGTGCCACAGGCAGGATCGCAAATGCGGTCGGTGGCGTTGGGGTTCATCATCTCGATCATGGCGCGAATAATATGCCGCGGGGTGCGGAACTGCCCGTTGATACCGGCGGTGGTGAGTTTACTGAGCAGGTATTCGTAAAGGTCGCCTTTGGTATCGCCTGTATTCAGGGGCAGTTCGTCTACCATGTCCCTGGCTCTTACCAGCAGCGAGGGTTTTTGCACCATCAGCTGGGCATCTTTCATAAAGTCGGCAAACAAGGTGCCTTCGTTGCTGTCGGCACTGCTTTGTTTGAAATACGGGAACAGCTCATCGCGCACTGTGGTTAACAGTTCGTCGGCGGATTCTATGTGCTTGAGGTTTTGCCAGCGCAGGTGTTGTTGCTGATCGGTAAAACGGCGCTTAAAGGGTTTGCCGGTGCGTTGCGCTTTTTTTTCGTCGCGGGTTTCGTTCATGTCCAGCAGGCGGGCATACATCAGAAAAGTGATCTGTTCAATAACGGTCAGGGGGTTGGTGATACCGCCTGTCCAGAATTCTTCCCAAAGTTTGTCGATGCTGCTTTTTAATGCGCCTGTGATCATGTTGTTTCTCTGCTAATAGTGCAAATTTACCCCGTAGCGGATATGGCCGCTGCGGGGTGTTTTTTAAGGTTAAAAGGGCTTTCAGCCTGTGGTTATGCTCATGCTGGCGGGTCGCTTGCAATATCCAGCTGCGATTTTACGCTGTGGGTGTCTACGGTAAAGCCTGCGACAAAGGTGGCGATCAGCTCGGCTTGTTGATCTTGAAACAAGCCGTCGATACCGTCTTGATGCAGCCCTTTGAAGGGTTGCTCGTAGAGGTCGGCAATGGTCATCTGCCCTTTGCGGCAGATCTCGCTTTTTAACAGCCCCAGAAAACGCTGTTGCAAGGCGCTGAGGTTGATATGGTGTTGCTGCACAAAGGCGGTAAATTGCTGCTCGATGGCGTCTACGTCTAGCCCGATAATGGTACGCAACAGCTGATCAACACCGGCGCTGGAGTCGGGGTAGAACTCTGCCAGCAGTTCCAGATCCACACGGGGGTTCTGGGTGTGGATCAGTGCGTTGAGGGCATCCAGTTCTGCCTTGGTGACGGGCTCCCCTGCCCGTATTTTTTGCAATACGGGATTTTTATCGAACAGTGGAGTGAGGGTTTTTTCTACTTCCTGGCGGTAGATCTCGTAGTCCACGGTGCGGATATTGGTTTTCCGTTCTTCTACCTGATATTCGCCAATATCTTCTTTAATATCGATAACCGATATCTCCACAGGGGGCGGCGTTGGGCCTTTGTCTCGCAGGTGGATCACCGGGCGCAATTGCTGGCGACTGTGCTCCAGGGTGTCAAAATTGGCGGTCAGCCAGTAATCATCTTGCTGGAGGGCGCGGATCTCGCTGGCTTTGCTGCGCACTTGATTCAGTTCCATGGACAAGCTGCGCACTTTTGTCAGTATTTGTTCTTTAACCGAATCCAGCTGCCTGGGCTGGCAGAGCTGGGCGTACTGGGCGGTGGTGATGTCTAAATCCCACTTCAGGGCTTCGCCCTCGCCTTTAATATTACGCCACTGCATCAGTGGTGCCATGTGTTCGTAAAGTTGTGCTTTGGTTACGGGCGCGAACTGGTGCAGCACATCAATTTGGCTAAGCTGCTGCTTTAATTTCCAGTTGTCTTTAATGGCGATGCTGTTGTTATCAAGCGCATCAATATCCTGTTTGATCAGGGCTATCATTTTACCAAAACTGTCCATTTCGCCGCGTTTCAGAGCTTCTTCGGCATAGGCAAGGCGGGCTTCAAACAGTTTTTGACTGAGGGATTTGCTGGCGTTGGGTTCTTCCTCTTCTGGCTCCTGTTCGAAGTATGCAAAGTTGCCCCAGTGATCGAAAATCAGGAATTTTTTCTTATCATCGCTGCCATCAGTGGCAGGGCTATAGAGGTTGGGGCACAAGCGCGTGCCGCGACCAATCATCTGCCAGAATTTCACCTTGGATTTAACCGGTTTGGCAAACACCAGATTGAGCACTTCGGGC
>PDSR01000123.1 GCA_002748575.1 Gammaproteobacteria bacterium
CCTGATGCGCTAATCGTTAATAAAGCAAAGCGCCACGGTCAACTAACCCAGGATAAGGTTTCAACAGTTTATACTTTCGACAAAGCAGCCTTGGAAATAGCAGGAACAAAGCTGCCTTAACAAAGTTAAAACGAACCGGGCTGACACTCTCTTGATCCCTGAAATTCAGCCAGAATGATAGTTTAAGGAGCAAAGCCCGATTCTACTAAAGATCGCTGCCTGCAATACCCGTTAAATTTCTAACCAGAGATTTGTATTTTTGGCCGGTATTTCTTATTAATGGCTACCTATTCAAGCACATATCGGTACAATATGCTGCTGACGATGAAACAAACAGGAGCAACAGGGTTAAATGAAAGGAGCAACATTCTTACTAATTTTTGTTCTACTCAGCGTAAGCGGCTGTACTACAAACAGTCAAAACGATAGGAGTAAAATCTCAACGCCAGATAGCTTAAATTCGGCGCACGACAGCATTAACTTGGAACATAAAATTTATGGGAAACTAGAAAAGCAAGGAGATGGCTATTTTTTCACAGAATTTTCGGAGACATACAGAGCCAACCAGCCTTGGGTGAGGCTTACAGATATGAAGCCAATGTGGGACACCTCAAAAGAAGACTGCCTTACTGGTATTGTTGAGATAACGAATAAAGACATTACATGCAAGACTGGGAATGAAAAACTATTTAGAACCAAGGGAACAGATTTTACTGTCAAAAAAACCGCTGGGTACGTGTTTTTTTCAGTACTTTCACTTGGTGCAGGTGCTCCTATGCCACCCGGAGCAGTTAAATTTAATTGGAAAAAATACCTCTCTTCAACAAAAGAAGCAAAAAGCCGCCTTGTTGATAACCACCTTACCCTGATGAATGAATACAATGCTGAAATGTCAAAATTCAATCAAATTTATAACAAGGTAGCACACAACTATAAAAATGCAGCAAACCCCACACCCAATATTAACCTGCATGATAAATCAGGGCTTTTTGGCAATAACGCATCAGCTTTTAAGAATTATATTTCAGTTTCAAAAAACATCATTCCCTCTAAAGATGATGTTGGCTATTTACAAGCTAAAACCATGGATAACCTAGTACTTCTGGTGAAGAACAGAAATTCACAGATTCTTAAGAAACTAAACCAAGCAACATCCACGCTATCAGTAACTTGTCGAAACAGAGAGATGGCAGATGTTAACTATCGAATTAAATGCCCAAAAAATGTCGCCTCGTCTGAAGCTAAATTTAAAGTCAATGTATTTGTTGACTCTATTTCCTATAAAGATGTTCAACCAAAGAGCTTTAGAGCGAAAGACAGCCATATTGAGCTAATACTAAAAAATGGATTATTTTATTTAACTAACAAAACGAAAAGTTACGTCACGGTTGACAGCATATCTTTCTATCACAATGGGAAAATTGCCACGTCTTCAAGATTAAAAAGCGAGTTGGCACCTTTGTCAGAATCCTCATTAACATCGATAAATAGCTTGCCTATTGATCGAAGAGCAATAGAATTTCGCAACCTCACAAAAACTAAAGCATCCAAAACAAAAATTGAGTATGGTGTGGCACTTAAGTATAGGGTTGTAAATACAAACAAAGAAAACACTCTATTCAAAACCCGCAACTATCAGTTATTAAGTTTATTGTAGAGAAACGAAAATGTATAACAGGCCCATAGGCAAGAAACCAAAAGTACAGCTTTATCTGGCTTTTCATTCTGCGAAATGGGTTACACGTTAATTTTCTGAATTGATATTCACCATCCAAACGGAACACCATGCTATTAGCTATTGCCGCCATCGTTGTTGGATTAGTGCTTCTTGTCTGGAGCGCAGATAAATTTGTTGATGGGTCCGTCGGCCTTGCCGAAGGGTTTGGTATGTCGAAGGTAATGATTGGCCTGACCATCGTATCACTGGGAACCTCGGCACCCGAAATATTTGTATCCATTACAGCAGCACTGGAAAACGCATCCGAGCTCGCTCTTGGAAATGCCCTGGGCTCCAATATTGCCAATATCGGCCTGGTATTAGGGGTTACCGCTCTGGTCGCAGCATTGCCGGTGAAACAAGGCCTGCTTAAACAGGATCTACCCGCTTTGCTGGCTGTGACGGCCATTTGCGGCTTTCTGCTGCATGATCTGGTACTCAACACCGATGACGGCTTAACACTCATGGTAGTGCTGGTGATTCTTATGTATCTGATGTTTCGCTACAAAACCGAGCATCCCGAAGAATCCATCGAAACAGCCAACATTGATGAAGAAATTCCGGACTACGGTACCAAAGAATCTATTATTTCTTTTACTATCGGGTTAGTTGTGCTGATTATCAGTTCACGCCTGCTGGTATGGGGTGCCGTTGATATTGCAACCAGCCTGGGGGTCAGTGAAGTGGTGATTGGTTTAACCATCGTCGCAATCGGCACCAGCCTGCCAGAAATGGCTGCCTCCATCGCCAGCGCATTGCGCAACCACCACGATATAGCCCTTGGCAACATTATTGGTTCCAACATACTTAATTTACTTGCTGTACTTTCCGTTGCTTCTGTTATTTACCCCATTGAAATTACGCAGGAAATTTTCATTCGTGACTACGGTGCCATGGTGCTGTTTACACTGGCCTTAACGTTGTTCGTACTGATTCCCAAAAAACGCAAGCAACTCTCCAAAGTTGAAGGCATTATCCTTTTAACAGGATATATTGCCTATATGTATACTTTATACCTAAGATCTATCGCATAAACAGGAAGCCTCATGCCTTTAAGTTTCGATTTTAAAGCCGCAGGAAAGCGCGTAGTTGATATTGAAGCCCAAGCCACCACCGCCCTGCTTGAACACATTGATGAAGATTTCGCCAAAGCCTGTGAACTGATTTTAAAATGCAACGGCAGAGTCATTGTGACTGGTATGGGTAAATCAGGTCATATCGGCAACAAGATCGCCGCCACCCTTGCCAGCACCGGCACCCCGGCTTTTTTTGTTCACCCTGGCGAAGCCAGCCACGGGGATTTAGGAATGATCACCGGTGATGATGCGGTAATTGCCATTTCAAATTCAGGCAAAACTGAAGAAATTGTTACCATATTGCCGTTGATTAAGCGCAAAGGGGCAGCCTTAATCAGCATGACAGGCAACCCGGAATCAGAGCTCGCCAGGCAGGCTGACGCCAACCTGAATGTTACCGTTGCTAAAGAAGCCTGCCCGCTGAACCTGGCGCCTACTGCCAGTACCACCGCCACCCTGGTCATGGGCGATGCGCTGGCTGTTGCGTTGCTGGAAGCCCGCGGGTTTACCGCTGATGACTTTGCACTGTCTCACCCAGGTGGCAGTTTGGGCAGGCGTTTGCTACTGCTGGTGGAAAACATTATGCACAGTGGCGATGGCCTGCCCTCGGTTCCCGCAGGAACCGCATTAAGCGATGCACTCATGGAAATGAGCCGCAAAGGTTTGGGCATGACCTGTATTACCAACGACGATGGTACGCTGGCCGGTTTGTTTACCGATGGTGATCTGCGCCGGGCACTTGATCATGAATTCAATGTCAAAACCACCCGAATTGAAGAGGTAATGTCCAAAGGCTGCAAAACCGTCACCCCCCATATGCTGGCAGCTGAGGCACTTAAACTTATGGAAGATAATTCAATCAACGGGGTGATTGTGGTTGATGAACAACAGCGCCCCGTTGGCGCACTCAACATGCACGATTTATTAAAAGCAGGCGTAATGTAATGACAGCAGCTTCAGAAAAAGCTAAAAAAGTAAAAATTGCCGTATTTGATGTAGACGGCGTAATGACTGATGGTGCTTTATACTACAGTAGTAAAGGCGATGAATTAAAAGCCTTTAACGTCAAAGATGGCCTGGGCATTAAGCTGCTGCAAAAGCACGGTATTAAAACCGCCATAATCACAGGCCGCAGTTCGGAGCTGGTTAACCGCCGCGCCAACGAGCTTGGCTTTGATTATTGGTACCAGGGCCGTGAAGATAAAATAACCGCCTTGAATGAATTACTAAGCGATATTGGCATGCAACTGGAAGATGTTGGTTACATGGGCGATGATCTACCCGACCTGCCCGCTATTCGCCACGCAGGCTTTGGCGCAACCGTTGCTGATGGCACCCAACTGGTGCTGAAGCATGCCGACTGGATCAGCAATCACAGGGGTGGCCATGGTGCAGTCAGAGAATTCTGTGAATTTATACTCGATGCACAAGGCCATTTAGCCCATTATCACCAATCATGCCTGAGCAAGTAACAGCGGAGCACTGAAATGGATCAACGCCGTATCATTTTATTAGGAGCCCTTCTGCTGACCATGTTGGCGGCGGCTTTTTACTGGTACGGTGAAAGCGACATCCATGCTGTAAACGCCAACAACCAGGCACTAAAACGTCTGGCACCCGAAGCGATTGTGCAGGATTTTCGCCAAACTGTTTTTAACAAACTGGGTATTCGCCAATATCGAATGGAAGCCGATACCGCCATTTATTACTCGTTAAAATCAACTGCCGAAATGACATCACCCACCATAGCCTTTTTTAAAAAATTTGATACTGACATTATCGACTGGACCGCTACCGCCCATACTGGCGTAGTACGTGATAATGGCGACACCCTGGTTTTATCAGGCGCCGTTAATATTTCCAAACCCCTTGCTAACCGGGATACTCTTACTTTTAATACCGAATCACTTCTAATACGACCAAACGAAGAAATTGCAAAAACAGACGAACCGGTGACCATAACGCAGTCACCACATACCACCAAAGCCAACGGCTTATTGATTGATATAAGGGCCGGTAAAGTTAAACTTTTATCTCAGGTGAGAAGCCAATATGTGCCAGCGACACTCTAAATTTAAGCTTTTGGTTTTATCCATTGCAAGCGCACTGCTTTGCCTGATAAACACATCTTCCGTCGCATTAGACCGCGACAAGTATCAACCCATTAATGTATCAGCCGACAGTGCCATCTTAGATGACAGGGCAGGAAAAGCCATTTATCGTGGCAACGTAGAACTCAAGCAGGGCACCTTAAAAATAAAAGCCCATCAATTAACGATTGAAGCGGGCTCCCAAGGCAAAGTTGAAAAGGTTATTGCCAGCGGCGAATTAGCACAATTCGCACAACAACCAAGCGCAAGCGACAAACCCATTCAAGCGCAGGCCCGCACCATCGAATACTATGTAACAAAAGAAAAAATCGTATTAACCGATCAGGCAAAAGTTGTACAAAACAACAACCTGTTTCAAGGCAACATCATTGAATACGATATTAAACAGCAAAAGCTGCAAGCTAAAGGCAAGGCAGTGACACAAACCAACGATAATAATGGCTCTGGGGATGAACGCGTAAAAATGGTTCTGCAACCACAAACTGACACGACACAAGCTGACTCGAAAGAATCCACCCATAATGAGTAGATTATCCGCAACCCATTTAGCCAAGAGCTACAAAAACAGGCACGTTGTTGAAGACGTATCTCTATCCATTGACAGCGGCCAGATCGTTGGTTTGTTGGGCCCAAACGGTGCAGGTAAAACCACCTGTTTTTATATGATTGTCGGTATTATTCCCCAGGATAGGGGCACCATTGCGATTGATGATCACGACATTACTCATTTACCCATGCATGGCCGGGCAGCAAAAGGCATTGGCTATCTGCCGCAGGAAGCCTCCATTTTTCGCAAACTGAAAGTAAAAGAAAATATTCTTGCCATATTAGAAACCCGCAAGGACTTAAACCGCAAACAGCGAAAAGAAAAACTGGAAGCACTGCTGGATGAATTTAATGTTAACCATATTGCAGACTCTCTTGGCATGGCGCTTTCCGGTGGTGAACGCCGCCGCGTGGAAATTGCCAGAGCACTGGCTACAGATCCAGCTTTTATTCTGCTTGATGAACCCTTTGCCGGCGTTGACCCTATTTCGGTCAACGATATCAAACAGATCATCACACACCTGAAGAACCGGGGTATTGGTGTTCTGATTACCGACCATAATGTTCGCGACACCCTGGATATTTGTGAAAAGGCTTATATTGTCAGCGAAGGTCATATCATTGCCGAAGGCAACACCGATCAAATCCTTGAAAACGATAAAGTAAGAGAAGTCTATTTAGGTCAGCAATTTAAGCTTTGACCTTACCAAATCTTACCTATAATAAAACTAAGGCATGTAAATTGCTTTAGCACTTTTCAGCGAATAGAATAATCGCAAGCCAGTACGGTTGATGCCGTTAATTGCTGAAAAATTCAGCGTTATGACAGCTTCCGAGAGCGATTCAAGGAATCCATGAAACCAACGTTACAGTTAAAAATTGGTCAGCATCTAACGATGACTCCCCAGCTCCAGCAGGCGATTCGCTTGCTTCAGCTGTCTTCGTTAGATCTGCAATCTGAAGTCCAGGAGGCTTTAGAGTCCAATCCGCTGTTAGAGACGGATGATTCCCCTGAAACTGAGACTGGCACTACCGAAAAAGATACCTCCGATACCGCAGAAACCACTGCTGCCGCCAGCGACCCTTCTCACGAACCCGTGGTGGACTTCTCACAGAACGCAACAACAGTCGATAACAGCAACGATTTGCAAAGCCAGAACAATGAAGATACCTCGGTAGACCTGAGCAATCAGCACGACCTGCCCGATGACCTCCCCGTTGACAGTAACTGGGACGATGTTTATCAGGAAGCCAGCTACACCAGCTCCGGCCCCGCCAGCAGCACAGCAGATGACGACTTTGATTTTGAAAGCCGCAACAGCGAAGAAGAAACCCTTTACGACCAGTTAATGTGGCAACTTAACCTCACTCCGATGTCACAACTGGATAAAGCCATTGCCATTGCCATTATTGAAGCGATAGACGAACGCGGTTACTTGTGTGCATCGGTTGAAGATATTCGGGAAAGCCTGCTGGCACAAACCGAGGTTATCGCAGATCTGTTTCGCTTACAGGATGAGGAGCTGCAAGCGCTTGGCATAGACCCAAAAACAGTGCTTGCCGAAGAAAGCGATACCTCACAAACTGACACAAAACAAAGTAATGCGGATTCCCAGGGCAATGATGCCGATTGGCATGATATCTCTATAGATGAAGTATCAGCAGTATTACACAGGGTTCAACAATTTGACCCACCAGGCGTTGCGGCCCGTAATCTAAGAGAATGCCTGCTAATCCAACTCCAACAACTGGCAGCCGACACTCCTTATCTTGAGGAAGCGATAAAAGTTGTGGACACCTTTATCGAATCACTAGGGTCGCGGGATTTCAACTTGATTATGCGTAAAGGCAAACTCAGCGAATCCCAGCTAAAAGAAGCCATCGCTTTAATACGTACCTTAAATCCCCACCCAGGCTCCAGTGTTGACTCTGGCCGCACTGAATATGTGGTTCCTGATGTTATTGTTTATAAACACAAAAACCGCTGGAAGGTAGAGCTAAACCCTGCAGCAACACCACGATTAAAAGTTAACCAGGGGTATGCATCGCTGATCCAAAGGGCTGATTCCAGCAACGACAACACATTTTTAAAGAATAACCTGCAGGAGGCACGCTGGTTTATCAAAAGCCTGATGAGCCGCAACGAAACACTTTTAAAGGTCGCAACCCGAATCGTTGAATACCAGATTGACTTTTTCGAAGAAGGCGAAGAAGCCATGAAACCGCTGGTACTGCACGATATTGCAGAAGCCGTAGAAATGCACGAGTCTACAATTTCCCGTGTGACCACCCAGAAATATATGCATACCCCACGTGGTATTTTTGAATTAAAGTATTTCTTTTCCAGCCATGTCAGCACAGGTTCGGGTGGAGAATGTTCATCAACAGCCATCAGAGCCATGATCAAAAAACTGATTGCCGGCGAAGAGCCGAAAAAACCCCTTAGCGACAGTAAAATCGTGAAGATACTGGAAGAGCAAGATATTAAGGTTGCACGTCGTACTATTGCGAAATATCGTGAAGCGATGAACATACCACCTTCCAACGAACGCAAGAGACTGGTATAAAAGTAAGTACTACGCAACACCACACATACTACAAACAATAAATATCGCCTACCACAAAAGGAGTGGCTTATGCAAGTAAGTATCAGTGGACACCACGTTGAAGTAACCGATTCATTAAAAGACTACACCACTGAAAAGCTATCGAAGCTGGAACGACACGCAGCCGACATTGTTAGCATTAATGCAATTCTCAGCATTGAGAAAAACCGCCAGAAAGCGGAGGCTACTATTCATGTCAAAGGTGCTGACCTGTTTGCCAACGCAGAATCCGAGGACATGTATGCAGCCATTGATGCACTCACCGACAAGTAATCAAGCACAAAGAAAAAAACACTAGCCGTCGTCACGGGACAGCCCGTTAATTAAGAGTTTCTAATCAATGGATGTAGCCGACATCACCTCGCTTGATCTCACTTTCATTAATGTAGAAGGAGCGAGTAAAAAGCGAGTTTTGGAAAATGCTGCTGGGCTTATCGCCCGGCAGTTCCCAGAATTCACCACAAACGAACTGTTCGACAGCCTTATTTCCAGAGAAAAACTTGGCAGCACCGCTATCGGCAAAGGTGTTGCCATCCCTCACTGCCGATCCAAACACTGCACCCGCACCATAGGCACGCTGTTAAAACTTCAGGAAGCTGTAGATTTTGATGCTATTGACCACGAACCGGTAGATCTGATATTCATTATGCTGGTACCCGATGAAGCAACTGAAGAGCACTTGCAATTACTCAGCCAGATTGCCCAGCGCTTTTCTGATGAAGCCATCAGGGATTCAATGCGCAGTGCCCTCGATAAAGAAAGCCTTTTCCAACGATTTATCGGGTAAAATAAGCTGTTTAATAATAAGGTACCTGGATGGATGACTATTCAGGCCAGAACAAATGCAGGTGTGCCATGGAAATTGTTATTATCAGCGGCCGATCCGGTTCGGGTAAAACAACAGCGCTCAATGTACTTGAAGACATCGGCTACTACTCTGTCGATAACCTGCCGGTTACCCTATTACCTTCTTTAATCAGCAAGCTGGAACCACCGGCAAACAACGCCCCATTAAAAGCCGCCATCGGCATCGATGCTCGCAACCACCCAAGCCAGCTAAGTCACTTTCCCGACGTGCTTAAAGAGCTCCAACAAAAAGCAGACTCTGTTCAAGTGGTTTATCTGGATGCCGACGAACCGACTCTGCTTAAGCGTTTTTCGGAAACGCGCCGTAAACACCCGATCAGCAATGACAAGGTTTCCCTTAAAGAAGCTATCCACCGGGAAAAAGAATTGCTGGACCCAATCGCCACCGCCGCCTCACTCCATATTGAAACCAGCAAACTGAATTTGTATGGCTTACGCGACTTGATCAAAGAACGAGTAGCTGACTGCCCCGGCACTGGCATGGCAATACTGTTTCAGTCCTTCGGATTTAAGCATGGCATACCTACAGATACTGACTACGTATTTGATGTTCGCAACCTGCCCAATCCCCACTGGGTTGCTGAATTACGGCAGCATACCGGGCTTGATGACAATGTGATCCAGTTTCTGAAGGGGCACGACTCTGTTAATGATATGATCCATGACATAGAGGATTATTTAACTAAATGGTTGCCCAGTTTTGAAGAAAACAACCGCAGCTACACAACCATTGCCATTGGTTGTACCGGCGGCCAGCATCGTTCGGTGTACGTCACGGAAAGGCTCACTGAGCATTTTCGGCAACTGTATACCAACGTACAATCTAGACATAGAGAGCTATAATCCTCATACTCTTAGCTTGCAGGATAAGCTGCTAACAACTCAATCACTGAAATTAAAAATCCGCCTATCAATGTCCATACAAGTTGAAATAGAAATCATCAACAAGCTGGGGCTGCATGCCAGGGCAGCCTCCAAACTGGTGGCTACAGCCAGCCGCTTCCAATCCCAGATTACGATCAACAAAGATAACCAAATGGCAGACGCCAAGAGCATTATGTCTGTTCTTATGCTCGCCGCCAACCGAGGTGTAATGCTTAACATTGAAGCCAGCGGCGCCGATGAGCAGGAAGCTCTGAATGCTGTTTGTGAACTCATTAATAACCGGTTCGACGAAGCAGAATAATTATTTGAGACTCTCGTATCCCGGCGCTACAATAGCCGCCGATTTTCCCAAGACGAAAAATTTCGTTATTTAACCGAGTTTTACATCACACCCATAGCATTTAAAGCTAAACTTACCGGTCAGCTCCCGGTTTTTCCCTGAAGGCTTTTATCTGATAAGGAAGAACCAATACCCGACCACCGGCAATACAGTCGCGCAGTTTAAAGAGTCGAACGCCATGGCTAAGAATCCTAACGCAAAACTTACCCAGCAAACGCTACAGGCGTTTAATGAAGCGCTAGAGTCGGGAACCTTTGTCGAAGTTCGACGGATGCTGCGCTCGATGGCACCATCAGAAACGGCCCACCTTATTGAGTCCTCTCCGCCACGGGTGCGTAATATTCTTTGGAAGCTGATCGACAAAGATGAAGAAGGCGATATTCTTCAGTACCTGAATGAAGAAATTGCCGCAGACTTCCTGC
>PDSR01000124.1 GCA_002748575.1 Gammaproteobacteria bacterium
GTCCCAGCTTACCGCCACCGGCATTACCAAATGTGGGGATTATGTTTATAGTTTTAGCGGAAATTCCAATAACGAACTGGACTGCTGGAAAACCATAGATAGTGATGGCGACCCCGTTCCTGCCGGGCAGGATGGCCATTACCAAACCGGGAAGACCATGAGTTATACGGTGCTTACCCAAGGCGGTGATACCTGTGTAAAAGATAACGTCACTGGCCTGATCTGGGAGCAGAAAACCAATGATGGCGGTTTGCGTGATAGAAACAACACTTATTCCTGGTATAACCCTGACAGCTCAATCAATGGTGGTAGTGCAGGCTACAAAAATGAAGGCCGGTGTTCAGGCTCTGATTGCGATACCTATGCCTATATCAATGCGCTGAATGCCAGCAACTATTGCAGCTATAGCGATTGGCGTATGCCGACGCATAGTGAATTAGTGTCTCTATTGGATGGAAGCCCCAGGTATACAGAGCTGATTAATAGAACAGTATTTCCGCATACCATTGGTTGGTATTGGACTAGTTCGCCCCATGCCGACGAAAGTGCCGGCGACGGCACTAGCGTCGCGTGGTTCGTGGATTTCAATAACGGCACCGTCCTCCACGACTATCGTTTCAAAGCCCACTATGTGCGTGCTGTGCGTGCCAGTGAGTAGTTTGGTTTTTTGAGGGCGAAACCCTTTTCAGTAACAACAAGGAATGACGATGAAACGATTAACACCATATCTGATTAGTGTGCTACTGGGTGCACTACACACTGTGCCAGCCCTATCGCAAACGTGTAACGATAGTATTCCGGCCTCGGCACCAAACAGCCGCTACGAGGTCCTGACGGATGACAGCGAAGTGCTGGATAAACAAACGCAACTGGTGTGGCAGCGCTGCTCCATTGGGCACAGCTGGGATGGTGCTGCTTGCACCGGCACTGCTGCTCAGTATAACTGGAAAGATGCGTTAGCTGCCGCCGAAAGCCTGGGTAATGGTTATCGCCTGCCGAATTTCAAAGAGCTGTTCAGCCTGGTAGAAGCAAAGTGTTTTGATCCTGCGATTAATACCGATATTTTTCCAGATACACTGAACTTTTATTTTTGGTCGAGTTCGCCTTATCTCGACGTCATCGAGGCCGATAACAGTGTGTGGTGCATGAATTTCCAAGACGGTCAACTCGTCGCCGGCTGCTATAAGGGCGCCGAAGGTCTTTATGTGCGTGCCGTGCGTGCCAATCGGTAATTTGGCTGTTTATTGGTCTATGATAATTGATGCGATATAAGGCAGGCCTTGGCTGACGCTGCCTTATATCCGTCAGAACTCTGGATAGTTAAGTCTATCCATTTGTGGAACACTCATCGCCTTGGCGATACTGCGGCTAGCTGCTTTTTCACCAAAGCAGCCATTTATCTTGCCTGAAGCGCTGCAATTCGTGTATCCAATGGCGGGTGCGTGGCAAACAAATGCGCCAAACCCTTGCCTGCGCCGCTGCGAATACCAAATGCGGCCAACGTATCTGGCAGTTGTGCGGGTAACTGTTGTTCTGCTTTCAGGCGCTGTAAGGCGTGAATCATCGACTGTTTGTCTGCCAGGGTTGCACCGGCTTCATCAGCCCTGAATTCCCGGCGGCGGGAAAACCAGGCGACAATGGTGCTGGCGAGCACGCCCAATACCAGTTCGGCGATAAGGGTTGTCACGAAATAGCCAATGCCAACGCCGCCTTCGTCATCATTCCCGCGTAAAAAGCTATCAACAACGCTGCCGATAATGCGGGCAAAGAACATGACAAAGGTGTTCACCACGCCTTGAATAAGCGACAGCGTTACCATATCGCCATTAGCCACATGGCCAATTTCATGGCCGAGTACGGCTTTTACTTCGTCGCGGTTAAAGCGTTGCAATAAACCCAGGCTAACGGCAACCAGGGCATCGTTTTTATTCCAGCCGGTGGCGAAAGCATTGGATGTTTGTGATGGAAAAATCCCCACTTCAGGCATCTTTATTCCGGCTTTTTGTGAAAGCTCTGCCACCGTGTCCAAGAGCCACTTTTCATCAGCATTGCTTGCTGATTCGATGATATGGGTTCGGGTGGACTTTTTCGCCATCCACTTGGAAAGAAATAATGAAATAAACGAGCCGGTAAAGCCAAACACCGCGCAGAATATTAGCAGGCTCTGCAAATTTAATCCGCCACCGGCTTGATGGTAGCCGGACACCCCTAACAAACTAAGGACAATACTGGCGACAACCAACACCGCAAGGTTGGTTGCCAGGAATAAAAAGATTCTAAGCATGGAAATCACGCACCTCTCAAAAAATACAAAAACGCTTTCAATTTAATGGGGGTGGTAGTTGCTTTTTCAAGCTTTTCGGTGGTGAAGCATTAAAACAGTTTGATCGGTTCTTCGTTCAGCAGCAGTAATTGCTCCTGAATTTCGCCGATCAAAGTTTCCCAATAATGGGGGGTGTTAAACCAGGGGAAGTTCTTTGGAAAGGCCGGGTCGCTCCATCGCTTGGCCAGCCATCCGGCATAGTGCACGATGCGCATACTGCGCAGGCTTTCTATCAGGGCAATTTCAGCCCGGTTGAAGTCGCAGAATTCCTCGTAGCCTTCCAGCAATTCAGCAAGCTGTGCTGTTTGAGAGCGGCGGTCGCCTTCCAGCAACATCCACAGGTCCTGAACCGCCGGGGCCATAATGCAGTCGTCGAAATCCACAAACCAGGGGCCGGAATCCCGGTTCCATAAAATATTGCTGATATGGCAGTCGCCGTGGGTACGGATGGATTGTAAATTATCCACTGCGGCAAACTGTGCTTCCAGTTGGCTGGTCAGTTCTTCAATGAGTTGTTCAAAGGTGGCGACTAAATGATTGGGTATAAACTGGTTGTTTAGCAGAAACTGGCTGGCGGTGGTGCAATAGGTGTCGATAGAAAGGTGGGTGCGGTGGCTGAAATCTTTTTCTTTGCCCGCTGCGTGAATCCGGCCAATCAAGCGGCCAAGGCGGTATAGCTGATCAAAATCTCCGGGTTCGGGGGCCTGCCCGCCCATGCGTGGTGAGATTGAAAAACGATAGCCTGCAAATTCGTGCAGTGTTTGCCCGTTGCAACAAATCGGGTCGATCACCGGCAAATCCAACTGGTTGAGCATTTGTGAAAACTGGTGTTCTTCCAGAATCTGCTCATCACTCCAGCGGTTGGGGCGATAGAACTTGGCGATTAACGGCGTTTGCTCTTCAATGCCGACCTGGTACACCCGGTTTTCATAGCTGTTCAGCGGAAAGATGCGTGCGTCTGACAAGTATCCAAGGGATTCTACCGCCTGAATGACAAGTTCCGGGGAAAGGTGGTCGTAATTGTCGTGGCGCTTGCCGGGCATGGTGGCTCCCCTGGTGTTTTGCAGCGTGTTTGCTTGCCTTTAATGGTGCGCATCATAACATAAACCGCCGTGTCCTATGGTGTGCGTGCCACTGCCCAAATATCAATCAGCTCTATGTCTAATGTTTTCAGGCAGGCAGTTGCTGCTTCAATGGTGGCCCCGGTGGTGATCACATCATCGACAATGGCCAGGTGTTCCAGCCGGGAAAGGGTGTCAGCCAGCTTGGGGTTAACCCGGAATGCACTGCTCAGGTTTTGTTTGCGTTCTGCTGCGGATAAATATTTCTGCGAAACGGTTTGCCGGGTTTTGATTAATGCGTTGCTGATCACAGGAATTTTATAGTGTTTGCCCAGCTGTCTGGCCAGGTAGATCGCCTGGTTGTAGCCTCGGCTGCGCTGGTTTTTGGGGTGCATGGGAATGGGGATAAGCGCCTGCGGTAATATCGTGTTATCGCCCATTCTGTTAATCATCAGCTTTGCCAGTAACTTCGCAAGCTGCGGTTGGTGGTGCAGTTTCATTGTGGAAATCAACTGATCAATCGGGAATTGGTAAAGGAAGGGGCTGATACAGCTCATGTAAAGCGGGGGATGGGTGAAACAGTCTTCGCAAACGATGTCTGAAATAGTGTCTAAAAATGTTTCAGGCTGACCATCAACAGGTAAACCACAGCGGGTACAGGGCGTTTTATTGGCGGGAAGCAGGCCGGTGCAATGATTGCAAATGATTGATTCTAAAGAGGTTGCTTGCCCGCAAAGCAGGCATGAAAATGTTTTGCTTAATAAACGCACTGTTGTAAACCCTAGTCTTTATGGCGGTTGACAGTGTGGGGGGCTTGCGTATCATGGTCGCTAATCCTTTGGGCAGCGGCCTTCCACTTTGCTTTTTTTGGTTATTGGCGATACCTACAAAGACCAGTGGAAGGCAAATAAAGTGTTCCAGGAAGCATAATTCATCAGTATTAATAAAAGCGGTAGCGGGAATAATAATGAAAGCAGTAACAAGAGAAGCCATGAGCCAGCCATCCGATGTGCGACATGACTGGAATCTGAAAGAAATTAAAGCACTGTTTGATTTGCCCTTTAATGATTTGTTGTTTCAAGCGCAAACAGTTCACCGCGAATACCATGATCCTAATGCGGTGCAGATCAGCACCTTGTTAAGTATTAAAACCGGCGCCTGCCCCGAGGACTGCAAATACTGTTCTCAGTCGGGCCATTACAATACCGGCCTGGATAAAGAAAAGCTCATGGAAATTGAGCGTGTGGTGAAAGAAGCCCAGCTTGCAAAAGATAAAGGCGCTTCCCGTTTCTGTATGGGGGCTGCCTGGCGTTCGCCCCGTGCGAAAGATATGCCCTATGTATTGGAAATGATTCGCCAGGTGAAAGATCTGGGCCTGGAAACCTGTATGACGCTGGGGATGCTCGATAAAGATCAGGCGTCGGCATTGCGTGATGCCGGTTTGGATTACTATAACCATAATCTGGACACTTCCCCCGAGTATTACAACAGCATTATTACCACCCGTTCTTATCAGGATCGGCTGGATACCCTGGCCAATGTGCGCGAGGCCGGGATGAAAGTTTGCTGTGGCGGTATTCTTGGCATGGGAGAAACCCGTCAGGATCGAGCGGGTTTATTAATGCAGTTGGCCAACTTGCCCGATCACCCGGAAAGTGTGCCTATTAATATGTTGGTGAAAATTGCCGGTACGCCCCTGGGGGATACGGAAGAATTGGACCCGTTTGAGTTTATCCGCACCATTGCCGTGGCCCGTATTATGATGCCGAAATCGTTCGTGCGTTTGTCGGCGGGGCGCGAGGAAATGAACGATCAAATGCAATCCCTGTGTTATATGGCCGGTGCCAACTCTATTTTCTATGGAGAAAGGCTGCTGACCACCGCTAACCCCGAAGCCGCCAGCGATATGCAGCTGTTCAAGCGCCTTGGTATTCATCCGCTGGATACCCGCGAAGAAGCATCTGACGAAGCCCATGAAGCAGCTATTCATCAGGCGATTGAAAATCAGGAGCGCAGCAAGTTAATACACGACGCTGCGGCTGTGCCTGCTGCTGCCAGCGGTCATTAATTTTTATGCTGGTTTATGATCAGCTCTGAAGAATGAATCATTCCTGAAAATGAACCTGCCGTTAAAAATGGCCGCTTTTGTCGAGGAACGAAAGCGGCAGTCGTTGTATCGCTCCCGGCGTTTGCTGGAAACCCCGCAGGGGGCCAGGGTGGTGGTTGATGGCCGCTCACTAGCGAATTTTTCCAGCAATGATTATCTTGGCCTTGCCAATCACCCCAAGGTGATTCAGGCTTTTAAAAAGGGCGCAGACGAATACGGTGTTGGCAGTGGTGCTTCTCATCTGGTGGTGGGGCATTCCAGGGCGCATCATCAGCTGGAAGAACAGCTTGCGGATTTTGTCGGCACCCAGCGGGCGTTGTTATTTTCATCCGGTTACATGGCCAACGTGGGTGCCATTAACAGTTTGGCCGGGCGCGGTGATCTGGTATTGCAGGATAAGCTGAATCACGCTTCGCTGCTGGATGGTGGTTTGTTATCCGCTGCTGATATGAAGCGCTACAATCATTGTGATCTTGATTCGCTGGTCTCGCGCTTACAGGCCGGGGGTGATCGCCAGGCATTAATCGTGACCGATGCGGTGTTCAGTATGGATGGCGATATTGCACCTTTGGCGGAGTTGTCGGCATTATCAGCACAGCATCAGGCGCTGTTAATGGTGGATGATGCCCATGGTTTTGGAGTGCTTGGCCAGCAGGGGCAAGGCACGGTTAACCACCTTGCATTAGGCGCACAACAGGTGCCGGTGTACATGGCGACTTTGGGCAAGGCGTTGGGGGTGTGCGGTGCTTTTATTGCCGCAGACCACGACTTGATTGATTATTTGATTCAAATGGCCCGCACTTATATTTACACCACCGCGTTACCACCGGCAGCAGCGGTGGCGGCTTCGGCATCTTTGCAAATGCTTAAGGCCGAATCCTGGCGGCAAGCCCATTTACGCGGCTTGATCAATAAATTCCGCACCGGGCTATCGGACTGGCAGCACCTGTTAATGCCCTCGGAAACCGCTATTCAACCCTTGTTGATTGGCTGTTCGCAAACAGCGATAGCATTAAGTGATCGCCTGTTACAGCAGGGTTTTTTGGTGTCGGCCATTCGCCCGCCCACTGTTCCTAAAGATACTGCCCGTTTGCGAATTACCTTATCCGCTGCTCACAGCGAACAGCAGGTTGATGAGTTGGTTAATGCGCTGTTGAATTTATTGCCTGTGGTAATTAACGATTCTGATATTTCTGACGTAGAGTACCCCTAAATGTCTGGTTTAACCCTGTATTACGATACCTATCAAAGTACGTCGAAGCATGCCAATCCACCGGAAATGATTTTAATTCATGGCTGGGGATTACACAGCCTGGTGTGGGACGATGTTATGCCGGGCTTGTTGGAAAATTTTCAGGTAACAGTGGTGGATCTGCCGGGTTTGGGGCGCAGCCCAATGCCGGGGGGTGAATATGATCTGGATTATCTGGTGGAGCATGTATTAAACATTGCGCCGCAAACAGCGGTATGGGTGGGTTGGTCGCTGGGTGGCCTGGTGGCGATGCAGGTGGCTGCAAAATTTCCAGAACGAGTAAGCGGATTAATTACCGTAGCATCTTCGCCCAAATTTACCGCCAGTGATCGTTGGCCTGCGGCTATCAACCCCGATGTATTACAGGGGTTTATGGATATTTTTGCCGAAGACTGGGAGGGCACCTTGATTCGGTTTTTGGCACTGCAGTGTAAAGGCGCTGCCACCATGAAAAATGATGTGCGCTTTTTAAAGGAAATTCTTTATTTTCATGGGTTGCCGGCACAAAAAGCGTTGCGTTGTGGATTGCAGATTCTTAAAGATGCCGATTTAACAAAAACGATTGGCGCTGTGCAATGCCCCAGCCTGCATGTGTTTGGCGAGCTGGATCATATCGTCCCGGTGGGGGTCAGTCAGGCGGTCAAATCATTACAACCAGCGTGCGAAACATCCATTATCAAAGATGTCAGCCATGTGCCTTTTATCTCCACGCCGGATTTGTTTCTGGCTGCGGTCAACGACTTTTTAGCGGCTAATGGCTTCTTACAGGAAGAACAGATTGTTGGTTAGCGAAGCAGGTGCCCCGGTTAATGCCGGTAAAGTGATTGATAAGCATGCCGTGGCGGTATCCTTTAGTCGGGCGGCCAACACCTACGATGGTGTCGCGCATATTCAGCGGTGGGTTATTGATGCCTTACTGAAAAAAATAACAGCCAACACGGCAAAAACTGAATACCGGCCAGAAAAAGTATTGGATATTGGCTGTGGCACAGGCCATTTAACGCTGGCCGTGGCTCAGCAGTTGCGGCCGCTAAATGTGCAGCCATTAGATTCACTAAAGCCATTAAATTCACTGAATATAGTCGGGCTGGATATTGCCGAAGGTATGGTGGCGGTTGCCAATAAAAAGCTTAAAGCTGCGCTGGATACTAACGGTAAAAATAGCCGTATCAACAGCAGCGTAATCTGTGGTGATGCCGAAGCCATTCCGTTTGTACAAGATTACTTTTCGCTAATGGTCAGCAGTTTTGCGTTGCAATGGTGCCCTGATCTTAATGCGGTGTTTAAAGAAGTGCATCGCACTTTAATGCCAGAAGGCCGGTTTTATTTTGCGCTACCGGTGGGCGATACCCTGAAAGAATTAAAACACTGCTGGCAACAGGTGGATGCCGACAACTCCCACGTAAATGATTTTTACCAGTTGGACGAACTCAATTATGTGGCGGCGAAGGCCGGCTTCACCCACAAGCATATTTCAGTGCAACGGGTGCAGGAGCATTATCAGGACTTAAAATCCCTGACCCACGCGCTTAAATCCATGGGAGCGCATAATGTTACCCAGGGCCGTGCTCGGCAGTTAACCGCCAGGGGCAAAATCCAGCAGCTTAAAACCGCCTATGAATGTCACCGTCAGCCGCAGGGCTTGCCCGTTACCTGGGATGTGGCATTTGGTGTATTGGTAAAATAACGGCTTTCAATGAAGGGGGGCGATGACAATGCCCAGTGCTAAAAAGAATTATTTCGTAACCGGTACCGATACCGAAGTGGGCAAAACATTTTGCTCGGTGGCTTTACTACAGGCGGCAAACGCCAAAGGCTTGCGCACCCTGGGGCTAAAGCCGGTTGCCGCCGGTTCTGAAACCACCAGCGATGGCGAGCGCAACGAAGATGCGTTAGCGTTAATGGAAGTAATGACAACAGTTTTGCCCTATGAGCAGGTGAATCCTGCGGTGTTTAAAACCCCGGCTTCGCCCCATATATCCGCCGCCCTGGAAAACAAATCAGTATCGATCAGCCGCTTGGCAGGGTTTTGCCGTGGAGCCATGATGTCATCCTATGACTTTGGCCTGATTGAAGGGGCCGGTGGTTGGCGTGTTCCGGTTAATAATCGGGAATACTTATCACAACTGCCAGTGGCGCTTAACCTGCCGGTGATTTTGGTGGTGGGTATGCGCCTGGGGTGTATCAATCATGCGCTGCTGAGTGCCGAAGCAATTCGTGCCGACGGATTGCAAATAGCAGGGTGGATTGCCAATAGCATTGATCCTGATATGGGATTTCTGCAAGAGAATATTCAAACCTTAAAAGGCGCTTTGCAAGCTCCCTGTATTGCCGAAATACCCTATTCAGCAGGCATGGCACCGGCTGAATTGAGTGATGCTATTAAGATTGATTTGTTATTAGAAAACGCCTGATGCTTTCATCCTTGTCTATCGGCAAACAAAATCAATGGTTTGGCAGTGCGCCTTGATTCTTTTTTTAGGGGGGGAGAGTTGTGATTAAAATTTGATCAATCCTGGCGGGTGTCTATACTGGTTAATAAGCGTCAAAAGCCAGAAATTCGTGTAAATTCTGTGCAAGCAAAACACGAGGTGCCAAGATGATCAATTCCGTATTGGGTTCAGGTTTGTATGGTATTCAGAAGGGATACAGTACAATGAATCAGGCGGCAGATAAAATCGCCAAAGCGGGCAGTTCTTTGGATCCTTCTGCGGATCTAACCGAGTCGGCAGTTGCCTTGCAGCAAAGCAAAATTCAGGTTCAGGCATCGGCCAAAGTGCTTGAAACGGCGGATAAAACCATAGGCAGCCTGATAGACATAAAAGTATAAGTCGCCGCTTTAGAGGCAGCATTCCCCGTGTCAAACAAGTAGACTGTCCAGTCAAAAAAAATTCTAACGCTTGTTTGAATCATGTTGTAAGATTGGTCGCCATGCAGAGGTGGTAATAAGCCCCTGAGCGCAATTTTCTGTATTTCATCTATGCTCAGTGAAGTAACCGGTTTCGTTACCAATTAGCTCATTGAAAACAACATATTTGCCCACCGAAGGGCGGGACAGAGAGGTCAAACAATGCCAGAGTACAAAGCTCCCCTACGTGATATTCAATTCGTTATGCATGAAGTGCTTAAAGCCGATGAGCACTATAAAGCCGTTCGCGGAAATGACGATGTAAACCGTGAACTGGTAGACGCCATCATTGAAGAGGGTGCAAAATTTTGTCAGAACGAGCTTGCACCTTTAAACCGCAATGGTGATGAAGAAGGTTGTGGCTTCGACGATGGTGTAGTGACTACGCCAGCCGGTTTTAAAGAAGCTTATGTGAAGTACGTTGAAGGTGGCTGGCCTTCAATCGCTGCTGCTGAAGAGCACGGTGGCCAGGGTCTGCCTAACTCCATCGGTATCGTGATGAGCGAAATGATGGGTACTTCCAACTGGTCCTGGGGTATGTACCCCGGTTTAAGCCACGGTGCTATTAAAACGCTGGAAGAGCACGGCACCGATGAGCAGAAAGAAAAGTTTCTTACTCGTCTGATCTCGGGTGAGTGGACGGGTACCATGTGTTTGACTGAACCCCATTGTGGTACTGACCTGGGTATTCTGCGCACCAAGGCTGAGCCCAATT
>PDSR01000125.1 GCA_002748575.1 Gammaproteobacteria bacterium
ATCGGCTAAATCCTGCGGGGTTTTCAGTTGTGAAAGATCCACCCCGGCCTGTTGGTAAACCATCCAGGCAATGGCGGTGGAATATTTAAGATTACTTATCAGCTCTGTGTCGGGCGCTTTTAAAAAATCATGCTGAGAAGCAAGGCCCCGGACTGTACTGGCCAGATCTTCATTAAAGGCCAAATACTTATCCCAGATTTCCCGGTGGCGGTGGGTATCAATCCCGAAAATACCCATGCCTTGATGGCTTTGCAATACAAAGCCCAGATTGGATTGCACCGCAGCGGTGCCAAGCATCAGTTTTTCTGCTGCCGGTTTACAGATGCCCAAGGCTTTTAGTGTGGGGCGAATAACCAGCTCTAAGAGCTCAGTTCCACAAATACCCATGACACAACTCCTCTCCCAATGTTGGGCTATGCGTCGAATGATTTAACAGATTTGCTTAAAAACACGACTTTTATAACCTTTACTGCAAGTTATGCACCATTTTTTGTTTGTTCATTTAATAGATCAGCACATGAAGGGAAAAATGCCAGAAATCGATTGTAAAACATTGTTTTTTATAGGGCCTGGCAATAATGAATAATGTTTATATGCTAACGGAGCATTTTCAGGTAAGGGCGTTGTTTAAGTAAGAATTATTTGTTGGCTGCTATAGTTAACGATATTAATGATTGTGTTCCAAAGGGAAAAAATGATCCAAAAAATGTCAAATAAAGCTACCAGCAAAAAAACATGCATGTTATGCGTTGTAATGCGTTTATGGCTGGTGACGTTGATCGTGCTTTATTTTTGGAGTGATCGCCTGTTTGCATTATAAACCAACCTGCTAAAAGGCCCGATGCAATACGTTATGAAGCGCTGGCGTTTGGCCTTAAAATCGTTGGCAGCCATTCTGCCAATCGTGCCAAATCCCGCTGGTTTGGCAAACCTATTCTAAGCAGCGGCGTGTTTTCAATGTAACGTATCAAAACTCCACAGGCTTTAAAGCGCTCAAATAAATTATGGGCCTGGTGAGCTGTGTGACAATTCAGGGTAATAAAATAATCCGTTGCGCATATTTCAAAAGAACTGTTTTTTAACTGTTCTTCCAATAGCAATAACAGGCTGTTGCGCCGCTGCTTAAGGCGTTTGCGAGCATTGGCCTGCCATAAGGTATCGCCAAGTGCCTGTGTTGCTAACCATTGGCTGGCGGTAGCAATGGGCCACGGCCCCAGATCATGGCTTAGCCAGCTTTTCAATGTGGGGTGGCAAAACACAAACCCGACACGTAATCCGGCCAGGCCAAAAAATTTTCCCAGCGAGCGCAGCACAATCATATTCGCAGGCAGTGTGTTAATCAGCACTGAATGTTCTGGTGTGGTGTCCATAAAGGCTTCATCCACAATAAACAGCGTATCGGGGTTGTGGTGTGCGGCATGAAGAATATTTTTAGCGGGGGTTAGCCAGGTTGTGGGATTGTTTGGGTTGATAATCACCATCACATCCGCAGCAACAGGGTTGCTTAACAAAGTATCCAGATCGCAGTCGTGGTAATGGCTGATTGAGTGTTGATATTGCTGCCACCAGTATTCATGTTCCTTAAAACCAATGGCGGGCAGTAGCAGGTTTAAAGGTTGTTTTTGGGTAAGGGCTTGCAGGGTTTGGGGAAACTGCTGAATAAACCATTGCGACCCCGGAATGGCCAGTGGCTGGCAAAGGTGTTGCGCGGCGATTTGGTTGTCATATTGTTGGCTGTAGTATGCATGGGCCGCCTGTTCCAATGCCTGATTGTTTTCCGGCAGGCGGTGAAATAACTCGGTGGGTATTTGGGGGACAGGCCAGGGGTCAGGGTTGATGCCGGTGGATAAGTCTATCCAGTCTGCTTTGCTGTGGCTGCCCGCTGCGATAGCCTGCTGTAAGCGGCCTCCATGTAGCGGTGGGCTTTGCAGAGATGGGCTTTGCAACGGTACTTTATCCAAGTCAAACATACCGGCGATTATCCATAAAACACATGCAACGGCAACAAACACAAAGCTGATATTACCGTTGCTATGGCGACCCAGCCAATCAGTGTGGTGTCAATCAAGGTTAAAGCACGTTGAATATCGTTTGGCTCTACGGTTGCTTCACCGCCAAAGAAAGGCTTATCCAACCATTCGCCATGATACCGGGTGGGGCCGCCAAGCTTAACCCCCAGCACGGTTGCCCCTGTTACCATTACCGGGCCACCGTTGGGGCTGGCAAGGCGGGGTGCCTGCTCTTTCCAGTTAATAATGGCTTGTTGTGCTAATTGCCTTGGGGTTTCCTGTTCAGGAGCTTTTCTTTTTACCGTAAACGCATTGGCGATATACAGCCACGCGGTGATTTTAGCCGGTGCCCAATTTAACAGGTCGTCGGTTTTGGCGGCGAATTTGCCGAAGGATTCAAACCGTTCGGTGCGATACCCCCACATGGCATCCAGGGTATTGCTTAGCCGATAGAGCACCACTCCCGGAGCACCCAGCAGGGCAAACCAGAATAAAGCCGCAAAAATACCATCGGAACCGTTTTCCAGTGTGGATTCAACGGCAGCTTTGGCAATGCCGGTTTCATCCAGGGTATCGGTATTTCTGCTAACAATCATTGAACAGGCGTGGCGAGCGGCTGGCAGTTGATTATTCGTTAGTGGAAAGTAGATCGCCAGCATATGTTCCTTTAAACTGCGCCAGCCAATGGCTAAATACAGCACCAGTGCAGCGAACAGGCCATGCAGCCAGGGTGATATCTGGTAGGTAAGGCAGGCTGTAAGGCCTGTGAAAATGACCAGCGGTATCACGGCGATTACCCAGGCCAAAACACCCCGGAAAACATGGGTGCCGGATCGTTGTTGATGGTTGAGTGCCGTTTCAATACGCTGCGCCCAGTTGCCAAAAATCACCAGCGGGTGATGCCTCTTAGGTTCTCCTAACAGAGCATCCAGAAACAGGGCCAGCAAGATGCAGCCACAAGTGGCCAGCAGTTGAGTTACCAAAAATAAGCGTCTCTGTGAATGGTTATCGGAGCGGGAGATATTAACATGAAATCAATCGCAATAATGGTTCAAGGCACCACTTCCGATGCCGGTAAATCGGTATTGGTGGCGGGCCTGTGTCGCTGGTTTGCGCGTCACGGTTATTCGGTGGCACCTTTCAAACCGCAGAACATGGCGTTGAACAGCGCGGTAACGGCCTGCGGTGGCGAAATTGGCAGGGCGCAGGCAGTGCAGGCGCAGGCGGCAGGCATTGAAGCCACCACCGATATGAACCCGGTGCTGCTGAAACCCACTACCGATAGAAAAGCCCAGGTCATTGTTCACGGCAAAGCGCTAGATAACATTGATGCGGTGAAATATCAGGGGCACAAAAAACGGCTGATGCCCTTTGTGTTCGAAAGTTTCAAACGCCTGCAACAGCAGTATCAGGTAGTGGTGATTGAAGGCGCTGGCAGCCCGGCAGAAATCAACCTGCGGGATAACGATATTGCCAATATGGGGTTTGCCGAACAAGCTGATTGCCCGGTGATTATTGTTGCCGATATTGATCGCGGCGGCGTGTTTGCCCATTTGGTGGGTACTCTTGACCTGGTTTCAGCAAGCGAGCAGCAGCGAACCCTGGGCTTTGTGATTAATAAATTCAGGGGCGATATCGGATTATTGGAACCGGGTTTGGACTGGCTGGAAAACCGCACTCAGAAAAAAGTTTATGGCGTTCTGCCCTATATTCATGGCTTACATATAGAAGCGGAAGATGCCATTAAATCGGAAAACGTGCAGGGCGAAACCGAGCTTACCGTGGTAGTGCCGGTGATTCCGCGTATCAGCAATCATACGGATTTTGATGCGCTGCGCTTACACCCCAAAGTGAATTTATGTTTTGTTGGCCCCAATGAGCAGCACCCACCTGCGGATTTAATTATTCTGCCGGGCAGTAAAAGTGTTATTTCCGATTGGCTGTGGATGCGTGATCAGGGCTGGCACCACACCCTTTATAAACACTTGCGCTATGGCGGCAAAGTAATGGGGATTTGTGGTGGTTATCAAATGCTGGGCAGTAAGATTTTTGATCCCGATGGTGTTGAATCAACCATTGCTGAAACCGATGCGTTAAACCTGCTGCCTATCGTTACAACTCTGGAAAACGATAAAACCTTAACGCGGGTACAGGGTGAATTATTTTTTGCTGATAGCGAACGGCCCACAGCGCATGCAACCGGTTATGAAATACATGCCGGTATCAGCCAGGTGGATGCCGGGGAAAAACAGTGCCTGCCGTTGATCAAAAGCAGTGATGGCCAGGCTCATGGCTTAATGTCGGCCTGTGGGCAAATACTGGGTTCCTATTGGCACGGTATTTTTGATCACCCGGAAGCATTGCAGGCATTGCTGCAATGGGCGGGGCTGAATGAAATGGAAAACTTTGATTATCTGGCGGCCAGGGAAGCGGCCTTTGATGAGCTGTGTGATGTGTTATCAGAAGCTATGGATATTGAAAAATTGCTGGCGGATATCCAGGGCTTTTATCAATCACGGGGTTAAGCAATCGAGGCAGCCTTGAAGGGTATCAGCCATTGCCTGATAACTCATCTGGCCAATCAGTTCCCCCAGTTTGGTGTGTTTGCCGCAATAGGGAATGACTGAATCTATGCCTGGTGTAGCCAGCTCAGCCGATGCAACCACGGTTGCATCGGTGCCTGTACCGGTTGCGATTTTTTGTGATTGTGTACTTAAAATCTGTAAGTCGTAACAGGCGGCGGTTTTAGCTTCGGTTATTAATGCAAAGGCTTCCTGTTGGGCTGCCGGGCTCAAGGGCACATTGGTTGCGAACATGATATTAATGGTGCCGACGGTTCGTGGTTGTTGGCCAAGTTCGTAGTCATCTGCGCGATCACCCACTCTGCGTGCATTGGCTATTCCCGCTGTGACCGCACATACCAGGGTGTAGTTTTCTATTGTGGTGATACGGAAACGAAAAGATTTCATCGAAGCCGCAGTGATCAGCCCCACAAAACGGCCTTGTAATTGATACTGTCGGCAGGCGTCGGTGATGGTTTGCTCTATAGAGGGCGTTTTGCCAGTTGGGTGATTGCCCGCTACTTTAAGGTTTAATATGCCATTAATAGGGCAGACGGGGCCACCCAGCCAGGGTGCATTGCTGATACAGCTCAGTGGCTGGCTAAAGCTGATATAACTGTGGGTCGGCTGGGCACTGATGTGGCCAATATCGGGAATGGATTTGCTGATGTTAATCATTCTATTATGGCCAGCGTAAACCCCAATAAAACAACCGCTTCAACCCACTCAATCAAAGCACCGGCGGTATCTCCTGTGGTACCGTGAATACGCTTCAGCATCAGGTTGCGCCAGTAAATCCCGCTGACGATTGCCAAGCCAATGGCCGCTGCACCATTAGCACCCGCAAAAATAATAATAAAGGCAGCCGCAGCGATAATCTGGGCAACAATTAAAGGGGTTTTGATGTTTTCTACCAGCGGCGAGCCCAGGCCGTTTTCCCGCACATAAGGGGTCGTCATTAACAGCGCCATACTCGCCAACCGTGCAATCACTGGCGCGGCCAGCAATGCCAGCAGCTGTTCTTGCCCTTGCCCCTGTTTAGCAATACTTACCAACGCGGCGAATTTAAGTAACAACAGCAACACAACCCACACAATAGCCGCCGGGCCACTGGTAGGGTCTTTCATAATAGCCAGGGTTTTATCTTTATCGCCATACCCCCCCAGCCAGGCATCGGCACTGTCTGCCAGGCCATCCAAATGCAAAGCGCCGGTAATGGCCGTCCACAATATCAGCAGCAGTACCGCTATCACTAAAGGTGCATCCTGAAACAGCCAGGATGCCAGGTAATAGCCAGCGATTAGCACAATGCCAATCAGTAAACCGACCACTCCGTGCCAGTAAAACGACTGGCGCTGCACCTGGTGATCAATCCGATAACGAAACGGCACCGGAATGCGGGTTAAAAACTGAATGGCAAACAGTAATGCGTTCAAAACAGATTCCCGTATTCAGCGAATGCCATTCATAAACGATAGTGATGCTTCATAGGTTTCGTCGGTGTTTAAAAATACTTGAAAGCGGGTAAGGCTGGCATAGGGTATGTCCACGCGAAATATCGCAGAAGCCCCCATTTTTAACAGGTTGTAAAGCGCTGCCCGTATCACACCACCATGAACCACCAACAACAACTTATCACTTGGCTGTTGAATCAGGCTATCCATTGCGCTGCCAACACGATCTGCAAAATGGCCAAAAGATTCGCCACCGGGGGCTGAATTATTAATCGGGTCACTCCAGATTTTACGCAATAGATCCGGGTATTGTTCCCAGGCTTCCACCGGGCGCATACCTTCTAACTGGCCAAAAGAAAGCTCTTTTAACCCTTCATTCACATCCAGCTCAATATTTAGTGTGGATGCCGCTTCACGGGCAAAACTCTGGCAGCGTTGCAGCGGCGAACACACGACTTTTTCCCATTGAAAACCCAGATCGCAGGCGCTGTTCAAGGTTGCTCGCATTTGCTCCCAGCCTGTTTCTGATAACGGGTCATCTTTAGTACCACGATACATAACGCCGCCTTCCGGTTCACCGTGGCGCATCATGTCGATGGTGATAGTTCGAGTGGGTTGATAGCCTTTATACATGGTTAACACTCTTGTTACGGTTCAATTTTTTCGGAAACCCCTGCGTTGGCAAAGGTGGCCATATTGTTATGCAATGCGGTGGCCATTTGAATCAAAGGTATCACCAGCGCGGCACCGCTGCCTTCGCCCAGACGCAGCGTTAAATCAACGATGGGTTCAACCTTCAAGGCATCCAGTAATAACTGGTGTCCGAGCTCAGCGGAGCGGTGGCTGAATAACAGGTAAGGGGCAATCGAGGGGTTCATTTTAATAGCCGCCAGCGCAGCCGAACCGCAGATAA
This sequence comes from Gammaproteobacteria bacterium, assembly GCA_002748575.1. Taxonomy (GTDB): domain Bacteria; phylum Pseudomonadota; class Gammaproteobacteria; order Pseudomonadales; family Ketobacteraceae. The sequence goes on from PDSR01000125.1 coordinate 6,938, forward strand.
ACCCATCCACCACCGCAGCCATTCCCAGTTGTGCCGCACGAATATAAGCACCGGCTAACGCCGCGATTTCAAAGCCGCCCAGGTGTTGCAATACATGAAATGCCGAATCCATATTGCCTTGATGCAAACTTAGTGCTTTGGCGATAACCGCCGCTTTATGGGCAACGCCACTGGATGATAGCCCGGTTCCGGGGCCAGTTACCTGTTGCGGGTTTAGCCGCAATAATTCGCTGATAATCGCAGTGGCGGAAGTGGTGTTGCCAATACCCATTTCACCGCCCACCCATATATTCACCCGGCGTTGGGCACATTGATCAATGCATTTCTGGCCAACCGCAAGCGCCTGTTCCAGTTGTTGTGCGGTCATTGCGGCTTTCTTGGCAAAATTTTCGGTGCCGTGCGCCACAACCTGATGGCTAACGCCGGGTAAAGCGCTTGCAGTGGCCAGGCTGCCCACATTAATCACCTCAAGTTCAGCATTCAGTGCCTGACTTAATACAGAAATAGCCGCACCACCTGCGACAAAGTTTTTTTGCATTTCGGTGGTCACGGCTTGCGGGTAGGCCGACACACCTTCTGCAACAATGCCGTGGTCGCCAGCAAACACCGTAATAGCCACTTTATCGGCTTGCGGGGAAATGTTTTTTTGAATGCCCGCCAGTTGAATGGCAATGGCTTCCAGTCGGCCAAGTGATCCTTGGGGTTTGGTTAATTGATTTTGATGTTGTATTGCTGAATCAATAATAGCTGTATCAATGGGTGCTGCGTGTTCCTGCCACCAGTTAGTCGAATGGCTCATGGCGTTCCTGTTAAGTGTGATGCAAAGCAGTTTTTGCCCTGTTGTTTTAACGGTAAAGGCAACCCGGCCACGGTTAGTACCACTTCATCTGCGATTGCTGCAATGGCCTGATGCAGCCAACCGCTTTCATCAACAAATGTGCGGGACAGCTTGCCCATGGGAATCACGCCCATACCGGTTTCATTACTGACCAGAATAATATGATGGGGTGATTGTTGCAGCACTGTCAGCAGCGCTTCTTTGGCATGCTGAAACCCGGCGGGGTTTTCTTCCATTAACCAGTTGCTGACCCAAAGGGTTAAGCAATCAACTAATACACATTGCGGGGGTGTTATGCTGCTAATGGCATCGGCCAGTTGCAATGGTTCTTCAATTAACCCCCAGTGGGATGGCCGCTGTGATTGATGCCGCTGGATACGCTCACTCATTTCACCATCACCTGCGGCGGCTGTGGCAATATAAGTAACTTTTGTTTGTGATCCGGCGGCTTTATGCTCGGCCAGCCGGCTTTTACCAGAGCGTGCCCCCCCCAGGATAAGCTCAATCATTTTGCTTTGCCGCGCTGGTGATTCCACAGCACTTCCTGGCCACCATCAACGCGGGCCAGTACCCGCGCCGCCACAAACAGAAAATCCGATAACCGATTCAGATATTGCAAACCCAGCATGTTAATGTCGGCAGCTTTAGAAAGCGTAAACACCCTGCGCTCTGCACGGCGGCATACGGTTCTGGCCAAATGGCAGTTGCTGGCGGCGCGATTGCCACCGGGTAGAATAAACTCTTTCAGCATTGGCAGATCTTTATTCATGGCATCAAGGTTTTCTTCAAGTTTCTCAATGTGCTCTGCGGTAATGGCGCTGTAACCAGGCACACAAAGCTCGCTGCCCAAATCAAATAAATCGTGTTGAATCGCTAACAGCCATTGGCGCAGATTTTCCGGTACTATATCTTCTGCAAGAATCATTGCCACAGTGCAGTTTAGCTCGTCTACCGTGCCATAGGCTTCAACGTGCAGGTCATCCTTGTCCACCCGGCTGCCATCACCCAGCCCAGTGGTGCCGCTGTCCCCGGTTTTTGTGTAAATTTTAGAAAGGCGATGCCCCATAAGTGTTACCTTCTAGCTAAGTATTGTGATAAAAGCGTAGCAACTTGTGCGATATTGCTGAAATTGACGGCACCCTGCTTAGAGCATGATAAAATAGGCCGATACTACATAAACCACCCGTAAAAAGCTAACAAGAAACCAATGGAAAGGGGCATTGTAATGAGCAGTATAAATGTAGATATTGAAATGCTAAAAGAGTTACTGGATGCTGCAGCAACGACGGCACTAAGCCATCGAGGGGATCAGCAGGAACTCTATGTTTTAGGGCAGTTGGAAGCAACCGCTAATATGGCTTACATTATAGGCGTTGGGCATGTTGGCTATGATTTTGAGGCTTATTGCCAAAAATTAGCAGGCGAAGCCATTGAAAGAATGGAAGCGTTACTATCGGCACAGCCATTGTTAGAAAGAACTGAATATTTGGGTGAAAGCGCTTAGTCTGCTTTGGTGCACGTTATGTGGCATCGCCATTCCCGTGAAAAGCCGTTATGATGGCGACTGTTTTCGCCGTGCAAACAAGAATTTATGTCTAAGCACCGTTCCAGCCTTGAGCCAGATAACAGCCTTGAGCCTGATGACAGCCTTGAACCGCATAAAAGCTGGTTACAGTCCCTTAAAGCCTTCCGCCATCCCCGTGTTGTCTCCATGCTATTTTTGGGGTTTTCTGCGGGTATTCCGTTACTTTTAATTTTTTCATCCTTGTCGCTGTGGTTGCGCGAAGCGGGGGTGGAACGCTCTACCGTTACCTATTTTAGCTGGGCTGCGCTGGCTTATTCCTTCAAATTTTTATGGGCACCGCTGGTGGATCGGATACCGCTGCCTTTGTTAACCAGTGGGTTAGGCCGGCGCCGGGCCTGGTTACTGGTTTCGCAGCTTGCCATTATGGCATCCATAGCCTGTATTGCCCTGGTAAACCCTGCCGAAGAAAATGCGCTGAATTTAATGGCTCTGATAGTTGTGATGCTGGGGTTTTCTGCGGCGACCCAGGATATTGTGATTGATGCCTATCGTATCGAATCGGTTGAGCAGGATTTGCAGGCATTGATGTCATCAACCTATATTGCCGGTTATCGTATCGGAATGCTGACTTCCGGTGCCGGGGCGCTCATTCTGGCCAGCTATTTTGGATCTTCTACCGAGGTTTACCAATACGATGCCTGGCGTTGGACTTACTGGTGTATGGCGCTCACCATGTCAGTGGGTTTAATCACCACATTGGTCGTAAAAGAAC
>PDSR01000126.1 GCA_002748575.1 Gammaproteobacteria bacterium
AAAAGGAAGGGGAAATAAAAATGTTCGAATTGGTAGACAGCATTCCACAAAATGCAGTGATTAAAGTGGTTGGAATTGGCGGCGGCGGCGGCAACGCTGTTGAGCACATGTTAACCAGCACCATTGAAGGTGTTGATTTTATTTGTGCTAACACCGATGCCCAGGCACTTAAAAATATGACTTCAAAAACGCTGCTGCAACTGGGTGGTGATTTAACAAAAGGTTTGGGTGCCGGTGCCAAGCCAGACATTGGCCGTGAAGCTGCGATTGAAGATCGCGAGCGTATTCAGGAAGTGCTTGAAGGCGCCGATATGGTGTTTATTACCGCTGGTATGGGTGGCGGCACTGGTACCGGTGGTGCGCCTGTTGTTGCTGAGGTTGCTAAAGAAATGGGTATTTTAACCGTTGCGGTTGTTACCCGCCCGTTTCCATTCGAAGGCGGCAAGCGCTCTAAAATTGCGGAAGCAGGTATTGAAGAGCTGAAAGAGCATGTTGATTCCTTGATTACCATTCCCAATGAAAAGCTGTTGGGTGTACTTGGTGCAGATACCAGTTTGCTGGATGCGTTTAAAGCGGCAAACGATGTATTGTTGGGTGCTGTTCAAGGTATTGCTGACCTGATTATCCGCCCGGGCATGATTAACGTAGACTTTGCAGATGTACGCACAGTGATGTCAGAAATGGGCATGGCAATGATGGGTACTGGTACGGCTATGGGTAAAAACCGTGCACGCGAAGCAGCCGAAGCGGCTATCCGCAGCCCACTGCTGGAAGACGTTGATTTGCAGGGCGCTCGCGGTATTTTGGTAAACATTACCGCCAGTGAAAGTTTATCTTTGGGTGAATTCTCTGAAGTAGGCGATACCGTTGAAGAATTCGCATCTGATAATGCGACGGTAGTGGTTGGTACCGTTATTGATTCTGAACTAAATGACGAGTTGAAAGTCACAGTAGTTGCAACGGGTTTGGGTGTTACTGAAGAACGCGTACAACCCAGCCAGAAGCCTGCAGAAGCCATAACGGCTCGTCGCCCATCGGCTGCTTCAGTGATCAATAACGATCAAGACTATAAAAAGTACGATTCACCCACGGTTGACCGGGTACGTTTACAGCGTGAAAACCGCCGTAAGCCTATGGTTGAGCCTGATATGAATCGTGAATATTTGGATATTCCAACGTTTTTAAGGCGTCAGGCCGACTAATTTGTTCACAAATTGAGCAAATTAGGGGTGGTTCATTTGGTCTGAACATCGAAGTCTGGTAGTATGCGGCCAGCTTAACAACAAGCAGGATTAACAAGAGATTGTGCCAATATGATTAAACAGCGCACGCTAAAAAATACAATTAGAGCAACAGGAATTGGATTGCACACGGGTGACAAAGTCTACCTCACTCTGCGGCCAGCTCCAGTAGATACTGGTATTGTATTTTGTAGAACGGATCTTGACCCGGTAGTCGAAATTCAAGCAAAAGCATGTAATGTCGGTGACACGACATTATCTACAGCTTTGGTCAATGGCGATGTAAAGGTATCAACCGTTGAGCACCTGTTATCTGCAATGGCCGGCTTAGGTATAGACAACGCTTATGTTGATCTGAGTGCTGCAGAAGTGCCTATTATGGATGGCAGTGCTGGCCCCTTTGTGTTTCTTTTGCAATCGGCCGGCATTGAAGAGCAGAATGCGTTGAAGCAGTTCATTCGCATTAAGCGCAAAGTCACCGTCACGGATGGCGACAAAACGGCAACCTTCCTTCCGTTTGATGGCTTTAAAGTAGGTTTTACTATTGACTTCGATCATCCTGTTTTTAAAGGCCGCACCCAGGCTGCAACGGTTGACTTTTCAAGCACCTCTTTTGTCAGAGAAGTTTCCCGAGCACGAACGTTTGGCTTTATGCGTGATATTGAGCATCTACGCGCCAATAATCTGGCGCTGGGTGGCAGTGTTGATAATGCTATCGTGGTGGATGATTACCGCATTCTTAATGAAGATGGTCTTCGTTACGAAGATGAATTTGTTAAGCACAAGTTGCTTGATGCCATTGGTGACCTGTATCTGTTAGGAAAGAGCCTGATTGGCGAGTTCCAAGGGCATAAATCAGGTCATGCGTTGAACAATGCGTTGTTGCGGGAACTGCTTGCCCAGGAAGATGCTTGGGAAGTAGCCACCTTTGAAGACGAAACAACCGCCCCCATATCCTATATGAAGCCGTTACTCGCGGCTGAATAGTCTTTTTTTCCATAAGCTCAGTATAATTGGCTGAGCTTATGGAAAATTGTTCATTTTTTATCTAACTTATCTAAAGTAGTTGCCAGTTTTTGCATGGATTTGGCGAGGCTTTTAGATGCGTCGCTGTTGTCCTCTGCAATAAAGTTTGCCGTGTTTCGTATTAACTGGCGGTTTGTTGGTGATACATTACTATGGGCTTTTGCTGTGCGTTTACCATATCTTTTTTTGGGTGAATTGACTGTTATTTTAATGTCTGTAAGTCGCTGAAAAGGATTGCCTTGGTGTAATTTATTGAGTAACTGAGGCTTGGTAAACCTGAGTTGGGTAGCCACAGCGTTGCTGGTGGTTTCCACATGCAAAACGCCGTTTTGGTAGTCCAATACCTGGCAGTATTGGTTGAGCATGGTGGGAAGTTTTGACTGGAAAATTCGATTGAATTGGTTGATCTGGCCGGATCTATTGGCGAGTCTGTTTAATCGTTGGGTATGAAGTAAGAGATCTTTAACGGATTTTATGTTATTTTCCCGGCCCATTGATCCGATAATCCAGTGAAATTTTAAGATAGCAATGTATACAGCGCTCTGATGTTACAGTATGCCAGCGATACAGCAAATATTATCGCCATGCTGCAAACTTGGAAAGCTTTAATTATTGAGCTGAAACGCTTGTTGGATTTTAGTTTTATACGAACGTTTATGAATATTGTTTACATCGACAAAAAGACAGGCGCGTCGCGTACTATTCCTGTTCGCGCTTCTTTAATGGCTGCCATGCTGGTTGGTATTGTCATTGTTGCGGCGCTTGTTAGTACTGCGGGTTATTTTTTTGCCCAGCCAGGCTCGGGGGCTGCTATTAGTGGGTCTCAAGGTATATCCGGAGATCTGCGAGCTGATGTTGCTGCTAATGCACAATTAATTCAGCAAGCCCGACAAAACGCCGATCAAAAAATGACTGCGCTCACCATTCGCATGGCAGAGCTGCAAGCCAGGTTGACACGGTTGGATGCATTGGGGGAGCGCCTGATTGATGCAGCCAAGCTTCATAATGGCGAGTTTGATTTTTCCTCCGCCCCGGCTGTTGGTGGCCCTCAGGAAGCTAATGGCGAAGATGCATTTTCAAGGCCCAGTTTTATCGAAGCCCTTGATCAGTTGTCTTTGGATGTGGAGCACAGAGAGCAACAATTAGAGGTGTTGGAATCCCTGCTGGCTAACCGCAAAATACAAAAAGAGGTGTATTTAGCGGGCCGGCCTGTGAAATGGGGGTGGATGTCTTCCCGGTTTGGGCGGCGTACTGACCCTTTTACTGGCAAGCTTGCCTGGCACAAAGGCGTTGATTTTGCCGGTAAGGATGGCTCCGATATTATTTCGGTCGGTTCCGGTGTCGTTACCTGGGCGGGAAAGCGTTATGGCTATGGCTTGCTGGTTGAGGTTAATCATGGCGGTGGTTATAGTACGCGCTACGCACATGCTAAGGAAATTATTGTTAAAGTCGGTGATATTGTCCATAAAGGGCAAACTGTTGCTTTAATGGGTAGTACTGGAAGATCGACTGGCCCACATGTTCATTTTGAAGTGCTTAGACATGGTAAGCACGTTAATCCTACTCGATATGTGAACCGACGAGTTAAAGAATAGGCACTTAAAGTATTGAATTGGCTAAAAAACAGCCTTTAATCCCTATAGATGGCTATTAATCAGGAAAACCTTTCATAAGCGCTTCATACACATGCCATTTTCTGGTTAAATTTGCCCCCTTAAACGCGATATATAGAAAGCCTTGCCATGTTGGTTGGCAAGGCCCTTTACAAGCAGGTAATTATGTTAGGAAAAGCCCTTCGTAAGGTCTTTGGATCAAAAAATGACCGCGAATTGAAACGCATGAGAAAGTTGGTTGCAGTGGTTAATCAGCTTGAAGAACAGTTTGCAGCCTTATCGGATGAAGAACTTAAAGCCAAGACAGCTGAATATCGTGCCCGGCTTGGTGAGGGCGAAACTTTAGACGCGTTATTGCCTGAAGCGTTTGCGACCGTGCGCGAAGCCAGCAAGCGGGTAATGGGAATGCGGCATTTTGATGTGCAGCTAATTGGTGGTATCACCTTGCACGAAGGCCGTATTGCCGAGATGAGAACCGGGGAAGGTAAAACACTTACGGCCTCGCTTCCTGCGTACCTGAATGCGCTGACTGGGCGTGGCGTTCATATTGTCACCGTGAACGACTATCTGGCACAACGTGATGCCGACTGGAACCGCCCACTGTATACATTTCTGGGAATGGAAGTGGGTACGGTGCTTTCCCGTCAGCCTGCCGAGGAAAAACAGGCTGCTTACCGTGCCGATGTTACTTATGGCACCAATAATGAATTTGGCTTCGATTATCTTCGCGACAATATGGCGTTTGGCCTGGAAGATCGCGCCCAGGGGCCGCTGAATTTTGCCATTGTGGATGAAGTCGATTCGATCCTGATTGATGAAGCAAGAACACCGCTGATTATTTCCGGCCCAAGTGAAGACAGCTCCGATCTTTACAAGCGTATCAACGTGCTGATCCCCCGGTTAACCAGGGCTGTGGAGGAAGGGGATCAGGTGGGTGAAGGCCATTACACCTTGGATGAAAAGAATCGCCAGGTAGAGCTGACCGAGCAAGGCCATGAATATGTTGAAGAGCTGCTAATCGAAATCGGCCTGCTTAAAGAAGACGACAGCCTGTACGCACCAAACAACCTGAACCTGCTGCACCACGTTCATGCCGCGCTGAAAGCCAACGTATTGTTCCAGCGTGATGTGGATTACATTGTGCAGAACGGGCAGATAGTAATTGTTGATGAACATACCGGGCGCACCATGCCCGGGCGACGCTGGTCTGATGGTATTCATCAGGCAGTAGAGGCAAAAGAAGGCGTGCGGATTCAGCAGGAAAACCAGACGCTGGCTTCTACCACCTTCCAGAACTACTTCCGTTTGTACGACAAACTGGCCGGTATGACAGGTACTGCCGATACCGAGGCTTTTGAGTTCCGCCAGATTTATGGTTTGGATGTGGTCGTTATTCCAACGCATCGCCCCATGGTGCGTGATGATATGAACGACCTGATTTACATGACGGCTGATGAAAAATATGAAGCCATTGTTGCTGATATTAAAGAGCAGGTAAAAGCAGGTCGGCCCACGCTGGTGGGTACTGTTTCTATTGAAACATCCGAACTGATTTCCCAGGTGCTGAAAAAAGAAAAGATTCCCCATAAGGTGTTGAACGCCAAGTTCCATGCCCAGGAAGCGGAAATTGTTGCACAGGCGGGCCAGCCGGGGGCCGTTACCATTGCTACCAACATGGCAGGTCGTGGTACCGATATTGTTTTAGGTGGTAACTGGCAGGCAGAAATAAATGACCTGAAAGAGCCCACCGATGCTGATATAGCAAAAATAAAAGCGGCCTGGGAAGAGCGTCATAACGCAGTATTGGAAGCGGGTGGTTTGCACATTATTGGTACAGAGCGCCATGAATCCCGCCGTATCGATAATCAACTACGTGGCCGTTCAGGGCGACAGGGTGATGCTGGCTCATCACGTTTCTATTTGTCGCTGGAAGACAGCCTGATGAGAATCTTTGCATCGGATCGCATGAAAGGCTTGATGCAGACATTAGGTATGCAGCGTGGCGAAGCGATAGAGCATCGCTGGGTAACGCGCTCTATTGAAAATGCCCAGCGCAAAGTTGAAGGCCGTAACTTCGATATTCGTAAATCACTGCTTGAATACGATGATGTGGCTAACGACCAACGCCGGGTGGTGTACGAACAGCGCAACGATATTCTGGCGGCAGAAGATCTTTCCAATAGCATCATTGCCATCCGTGAAGAAGTGGTTAATTCCTTTATTGATGGTTACATTCCGCACGGCTCAATGGCCGAACAGTGGGATGTGGAAGGTTTAGAGAAAGCCCTGGAAACTGATTTCAGAGTGCATCTGCCCATTGCCAAATGGCTCGATGAAGACAAGAAGCTCCATGAAGAGCCTCTGAGAGAAAGAATCCTCGAAAGCCTGGTGGCCAGTTATCAGGAAAAAGAAAACAATGCGCCCGAGCCGGGCTTGATGCGTCAGCTGGAAAAACAGGTGATGCTGGTGACACTGGATCGCCTGTGGAAAGAGCATCTGGCCAATATGGATCATCTGCGCCAGGGTATTCATTTGCGCGGTTATGCCCAGAAAAACCCCAAGCAGGAATACAAGCGCGAAGCTTTTGAATTGTTCCAAGGCTTTTTGGAAAACGTGAAACAGGAAGTTATCCGCACGCTTTCCACTGTGGAAATTCGCCGCCAGGAAGAAGTTGATGAGCTGGAACAGCAACGTCGTGAAGCAGCAGAAAGAGAAATGCAGCTCCAGCATGAAAATGCTTCCGGGCTGGATGACCAGGAACAAAGCGAAGCACAGGACCCAGGTAACACCCCTTTCCAGCGCACCGAAAAGAAAGTGGGCCGGAATGAACCATGCCCTTGTGGTTCCGGCAAAAAATACAAGCATTGTCATGGCAAGCTTGATTAATACATCCATTCATTGATGTTTACGAAGGGCTGTATCAGATGATATGGCCTTTTTTGTTTTAAGGAGTTAAAAATGGCAGTTGGACCCGATACATTTCCTGACATGCTTCCCGTTGCAGGCTTTCAACTGGGTGTCACTTCGGCAGACATTAAATATAAGGATCGAAAAGACCTGGTTCTGATGGCGATTGAACCTGGAGCGACGATTTCCGGCGTCTTTACCCAGAATCGGTTTTGCGCTGCGCCGGTACGTATTTGCCAGCAACATATGGCCAGTCTGGCTCAAGCAACAGCTGAGGCCCATTATTTGATTACCAACACCGGCTATGCCAACGCCGGTACTGGGCCGGATGGTTACAACAACAGTTTGAATGTCTGCCGTTATGTGGCTGAATCAGCCAATGTTCCCGTGGAAAATGTCTTTCCATTTTCCACCGGTGTGATCGGCGAACGGTTGCCTGTTGAGAAAATTACCGCAGCAGTGAATCGCTGCTTTGATGATCTTACAGAAAATGGCTGGGCAGATGCCGGTATCGGCATTATGACCACCGATACCCGGCCCAAAGGCGCATCCCTGACAGTAAACTGTGCTGGTACGGATGTCACCATTACCGGCATATCGAAAGGTGCGGGCATGATCAAGCCCAATATGGCCACCATGCTGGCCTACATTGCTACCGATGCTGGTGTCGAGAAAAGCTTGCTTGATCGCCTGGTGAAAGAAGCGGCGGACTTGTCGTTTAATCAGGTAACGGTGGATGGCGATACCTCCACCAACGATTCCTGTATGTTGGTGGCCACCAACAAAGCGGGTATTCAGTTTGCCACCGGCAACGAACCGGGCTTTGCTGAATTTAAAGCAGCCTTGGTCAACGTATTTGTTGAGCTGGCACAGGCAATTATTAAAGATGGCGAGGGTGCCACCAAATTTGTAACAGTAAAAGTAACTGAAGCACGGAGTTTACAGGAAGCCCGTGAGGTTGCTTATACCGTAGCTCACTCGCCTTTGGTAAAAACCGCTTTATTTGCTGCCGACCCTAACTGGGGGCGGATTCTGGGGGCAATAGGCCGCGCCCCCATTGATGCATTTAATGTTGAAAAAGTCTCTGTTTTTTTGGATCAGGTATTACTCTGCGAGCAAGGCAGCGTGGCGCGAAGCTATATTGAGTCGGAGTGTGCTGTGGTAATGGCTCAGGACGAATTCACCATCGAAATTCGTATGGGCTTAGGCGATGTTAGCGCAGAAGTCTGGACTTGTGATTTTTCCTACGACTACGTGAAAATTAACGCAGATTATCGCAGTTAACGGAGCGTTGAAATGAAGCGTATTCACATTGTGGCGGCGGTTATCAGGGGAGAGCACCTTGGCCGCGACAGGCAGGTACTGCTGGCGAAACGGCCTGATCACTTGCACCAGGGGGGCAAATGGGAGTTTCCTGGTGGTAAAGTGGAGCAGGGAGAACGGGTGCCTGATGCGTTAATTCGCGAGTTGCAAGAAGAACTGAGTATTACGCCAACCCGATTCCAGCCGCTGATTCAGGTACAGCATGATTATGCCGATAAATCGGTTTTTCTGGATGTCTGGGAGGTTCTGGATTTTGCTGGCGAGCCAAACGGTATGGAAGGGCAGTTAATAGCATGGGTGCCATCCGATCACCTTGGCGAGTATGATTTTCCTGCCGCCAATGTGCCGATTGTGATGGCAGCCATGTTGCCAGCCGTTTATTGGGTTACCCCCGAACCTGAAAGTGATCAGGCGCTTTTTATGACGTTAGTAAAAGCGAAACTGCAACAGGGTATTAAACTGATGCAGTTCAGGGTCAAGTCGCAAAATACGTCAAGCCTGTCCTCTTTATTTTCCCAGGTTTCACAGTTGTGTGAGCAACACAGCACCACTTTGTTTATTAACAGTGATACCTATACTCAATTAAGCCCTCCATTAAAACAAGGTGTGCAAGGCGTTCATCTTACATCCCATCACTTGCGTAACCCAGTCGAATCTATAGGCATAGAAGGTAATATCCCTTTAGCTGCATCTTGTCATTCTTTGGAAGAAATTCGGCTGGCAGAAAAACGTGGTTGCCAGTTTGCAACCCTGTCGCCCATCCGGACAACGCCTTCCCATCCAAACCAGCAGCCATTGCAAACTGATAAGGCGCAAGAATGGGTGAAACAGGCCAAACTGCCCATTTATGCCCTCGGTGGACTGAGCAATACTGATGTGGACAGCATGCGGGCACTGGGTTTTCAGGGCGTTGCAGGTATTCGCCTGTTGGCTGGTTGAACGGTTGCGAGCCGAGGCCGCCAACACAGGTAGCCCGGCAGGCTCTCTCCGTTAGCGCCCGTTTTGGCGGTGCAAGTGTTAGCTGTCGCTCTGGGTTTTTTCTTTGGTTTCTTTATCGGCCATGTTTTTTAGAATAACTTCGCTGTCTTCGATGTTTTCAAAAATATCGCTGGCAAACTCACCTACGGTATCATTCACTTCGCGGATTTTCCCATAAATGGTTTTAACCAGAGCAGTGTGCTGTTCTCGCAAGGCTTTGGCTTCTTCATCAAACCGGCCTTGCTGTTCGAGCACTTCAAAAGCTATATCCCCGATAGCGATATGAATATCTTCAGCGGTTTTTACACCCTGATTAACTGTGCTTTGAATCATGTCTTTCACAACTTCCAGTTTTCCAACAATGCTCATGGCTACTTTCCTTTGTTACTTCCTGTTGATTAAGGCTTATCTTGCGTCAGAAATTTTACGTTATCTTTATGCTCGCAGGCGCTGAGTGCTTCGGAAACAGCATGGCCCACCTGGCTATTAATGTCACGGGCAAACTGGTAGGTGCGGGAAATGTTTTTGCGGGGCATGGCTTTTAGCTGGTCGATGGTGTTTTGATCGCTGATTCCCGTAGTTGCCATATCCATTACGAAATCGAAAACGGTTTGGTGGATAGATTCAGCGGTTTCGATGGTTCTATCAATGCTGATTTGTGCTATATCCTTGTAGATATGAAGGGTTTTTGCTTTGTTGGTCATGTTTACCTCTTTAGATTGTTGATCAGCATAATCTATTTGTGTGTACATTTGTACACTATAAATGCGGTTTCAGTCAACGGGTGTACACTAAAATTGTTTGT
>PDSR01000127.1 GCA_002748575.1 Gammaproteobacteria bacterium
ACCCGGCCATCTTTCTGCATCACCCGACAGTGTTCAAGGTAGTAAATATTTGCGCGTTTTGAATGCAGTATCGCTTTTAAATCGGTAAGTTGCTCCATAACGACTACCTCCCCCCTCACCCTGGCTGCTTATGCGGCTCAGCATGTTTCTTTGTTATCAGTTTGTGTAGATATGTTTAGCATCAAACTGATCTTTCGCAACAGGGGAATCCAAGTTTTATAAAACTGGAAAATAGGGGGCGATGATGAATGGGCGTTTGCTTAGTTCGACTTTGGGTTGAACCTTTAGCGGTTACTCTAGCGGCTACTTTTTGCTTTTGCTGTAATTGATCAGCGGCGTATTGCCGGGACAGATTTAAGAATTAAACCGCACCGGCAAATTGCCATAGATTTGTTGACACTACCGCCCGCTTATTCAAAATCCAGCACATAACCCACTTTTAGCCAGACTTCCTTTTCTTGCTCCAACTCATCACCTGTCAACGGATGTTCTTCCAGCCATTTATCAGGAAATTGAATAAACAGTGTTTGTTTTTTCAGGGAAATCAAAAAGCTGGGCAAATGAGAATCGCGGCGTGAGCGATGCAGCGCTACCGATACGCGCAACAGCAGCGCCAGCTTTATCACAGCGTCAAGATCCGCCTCGGGAAGATCTTCCAAGCCCGGCTCCTTTATTTTACGACGGTGAGCACCCACAATGGCGCTCATTAAATACTGCTCCTGCCGAGTGAATCCCGCCAGGTCGGAATATTTCAGCAAATACGCGCCATGACGATGAAACCCCGAGTGAGAAATGGCCAAACCGATCTCGTGGGTAAGTGCTGCCCAATACAAACCATCGCGGTATCGGGCTTCTTGAATACCCCACTGCTGCGCGATCTGATCATAGGCTTGCAAAGCCGTTTGCTGCACCCGACGTGCCTGTGCTTCATCCACACCATAACGGCTCATTAAAGATGCCATGGTGCGCTCACACACGTTTTCATGTTCCAGGCGGCCCATCAGATCATACAAAACGCCTTCACGCAGTGCGCCTTCAGAATAAATGATCTCGTCGATATTCAAGCCTTCCATTACCCCGGTAAGAATCGCCAGGCCACTGGGTAATACCGCACAACGGTCCGGTTTAACACCTGGCAGTTCAATATCGTCGGTAGACTTAAAAGCCAGCACCTTGGCAATCAGCTTTTCCAGGCCACTGCGGGTAATAGTGTCACCGCCCAGCTCATTTTCAACAATACTGTTACGAATGGCTTTGACTGTACCCGACGAGCCGGCCACCTGCTGCCAGCCCATGGCTTTATAAGGCGCGGCTATCGCAAATATTTCACGACGTGCTGCACGTACTGCACGGAAGAATCCCAGCTCAGTGATCTTACCATCGGGGAAAAAACGATCACGATAGCTCACGCAACCCATATGCAGGCTTTCTGTCAGTATCGGTTCAAACCGGGAACCAATAATAAACTCGGTCGATCCACCACCAATATCAAATACCAGCCGCTTGCCATCCATAACCGGCAAACTGTGAGACACCCCCAGATAAACCAGACGCGCCTCTTCCCGGCCAGCCACCACCTGTACCTGGCACCCCAGTATTTTTTCTGCTTCCGCAATAAAACGATGGCCGTTACGGGCCTTTCTAAGGGTATTGGTGCCGACACAGCGCAACCAGCCCAGGTCAATATTCTCAGCTCGTTGTGCAAAGCGGCGCAAACAATCCAGGCCGCGCTCAAAAGCTTCATCAGACAGCTGATTATCGCTATTTAACCCAGAGGCCAAACGTACTTTTTCGCCAAATTTCTGTAACAGGCGAAGCTCTCCGGCCTGCAAACGTGCCACCACCATATGGAAGCTGTTGGAACCCATATCAATGGCCGCCATTACCTGGCCTTCTGCTAAAGAATTATTCATCTGATTCAATCTTCTGCCTTTTCACCAAATTTGGGGGGGATAATATCATTAAACCGGTTCTTTAAAAGTGAATTCCAATGGGAAATTACATTGCACACTATCTGCTTACACAGGTAAAATTTCCGCCAGCATTTGAATTGTGTGTGCTCTGGCGCTATCTTTCCAAACTTAAAACCAACATGAACTTTCGCCTTTCGGGCTTTTCAGGCAAGCGGGGCGGCATTGGAGATCAAAATGAGTGAAATTGTTAACGTAACTGACAGCAGCTTCGAGGCCGAAGTTCTGCAAGCAGATGCGCCTGTATTGGTTGATTATTGGGCAGAGTGGTGTGGACCCTGCAAAATGATTGGGCCAATTCTGGAAGAAATCGCCGCCGAATACAGCGGCAAGATCAAAATTGCAAAGCTCAACATCGACGAAAACGGCGATACCCCGCCAAAATACGGTATCCGCGGCATTCCTACCCTTATGCTGTTTAAAAACGGCAATGTAGAAGCCACTAAAGTCGGTGCCCTGTCTAAATCTCAGCTAACAGAGTTTATCGATAGCAACATCTAATGCTTAAAGCACAGCAGCCCCTCGACAACGGGCTGCTGGCTGGTATAAGCCGGTTATTATTACTTAAAACCTGATATTCAGCTGGACGCCTAAAACTATCAATGCTAGATTTAGGGTTATTAATTCTCGGTGGGATACGTTTCTGCCTTCCCAGCATTTCTGACATCACTGTCTAAAGAATTTTTGGATTCCTTAAAACCATTCGTAACCTTCCTTTTATTCCTTCAACATAAATCTCTATCATAATGAATCTTACAGAACTCAAGAAAAAACCGATTGCAGAACTTCTAAAAATTGCTCAAGAAATGGGCCTGGAAAACATGGCCCGAACACGTAAACAGGACGTGATCTTCAGCATCCTTAAACGCCATGCCAAAAGTGGTGAAGACATCTACGGAGACGGCGTTCTGGAAATTCTCCAAGACGGTTTCGGCTTTTTACGTTCCGCGGAAGGCTCATACCTGGCAGGCCCTGATGATATCTACGTATCGCCCAGCCAGATCCGCCGCTTTAATCTACGCACCGGCGACACTATTGCCGGCAAGATTCGCCCACCTAAAGATGGCGAACGCTACTTTGCTTTGTTGAAGGTTAACGAGATCAACCTGGATCGACCGGAAAACGCCAAAAACAAAATTCTGTTCGAAAACCTGACTCCTTTATTCCCCAACGAACGACTGGTTATGGAAATCGGTAACGGCAGTACCGAGGACATCACCGCCCGCACCATTGATCTGGTGGCACCTTTCGGTAAAGGCCAGCGTGGCCTGATCGTCTCGCCCCCCAAGGCGGGTAAAACCCTGATGCTGCAAAATATTGCCCAGTCTATTACGCGCAACCATCCGGATTGCTATCTGATTGTGTTGCTGATCGACGAGCGCCCGGAGGAAGTGACCGAAATGCGGCGCACAGTGCGCGGCGAAGTGGTGGCCAGCACCTTCGATGAGCCGCCTGCCCGCCATGTACAGGTAGCAGAAATGGTGCTGGAAAAAGCCAAGCGCCTGGTGGAACACAAGCAAGACGTAGTGATTCTGCTGGATTCCATTACCCGCCTGGCCCGCGCCTACAACACCGTTGTGCCATCTTCGGGTAAAGTGCTGACCGGTGGTGTCGATGCCCATGCACTGGAGCGCCCAAAACGCTTCTTTGGTGCCGCGCGTAATATTGAAGAAGGCGGCAGCTTAACCATTATGGCAACCGCCCTTGTGGACACCGGCTCTAAAATGGACGAGGTTATTTTCGAGGAATTCAAGGGTACGGGTAATCAGGAGCTCCACCTGGATCGCCGTATTGCTGAAAAGCGTGTTTTCCCGGCCATTGGTATTAACAAATCCGGCACCCGCCGCGAAGATCTGTTAACCACTGAAGATGAATTGAAGAAAATGTGGATTCTACGCAAGATTCTTCATCCGATGGATGAAATTGCTGCTATGGAATTTCTGATCGACAAAATGCGTGCCACCAAAACCAACAATGAATTCTTTGAGGCCATGAAACGCAAATAAGTCACAGCCTGTAAATTGAAAACCCCCGCTGTCATACCTGTTGCAGGTTATGACAGCGGGGGTTTTTACCTTTAGGCTCTACAAAAAACTGATTACTCAGGTAAGGGCAATTCCGGCAACCCTTGGGAAATCATCGCCAGGCCCTGCTGAAAATAATCACTGCTTTCTTCATATTGCCCCATACGGGCTGTTAGCCGGCCCAGCTCACCAAACGCTTCGGCTGTTTTACGGCTGCTCAGGCTGGAACGAAAGTAGGATTGCGCCGAATCCCAGTTGTGACGCTTTAACGACAAACGACCCAGCGTTAATAACAAGATCGCATCATTAGGGCGCTCTTTTAACCAGGTTTCAGCCAACAGCAGTTGTTTTTCCGAATCTTCACCATTAACAATGCCATATAAACGCACCAGCTGTTCATCCCAGTGTTTTTTCAAGAAAGATACCAGTACCTGTTCAGCTTCTTCACCTGCGTCCAGCTCGACTAACCGGGAACAGTAGGCATGCACCAGCTCCGGAGTATGACGCGCACCCCGTGGCACTTCTGCCCATGCCTGTTTCACCTGTTGCAGCGGTGTCATCTCGTAAGATGATCGGGCCCCGGTGGCAATCAACCCCAGATAACACTGTTGTGCCAGTTCCAGGTACTGTTCTTTCGTGAGCAGTTTACGCTTTTTAATTTCCGGTAAAACCTGGCGCAGGTTTTCCCAATCTTCCAGTTGCACATACACTTCCGCGAGCATTTTCAGCACATTCGGATAACCGGGTGATTTCGGCTCCTTTTTCAGCATCATCAAGGTTGCCAGGCATTGCTCCCATTGCTGCGAATCATATTGCAAACGCGCTTTTGCCAAGCCGATTGCAGAATCAACTCCTTTGGTGGATTCATGAGCCAAACGAAGATAATCATCCCGCTGGTCATCATGACCCTGTTCATGGGCAGCCTTGGCTGCGGTAATGTAATTAATCAAGGGGACATCATGTCTGGCAGCTGATTTTGCCAGTATTTTCTCCGCCGCCGGCCAGTTACCTTCAGCATAGGCAATCAGTCCTTTGGTGGTTTTTTTACGGGCACTGTTGCGGCCACGGTTTTTATCAAACAGCCATTCCAGCAAGCGCAACAACCAAAACACAATCAACACAAACACAAACAGCAAAAACGCCGCCACAAGGAAACTGGTTTCAACGGTGTATTCGCCTAGTGCCAGTAAAAAATAGCCCGGGCTGGAAGAGTGCCGCAACACAAACAGCGCAATTAATGCCACACCAAAGATCAAAAACACAATGGTAGATGGCTTGAATACAAAAGCTTTCAATACATTTTTCATAACAGCCCCCTATTGTGCAGCAGGCAATGAGCTATCAGCTTTTGGATCAGCCTGTGCACCGGCTTGCGCACTGATTTCGGCTTCAATGGCAGCACGCCCCAGCAGGCGCTCTACTTTTTCCTTTTGCCAATAGTCACGAAACACCTGCACCGCTCTGACAGAATTTTCAATACTGGGGACTTCAGGCTGTACATTCATCTGTGAGAGTTTTTTCAGCGAGGCGATAAAAGCAGCACCTGCGACTGTGTCTGTTCGCAGGTAATTCACAACACGCTTCGCTGCTTCTGTTAAGCTGGTGGTATACACAACCTGATTACCACGCAGCAGCGCCAGTTGCGCCTGTTCCAGCAGCAACTGGATATTTTGCTCAATAAACGCCTGCTGATCTTGCAGTAACAGGGGCTTGATCTCACCATCAGTGACCCGCTGCACCCGTACCAATGTCTTAATGAATTCGCGCACTTCATACATAAAATATTCAAATCCGGCCTTTGGCAGCGTCTGATCAACGTCTTTCACCGGCAAGCTCATTTCATAATTAATGGATGTAGACATCAGGCCAGACACTTCTGCATTTAGCAGGGATATTTGTGCAAACAAACCCTCGGTATCGACACTGGTGTCGGATGCCGCCTGCAAGGCAGCCAGATCTTTTTTAATGGCATTACGCAACGGGCGGGCGCCGGGTTCTGACATGTCGCGTACCAGCTGATCGGCTTCCATCATTAACGCCAGCGCACCATCGACATCTCCCAGCAGACTTAAGCGGCGCTCTGCCACCATAATGAAATGCTCAATTTCCTTAAGCATCCAGTCAACCCGATTCGAGCCTGTGACCTCAGCCATCTGGCCTTCAATGGCACTCACCCGGCCAATTACCAGGTCATTATCGGACTGCACGCTGACAACAAAGCTTTTGGCGCTTTCCAGTTCTTTGCGAGTGGCGGCTAAAGCATCCTGTATGGATTTCATTTGGCCACGCTGAATATCCAGCTCAGTGTGCAGGCTGCTGTTTTCATAAACCAGCCGGGCTTTCTCAATACGGGCTTCATTCCACAAATAGCCAACACCAGCCAGCGCAATCAAGGCAAAAATGATGGCGATCACGGCGAGTATGCCGGGGACTGGAGACGATTTCTTTGACGCTTTTTGTTGTTTCTGACTGACAGCTACCTCGCTCTGACTGGCAGCCGATTCAGGAGTTGTGGTATCCGATGTTTCCATAATAGCTAAACAATCCTCTGCATATGGATGAAGGTTACTTTTAACATAACCTGTTAGGTTAACCCTACTGCAAATTTAGCTGGTTGACGAGCCTTTTATCATCGCCTGTACCAGCAGATCTTCCGAAGTTCCCCCGGCATTAATGGCACTAAAACCCTGCGACTGGGCAAATTCCGCCAACCGCTGACTCACCACCACTAACGGCACGGATTTTAACCTGTCGAGATGTTCTGCGGCCATTTGCATCAGGTTTTTTAAGCCTGCGCCGCTACTAATGGCAATATATTTACGGCTACGGGTATCGGCCAACCAGTGATGCAGCGGCTCTGTGGATACCTCAGGCAATGTACGCCGGTATAAGCACAACTCATCCACCAGGGCACCACGCTCCAACAGGGTATCACGCAGGGTAGTGCGCCCACCTTCGCCTTTTAATATCAGTAACCGCCGGCCTTGCACCTGCTGTAACGATGCCAGGCCCAACAGGCCCTCGCTGTCGTGCCGGCGCGGCATTTCTGGTTGCAACTGCCACTCTAACAGCACTTCTGCGGTGGCAGGACCCACCGCGTACCACAACTGCTGCACCGGCCATTGGGGCCAGTAATCTGCCAACAGTTCCAGGCCCAGATTGGCCGCATTCCCGGAAATGCAGATCACGCCCTGATACTGATCCAGATTAAGAACCCGGTTTTTGGCCTGCGGGGAAAGTTCAAGGGGCTGAATATCCAGCGTTGGAAAGCTGAGCGTTTGCCAACCCCGCGCCTGGAACGCTCGCAGCCAGGATTCAGCCTGAGCCGCGGGACGCGTCACCAATACCGACAGGCAGGTATCAGTCATGGTACAGCCTGGTGAGTATTTCTTTGCCGCCTTTGGCAAGCAGCACGTCGGCAAGCGCTTTACCAAGCTGCTCTGCATTCTGCTGGGGCCCTCGCACCTCATGGCGAACCACACTGCTGCCATCGGGCTCGCCCACTAGGCCACGCAAGTAGAGCTGATCGCCTTCCAGCAAGGCAAAGCCTGCAATAGGTACCTGGCACCCCCCCTGTAATTGACAGTTCATGGCGCGTTCTGCCTGCACACGCACCCAGGTTGCAGCATCGTTTAATGGTGCCAGCAGTTCCAGCAATTCAACATCATCGGTTCGGCATTCGATACCCACAGCACCCTGCCCCACTGCCGGCAAGCTGACTTCAGCCGGTAACGTCTGTTTGATCCGTTGTGTAAATCCCAGCCTTTTTAAGCCGGCAGCGGCAAGAATAATGGCATCGAACCGGCCTTCATCCAGCTTCGCCAGGCGTGAATTAACATTGCCGCGTAATTCAAGGATTTCCAGATCAGGCCGTTTTTCTCGAAGCTGACACTGGCGCCGCAAGCTACAGGTACCCACTCTGGCTCCCTGGGGTAATGCTTCCAGAGAAGCATAATGGTTAGAGACAAAGGCATCGTGAGGATCTTCCCGCTGGCAGATAACCGTTAACCCCAAACCCTCAGGAAACTCCACCGGCACATCTTTCATGGAATGCACCGCCAGATCAGCGCGTTTTTCCAGCATCGCCACTTCCAGCTCTTTCACGAACAGCCCCTTGCCGCCCACTTTTGCCAGCGGCGTATCGAGAATTTTATCGCCTTTAGTGGTCATACCCAGCAGTTCCACCTGAATACCGGGGTGATACTTTTCCAGCTCGGCTTTGACAAACTCAGCCTGCCACATGGCCAGGGGACTTTTACGGGTTGCAATACGAATAATTCGGTCTGACATTACAGATTCCCATACTGTTAATTGGTGCCTGATTCAGTAGCGTTGCATGATTTTTTTCACCGCAGCCAGATGGCGGCGGCTAATAGTGACACGCGCATCAACGCCTTTGAACCTTAACTGATATTGATTCTGGTGGTGTTCTAACCCATCAATGTGGGCTAATGCAACCAGCGCATTACGGTGAACCCTTAAAAAACGATTACCAAACTCTTCTTCCAGTTCTTTCAGGGTATCATCAATCAGCACGTTGCCTTCGGGATAGCACACAGTGACATATTTTTGATCGGCCATAAAAAAACGCACCGCTTCCACCGGAATCAATTCCACACCACGGTGGGTTTTAGTGCTGATATGCCTGCGCCCCTGGAAAGCGGGTTCTTCATCCCGGGGTTGTTGTGCCATGCCTTCACGAACAGCATTTAACTGGGCCTTATTAACGCACTCGGCCTTAGCCAGCACTTTTTCAAGGTCTTCCTGGCGCACCGGTTTTAACAAATAGCCAATGGCCTGCACCTGAAACGCTTGAACGGCATATTCATCGTAGGCCGTACAAAAAATTACCGCCGGCGGCTCTGCCATACCGGCAATATGCCCGGCTGCTTCCATACCATCCATACCCGGCATGCGAATATCGGTGATCACAATATCAGGCTGGGTAAGGGGGATTCTATCCAGCAAATCAATACCGTTGCGGGCTTCGCCCACCACTTCCACCTGTTGAATTTTTTCAAGCATTCGCCTGATTCGATCACGAGCCAATGGCTCATCGTCACAAATCAACACCCTCATGGCCGACCTCACAGGGATAGGTTAAACGGGTAATATAGCGATCATTTTCCGGGTAAGAGGTAAGCTTGGCACGCTCGCCATACAGCACGTTCAAGCGGTTGCGGATATTGTCTAACGCAATACGATTGCCTTTAAAACGCACATCTAAACTTTCCTGATGCTCAACCGAAAATGGATTAGCTATTTTAAGCTCAAAAATACCGTGTTGATAGCCCACATATATTTCTATCAAACCACCGTTTTCCAGCGGCTGCACACCATGCAAAATAGCATTTTCCAACAAGGGTTGCAGTGTCAGCATGGGAATTTTTAAACCTGGCGGTACCTGACGGATATCCCAGTCCACCTGTAAGCGATCCCCCAAGCGCAGCTGCTCGATCCTCAGGTAGCGCT
The DNA here is from genome assembly GCA_002748575.1 of Gammaproteobacteria bacterium. Classification (GTDB taxonomy): domain Bacteria; phylum Pseudomonadota; class Gammaproteobacteria; order Pseudomonadales; family Ketobacteraceae. The sequence continues at coordinate 9,467 of PDSR01000127.1, forward strand.
TGCATAGATTCACCTCGTCGTTAAACGGCACCTGGTTACCCACTTCATTCAGGCTGGCACGAAACAAATGGGAAAGATCTTCCACCACCTCTTCCGCTGTATCAGGGTCCACCGAAATCAGACTGGCAATAATATTCATACTATTGAAAAAATGAAATTTAAATGAAATGCTTTTATTCTTCTGGCTAAGATAAAGTAATAAGGATATGATTTATATTTCTGCCTGAAACAACTAAGAAGTTTTAAAAGTGTATATATCAGTATATAAATAAATATGCATGTATAATTATATATGTATACATAAATATAAAAGATAATATCACAA
>PDSR01000128.1 GCA_002748575.1 Gammaproteobacteria bacterium
AAAGAGCGCGTTGAACACAGCAGCGGCGTGAAAATAAAAACGCTGAAAGTCTCGGGGGGTGGTTCGCAATCCGATCAGGCCATGCAGATTACGGCTGATATTTTTGGCATTACCGCCGAAAGGCCACACACCTACGAAACATCCGGCCTGGGTGCCGCCATTAATGCCGCCGTGGGCATTGGGCTGTATCCGGATCATAAAACCGCCATTTCCCGCATGACCCACAAGGGCGATGTGTTTCACCCCATCAAAGAAAACGTGCAAATCTACAACAAGCTTTACCACGAAGTTTATCAGCAGATGTACGACAACCTGAGCCCATTGTATAAAGCCATTCGTAAAATCACCGGCTACCCGGCTTAAGTGCCAGTGTTTAAAAAGCGTATAATTAAATACACACAAACGCCCATCAGCACAAGATTGCTGTAATTCCCCATTACAAACCCGGGAAGACGCATATACCAGTTAATACGATAGCCTATCCAGAAAAGCAGCCGGCCAACAATAAAGATTGATAAATGAACGGGCAGTAAAACCAGCCAGGAAGGCGGGCTTAGCGCAATAAACCCTGTAACGAGCGGCAACGTAATAACCGTTTGTTCCAGGGTATTTTGTAAAACAGCCTGGTCTATATCAGCTTTATCAGTTTTAGTACCAGCTCTGACAGGATAGGTTTTGTTGTAAGCAGCTTTTATCAAGCCTTTATCTGCAAAACGCTTAATAACCATTAGATTAGTGAAAAACAGCAAAGGCACAGCATATAAGCTTAAAAGCCCAAACATACGCGTCCCGCCGAGGGTATTTAGCCAGTGGTGGGCTGGCAGTAACGCGACTAACTTCCAGGTTACAACCGCAACCAGCGCCATTAAGGCAATGCCTGTTGCAATCGCAGCCAACACCAGCCGTTGTTCACGACTAATTAACTTATTGCCCATTCAGTAATTCCGCATCGGCTTTATATGACAAATCAGTTTTTGGCATACCAAACAACTTGTGAAGATAGTACAGACAGACCGGCAAACAAAATAAATCAAACAACATGGCAATCAGCACGGTAATGGCAAGCATTAACCCCAGGGATGCATTGATTAAAAAATCAGACATTAGAAATACGCTAAATGAAAAAGCCAATATGCAACTGGTGATGATAATCGCAGGCCCGGCGGTGCCAAGGGCATATTTTATTGCGTCTTCAGAGGGAATGTTATTTTTAACAGCTTTCAAGTACTTGGAAAGCAAATGAACAGAATCATCGACAACCAGGCCAATGCTGACACTAAACATAATCGAAGCCGCCATATTCAGTTCACCATAAACTATACCCCAGCAACCGTATGCCACAGTAATTGGTAATACATTGGGTAGAATGCTGATTATACCCAGCGATAACGATTTGAAAGCAAATACCAGCGTAATGGTAATAAGCACCAAGGTGAGTAACCCGCCAAATAACATCTGCTCCAGATTGCTTTGCCCAACCATGGCAAACATAATCGGTACACTGGCACCGCGTACTGCCAACTCTGGTATGTTGGTTTGCATCCACTGGTAACATCGGGCTTCAAAACCTATGTATTGTTTGTTGGGTAAATTGCGTAAAGATACCACTACCCTCATCTGCTGCTGGTTATCACTTATTAACGAGTTTTTATTTGCCGATGCTGCGCCCATCTGATAAGTCAGTAAATATTGTGCGGCGAGTTGCGATGATTCAGGCAAAATGTTCCAGTCAGGGTCGTTGTTATGAAATGTCATATTGAGGCGCTTGTACACATCAGTAAAACTATAAACATGGCCGACCTCTGGTTGTGCATTCAACCAGCGACTAAAATTTTCAATCGCATTCAAGAAGGTTGTTTTGTTAATACCATAGGGCTGCCCGGTATCAAATGAAAATGTAAGGGTACGTATCCCCGATATATGCTCGGAAGCAAATTCTACCGATTGACGAAACTCGGTATCGGTATCAAACCATTTAAGAGAATCATCATTCAACTGATTGATTCCTATAAAGCCACTGATAAAAATCGCTACTGGTACGAAAATAAATAATATCTTACGGCGATGTTTCATTACCTGTTCGCCTAATCGCAAAAATGTTTCGCTGCTTTCAGCAATCAGTCCTTTGGCGGGAATATTTAATTTAAGCACGATCCAGGGAACAATAAATACTGTAACAAGAAAGGCAATTAACACACCGTACGCAACCAGCATACCCAGACTATGAAACGGAGGTGATTCTGAAAACAGCAGGCTAAGAAAGCCGATGGCAGTAGTAAATGATGTAATACCCATCGGTTTAATATTCAGATCAATCGACCCTCTCATCGCATCTTCTTTGCTCGCCCCTTTATTTAACAGTAAAACATAGTTGGCTATTAAGTGAATGCTATCTGCCACCGCCAGCACCGCTACCACAATAAAAGCCAGACTACTTACGGTATTTATATCCTGCCCGGTAATACCGGCAAAACCGGCAACGCTGATGCATGTAATGCCTATTACTGCTGCTACTGGAATTAACGGTAACAATGATCCTAAAAACAGGTAACACAGGATTAATACAAGCAAAATAATGATTGGAAAGCTGATAATCATATCCTGAATCAAAATTTCCAGCATGGCGTAATCAAATAACAGGGTGCCACTTAAATAAACATCCAGATGTTGATATTGCGATTCGAGCTGTTGTTTGATCTGTTGGCTCGTGTCGCCAAAATTTATAACAGCTGCCGAATGCTCAGATTGAGGGATATTAAACTCAACAATGATTGCCGTTACGGTGGCATCATCATTAAGCAACCGGCCAATCACAAAAGGATCATTTAACAGATTATCGCGAATCATCTGCTTGTCAGATTCGCTTTCGGTATCGTTAAAATATTCAAATAATGGCGCTATAAGGATCTCGTCGTTAATGGCACGAATAATATTGTAATTAGTAATCAGATCAATTTTATCGAGATAATTCCATTGCTGTAATTGCAAAGATATATCATGTAATTGTTGCAGCCAGTTGGACTCCAGAAAATTTCCTTTGTGAGTCTTGAGCAGAATCACAATATTATCGTTGCCTGCATTATAGAGTTCTTCAATCTGATCAAGCTGTTGAAGATGTAAGTTATCCGATTCCAAAAAAGCACGGTAACTTGTCGCATAATGCAACTGGGTAGCACCCACTAGCGAGATCACACATAGTAACAAGCCTAGAGCTAAATATTTATGGGTATGAACAAGCACATGAGAAGCGAATGGTGAAGTATTTTTACGCATGATCTAATCCCTTCACATTCGTTCCGCTACGCTTAGTACGTGGGTAATAGCACTTCCATCCCAGTAAAATTGATAATGCCCTGCCTGTATAGCCGGTGGGGTTAATGCTGACGGGCGCAATGCGGCGATGCACTGTCCACCAGGGTGGCGCACCGATCTATAAAGAATGCCCTGTTCATTCTGTCGTTTTAGCTTTTCCGCAAGAGCCTGGGCATAAATAAAACTATCCGGCTCATGCACCTTGCGGTCGTCTCGCACATCCACTAAATCAGCATTCACCACACAATGATAACAACGCATGGTGAGCACTTGAGGCGCTTCATTCGTGGCGCTCATAAAACGCGCCCGGCTGAACTTCGATTCAGCCATGGCCGTATCCAGATCCAACCCTGCGTAATACACGCCAAACCGGCCCTTGGTAAATCGGCTCTCAACACCCACATGAGTAAACGCTGCCATGATGGCCGTGGTTCCTGATCCGGTTACGCGATCTTCCGGGGGTATTAACGCAATGTTTCCTACCTCATCTTGCAGGCGATCATTGGTTAAGCTTTCCAGCGCATAGGCAGCATCAAGCTCGGCGGGATCGAGCAAGTTTTCAAATAATGCAATGGGGGGAAAGTGGCTTGGTATCAACCGGTAGGTATCACTAACGACATTTTCCCTACGCATAATGCTCCCCGCGCCACCCATCCAGATATCTGCGAACGTCTACCAGGTCAACCACCCGCCCAGCCAACATTCGATCAAGAGCCGATGCTCCGCCAAAATCCCGGTTGGGCTTTCGAACCCAGTTTTTCCATTGGCCGGGGTCCGAGAACAGCAGCTGAACGCCTTTATAGATGCCTGCAAGATATGACAGTCGTTCCAGGGTATCTTTAGAAAGCTTGATAGGTTCGTTAGCTTCCAGCTTGTGTCGCCAGTTGTGCAGCGTAGTGCGAGTTCCAAGCCCTGCCAAAGTACAGCGCTGTTGATCTGTCAGACCCCACTCATCGGTGATAGCAAAGAACAATTTTACGGCCACACGGCTCATTTCGCCTTCGCTCACTGCAACCTGAAGCTTTGACATATTCATAGCAAACCCTCCTACATCCTTGGAAGACAGCATAAGCTCAATTAAGAACAAAAACAATAAAATTGTTCATATTTGAACACGTATACCCGCCAAAGCTATACCTCCACACGCGTTAATCCGTTCCATGTATCCATGCCTACCTTACTGGCTTTAGAATTAACGCCACTGTTTTTTAACCGATATAACCGTTAACACCATTAAAAAACCAAGGCAAAGCCAGGTTAACATGGCGGGCAGCATATCGTGAGAAGCGGATAGCTGCGCGATCACGTCAATATCAAGCACTTCAAGCACCTTATCCAGGGCCAAGCCACTGAACAGGCTGGCACCCACCATGCCCAATAAATAAAGCACTAATGACCTGTTACCTAATTCCTGGGAAATCACCGCCAGCGTTGCCATATTGGTAGCTGGACCCGCAAGTAAAAACACCAGTGCAGTACCCGGTGAAATACCCGCAATCATAAGAGCTGCGGCAATGGGTGTGGAAGCAGTTGCACAAATATACATGGGGATACCCACAGCCATCATCACCAACATGGCAACAAGGCCGCTGCCCCATTCCAGCAGAAAACTCTCTGGAACAAATGTTTTAACCAGCGCCGCAAACAGTAACCCGATAAACAACCACTTGATAAAGCCATCGAAAATACTGGTAAACGCAAACACCAGGCCGCCTTTCAGCTTATGCAAAAGGCCTCCTTGTAGCTGACTTTCGTTGCCATTTTCATCATTATCGTGACAATGATCTGCCGGTGATTCTGCGACTGAATCACAGCAGCTTTTTTTCTTTGCACAGCAACTGTCACCAGAAGAATGCGCATGACCTGGATTCGCGGCTTCGGCCAATACAGCGCCCTTTTCCTTATCAAAAACCGCCACCAATATGCCCGAAAAAATCGCGCTGAAAATAGCCGCAACCGGCCTGACAATGGCCATCACCGGGCCCATCATGGCGTACGACAAGGCAATACTATCCGCGCCGGTTTCCGGCGTAGCCACCAAAAACGAAACGGTTGAACTTTTCGAGGCACCCGAGCGGCGAATCCCCATGGCCACTGGAATCACCGAGCAGGAACACAGGGGCAAAGGCGCACCTATTAACGCAGATTTAGTCACTGCGCCTATACCATTACCACCTAACTGGCGGGCCAGCCAGTCATCTTTCATAAAGGCTTTGATCACACCGGCAACCACCAGGCCCAACACCAGCCAGGGCGCGGATTCCAAACTCAAGTGTAAAAGATTCTGTAAATACTCCATTACAAGCCCCCTTCTTGTGATAACGAATCAATAATACTGCAATCGGTTGCCGGCTCACTGCCACCGCAGCATTGCCTGGAAATATGCGCCAATGCGTTGTGCATTTGTTGAAGCTCTTGCATTTTGGTTTCTATGCTTTCGAGTTTGGCATCTGCCATCGCTTTTACTTCCGCACATTCAAAGTCATTGGGTGAAATTTTAATGGCTAACAGCTCTTTAATTTCTTTAAGGGTAAACCCCAAAGCTTTAGCTTTGATAATAAAAGAGAGCTGATTGATAGCCTGCTGACCAAACTGGCGATAACCACCGGCTGACCGGCCCTCGCATAGCAGCAGTTGCTGTTTTTCATAATACCTGACAGTATCAATAGATACCCCACACTGCCTGGCCAATTCACCAATTTGCATGGTTCATTCCCCGTTATATGAATTGATGATAATACCTATTCTAAACCCTTGAGTTAACACCAGAGTCAACAGATGTTACTCATATCAGTCATTTATCAATAACCGGGAAGTGCTGCGAAAGTTCGACACCCTTGGTTTTGTTCAATAAACTCACTCTTTAATATGCGCCTTACTAAAAGAATATACCTATCGGGAGATAACATATGGATATTTTGAAAACCGGTAAAGACCTGCGGAGACTGAACGAGGTTATTAATATTTTAATAACCTACGGATTCGGCGATATCATTCGGCGAATGGGGCTGGCCGAAAGCATGGAAAAAGCCGGCAAGCTGATACGCTATCAAATGCCTGATGAGTTTTTGTCGCTAAAGCCACCTGAACGTGCACGCAAGGCCATGGAAGAAATGGGGCCAACCTTTATCAAGCTCGGCCAGATTTTAGCAACCCGCGTAGACCTGTTTCCCCCCGAATGGATTGCAGAGTTTGAGAAGCTTCAGGATAAAAACACGCCTCTTCCGTTGGAATCACTGATTCCTCAGATTGATAATTCCCTTGGCAAGCCGCATCAGGAAGTATTCCGCTATATTGATTCCACACCACTGTGTACCGCTTCCATGGCGCAGGTACATCGGGCAACCCTGTTCAATGGCGATCAGGTGGTATTAAAAATCAGAAAGCCCGGTATCAGAGAAAAAATAGAATCTGATATGCGTCTGGTACAACACATGGCAAAACTCGCACAAAGCCAGTCAACAGAGCTGAGGCGCTATAAGCCCGTTGAAATTGCCAAAGAATTTGAAAAATCACTGGTACGTGAGCTTGATTTCAGCATTGAAAGCAAAAACGCCGAACGCATTGCAGAGTCATTGAAAAAAATCAGTTATGTTAAAGTGCCCAAAGTGTACTGGGACTGGACCTGCGAAGACTTGAATGTACAGCAATATTTTAAGGGCATACCCGCCAACAATATTCAGGAGCTGAAATCTAACGGGCTGGACCCCAAAATTATCGCCCACCGGGGGGCTAAAATTGCCTGGCAAACCATGCTGATGGACGGGTTTTTTCATGCCGACCCTCACCCCGGTAACTTTCTGGTGTTACCCAAAAACCAGATCGTTATGCTCGATTTTGGGATGGTAGGTAAACTGTCAACTGCCCGACGAGAGCAATTAATGAAACTTACCCGGCATATCGTTTTACAGGATGCACCAGGCGCAGCTGCTGTATTGATGGAATGGGCAGACACCAATATTAACTTTGATGCACTGGTCGGCGATGCCGAGGACTTTATCTCGCAATATTACGGGTTGGCGTTAAGCGAGCTGAACATTCCGAAAATGATCACCGACTGTACCGATATTTTACGCAACTACGATATTCAATTACCACCGGATATTGCACTGTTTTCCAAAGCCTGTATTACGCTCGAAGGCTTTGGCAGGCTGCTTAACCCGCAGTTTGACTTAATGAACGAAGCAGAGCCACTCATTAAACAGTGGGGGAAAACCAAATACAGCCCCGCAAATCTTGCGAAAAAGCTGGGAGTCAGGGCACTCAATGCTGTTGACAAACTTTACGAAGAACCTAAACCGGAACTGCCCCATAAACAACATGCACTTAACGGTACCCCGGTTTGGGATAAGCAACAGGTTGAACGTTGGGCAAAACGGTTTGAACATCAGCGGTTCAGACAATCACAAGTTAACGTTGCCTGTTGCTACCTGATCATATCCACACTGCTGTTATTAGTACCAGCGGGGCCAAAATTATTTGGATTTTCAATACTGGGATTAATTGGCATTCTTGCATCCACTGTCAGCATTCAGTGGTACCTGTTCCTTATGTGGTGGGCAAAGCGCAGTCAGGACTGACTCACTCCTGCTGCTTGTCCTTGCCGGTTGAAATGAGCAAGCTATCTGGAGCACATCTCAAGGTGTTAATACCACCTTGCCTATATTTCTGCGTTCTTCAATATAGACATGTGCGTCCCCGGCGTTTTCAAAGCTAAAGCTTTTATCTACATAAGGTCGCACCCAGCCTTGCGAATAACCTTCCAGTATCGCATTCATCCAAATGCGGATTTTCTGGTGCTCATGCCACAGGTGCCCCATATTGACACCGAATACCCCCTTATTGTTATTCATTAACGAAAAGGGATGATAGAACGGTGTTTGCAACGCCATTTTAACCAGGTTAAGTTTTCCACTAATACCCGGCTCGGCAACAGTGGAAATACCAAACATAGCTAAGCGCCCGGTGCTGGCCAAGTGTTGATAACTTTTTCTCCAGTGGCTACCGCCTATGGGATCGGTTATCAAGTCCACGCCCCGGCCATTCGTTAACTGGTTTAACACAGAACCCCAATCCTGCTTCCGGTAATCAATGCCATGATCAAGTCCTCTTGAGGACAAAAATTCATGCTTGGTGCTACTTGCCGTACCATAGGTGTGAGCCCCGATATGCCTGGCAAGATCCAGAGCCGCCAGACCAACGCCACCACCGACGTTATGAATCAGAACAGACTCATAAGGTTGTAGCCCTCCCATAGCTACAATGGATTGATAGGCTGTTAAATAATTAACCGGCAGCGCCGCACCCTGTTCATAGGTTAATGATTCAGGTTTTAAAAACACCTGATGCTCTGGCACTACTACCTGACTTGAATGACCATTAAATTGCGTTAAAGCGATAACATCTTTGCCAAGCAAACTGTTGTCGGCAGCGCTTCCCACCTGATCAACCACGCCACAAACCTCGTAACCAACTGTACAGGGTAGCTTCGGAGCATCTGGATAAAGACCTCGGCGAGCAAGAATATCCGCAAAATTAATACCTGCTGCCTTCACTGCAATTCGAACTTCTTTATTTCCGGCTTCCAGCTCCGCTCGCTCAACTACCTGAAGAACCTCAGGGCCACCATTGCTGGTAATAACCACCTGTTTCATGCTAAACCTCAAACTTGGTTCAATGGAAAACTGTCTATTTAAAAGGTTATGGTTAACGCTTTCAACAAGTCAACTGACCGGAAGACGCTTTCATCGTACTAATATCGCCGCCGCCCCGATGCGCTTTTCCCACTAAGCGGCACGATGCGAGCCTGGCGGTGCCGTTGCTTTTTGCAACGGCTGTGATCTGGCGATTATCAAGTCTCGTACAACCAAGTCGATTAGCCACTAATGGCGATATCTAAATCTTTCACATAGCTTTTAGAAGCTGCAATCAATTCTGATCTATTCGAAGATGATTCCGATTTAATCCAAACCGATTTAACTTCATATTGACTATCTGTATCACTACAGGTGAAAGTTAAGATTGGCTCTTCCTCAAAATCCATTGATGCATAATAAAAATCTACATCTTTTCCAGAACTCACCTCATCCACCCATTTAGTCAATGCTTGAGAAAGCTCTAACAATAGAATACCAGGCTCTTCAAAAACAGTTTCTCCATCATTAACTACTGTAAGTACACCTTCTACTCCAGCAACCAACGAATATGGCTGACTTTGATCAGAAGGTAGTTCTTCGATTTTAAATTTAATTTCTATCATTTTGTATTACCGTAAAGGCATTTATAACCTTTCCATCTTGGCCAACAATAATGCGTATTCTTTGTTGCCCTTTTATTCCAATCTTTCCGCCAACATCAACAACAACTCTTCCAACTC
>PDSR01000043.1 GCA_002748575.1 Gammaproteobacteria bacterium
CGCACCCCATAACAATTCCACGTAATAGAGCGGGTAAAACTGCGCGGCAACTCTAACCAGCGCCGCAATAATAATGGCCACATAAGCCACCCAGAACCCTTTGGCCAACTGCAACGGCCTGCCACTGTGCCCCAGGCTTACCCGCGAAATCATTGCCAGAATCATTAACCCGAATCCACCAATGGCCAACAAATGAATGGCCGCCGACTGATGAAGGCCAACCGCGATAAATACAAACCCAAGAATCAAAAACAGATATGACACATACAGCGACCACAAAATCGGTTTACTGAGCACCTGCCAAGGCTTCCAGTTCAGCCAGCGCATACTGTTAAAAACAGCAACCGCCAGAGCCGACACTTGCAGGTATTCGCCACTTACCTGAACAAGGTACAAAACAATGAATAACACACTGCTGATCAACGAACACCATTCCAGCCAGGCAGGCTTAATAGTGGCGGCTCGCTGCAAACCCCGGTCGGAGAAAAAAGGAATGACGCGGCCACCAATAACCAGCACCACATGAACAATCAAAAAAAACGCCACCATTAACAGGTGCTTTGCGGCCACCAGATCACCCGATGACAGATAATAACCATAAGCGGCATTAATCAAACCAAGCGCTGTAAATACGCCAACAAAAAAGGCATTTCGCCAGTTTTTGGCAATCACCACCTGTCGGCCAAATGCCAGCGCAACTAACGAAAAGAACAGCAGTTCCAGGCCGCCCGCAACCCCGTAGTCAACAGCCGCCGCATACCAGCTGATTCTGACCACCACCCACAGCAAAAACAACAACATTAAAGCTCGCCCGGAAACAGTTTTTACCCCCGTCCAGGTTTGCGAGGCGGTTAACACAAACCCCACCACCGTCGTGGCCGCAAACCCCATGATCATTTCATGCAGGTGCCACATTAAATCGACACCACCAATACCACGAGTCATCTGCAATACCCACAGCAACAACGCCAAACAGCTATATATGGCTATCGCGGCAAAAAATGGGCGAAACGGCATCCGCCACAGGGGCGCTATTTGCTTGAGCCGAGCTTCATGTTCAATTTTCATGGTTATGTTTACACCTAAATCGAATTCACATTACAAGGGGATCACACCGCGACAGGTTCGGGGTTATAGCGTTGCTCCTGAAAATAGAGCACATTGAGTGCTAAAAGTACGGTACACTAAAATCCATTATCGCCACATACCACTGATCACAAATCGGAAAACCTGAATGCACCAGCCAGAAATTGTATTTTCCGCCAAAGAGGTTACCAAAACCTATGATATGGGTGAAGTGCAGGTTCATGCACTGCGCGGTATTGATCTGGATCTGTACCGCAGCGAATTGGTGGTTTTATTAGGCGCTTCCGGTTCTGGCAAATCCACGCTACTGAATATTCTTGGGGGCCTGGATTCAGCAACCAGTGGGCAGGTCAGCTACTGTGGTAAAAGCCTTACCAATGCCAGCGAAAAAATGCTTACCGATTATCGCCGCCACCATGTGGGGTTCGTGTTTCAGTTCTATAACCTGATCCCCAGCTTAACCGCCGAGGAAAACGTCGCGGTGGTAACAGAGATTGCCGATAACCCGATGGTGCCAGCAGACGCATTGGCAATGGTGGGCCTGCTCGACCGGGCAGATCATTTTCCGGCACAGCTTTCAGGCGGCCAGCAGCAACGGGTCGCCATTGCCCGGGCGATTGCCAAAAAACCCCAGGTACTGCTGTGTGATGAACCCACCGGCGCACTGGATTCAAAAACCGGCGTAGTAGTGCTGGAGGTACTGGAACGGATTAATCGTGAGCTGGGCACCACCACCGCACTGATTACCCATAATGCTGATATTGCCGCCATGGCTGATCGCGTTGTTACCTTAACCGATGGCACCATCAGTTCAGTGAAATCCAACCCATTGCGTAAATCGCCCAGGGATATTGAGTGGTAATCATGGGCAGCTTACAGCGCAAGCTCTGGCGGGAACTATGGCACATCAGAGGCCAGGTGATTGCCATTGCCCTGGTGCTGGTGGGTGGTGTCGGGGTATGCATCATGAGCCTGTCTACCTATCATTCCCTGCTGGAAACACGGGACAGCTATTATCGTGAAAATCGGTTTTCTGATATTTTTGCACCCTTAAAACGTGCCCCACAATCACTCAATCACCGCATTGCCGAATTGCCGGGCGTGGCCGATTCACAAACCCGGGTGGTTGCTCCGGTAACACTGGAAGTACAGGGTTTTGATGAACCCATTCAAGGGGTGATTACGTCTATTCCCGATCAGCCGGAAAATGCCAGGCATGCAATGAACAGCCTGTACCTGAAAGTGGGCCGGTTTCCCGATGCTCGCCGTGATAACGAAATTATTATCAGCGATACCTTTTCGGAAGAACACCGCCTACAACCGGGTGATCAAATAACAGCGGTTATTAACGGTAGGCGCAGAGCACTAGCGATTGTCGGGGTTGCTTTATCTCCTGAATATATTTTTCAAATCGCCCCCGGTGCCATGTTTCCTGATTATAAGCGTTATGCGGTTATGTGGATGGCCTACACGCCATTGGCAAAAGCCTATGATATGGATGGTGCCTTTAATGATTTGATCGTACAACTGCAACCCGATGCCAGTGAAGAACAAACCATTGATTTAATTGATCACCTGATTAAACCCTATGGTGGCCAGGGTGCTTTTGGCAGAAAAGATCAGTTCTCGAATTTATTTTTGCAGGAAGAATTCAAACAACTGCAAACCATGGCGTTTCTGTTCCCCACCCTGTTTTTGGGTGTCGCACTGTTTTTACTCAATGTGGTCATTACCCGATTAATCAGCACCCAGCGGGAAATCGTGGCCATGTTAAAGGCATTTGGTTATAGCAATACCGCCATTTTCAGCCACTACGCAGGCATGGTACTGGTTATTACCGCACTGGGCACGGCTGGCGGCGCTGTGCTGGGCATTTGGCTTGGCAAGGGCATGACCGCCATTTATGTGGATTATTATCGCTTTCCTGATTTTACTTACCAATTACAGCCCGGGGTATTCATGGCTGTTTCGCTGGCCACCCTGTTAATCACCCTACTGGCCACCGCAAGATCGGTAATAAAAGCATCTTCATTACCCCCCGCAGAAGCCATGCGCCCGGAAGCACCGCCACAATTCAGCCATTCATTATTACATCATGTTGGTATTGAAAAATGGCTATCGCCCACCAGCAAAATCATCATGCGGCAGCTACAACGCAAACCGGGCAAAACCCTGCTTTCGATTATCGGTTTATCGTTAGCCTGCGCCATTATGATGGTGGGCAACTTCCAGCGCGATGCAATAAATTACATGATTCATGTGGAGTTCAAGCAGGTACAAAAACAAGACATAGAAGTGGTTTTCAATAACCCGATGGCACAGCGCACGCTGAACAATTTAAAACATCTTCCCGGTGTCTGGTATGTTGAAGGCAAGCGTACCGTACCGGTGCGATTACGATACGGCCACCGCACCTATCGTACCAGCTTGCAGGGAATGCCGGAAAACAGCCAGTTAAACGCCGTGCTGGATGCCAACTTGCAACAAGTCGCAATGCCTTATGATGGCATTTTAGTAAATCAGCAACTGGCCAAAAAACTCGGTTTTAAACAAGGCGACTGGGTAACCGTAGAATCTCTGGAAGGCCATCAGGAATCCTTCCAGGTACAAGTGACACAACTCACTAAACAATTTATGGGCCTGGGGGTTTATTGCAGCCAGGCCACCCTTAATAAACTGATGCGCGAAGGCCCAGCCATTAACAGCGCTTTACTGAGTATCGACCAAAAACAGGCCCAGCGCCTGTATAAAACACTGCGGGATATGCCCCAGGTGGCGGGAATTACGCTGCGCCAAACCGTGATTGACAATTCTTACGAATCTCTGGATCGGGTGATTTTATGGTTTACCCTGATTAATGCCCTGTTAGGTGCCATGATTGCCTTTGGTGTGGTCTATAACACGATTCGTATTGCACTGGCCGAACAGGGTCGGGAACTGGCAAGCCTGAGAGTGCTCGGATACAGCCACGGCGAAGTGGCTTATATTTTATTGGGCGAACTGGCCATTTTAACATTACTGAGTTTTCCGCTGGGTTTCTGGCTCGGCAATGGCTTATGCACTTTTATGGCAGTCAACCTTACCTCGGATTTGTATCGCATACCCTTGGTGCTCACCCCCTATACCTATGCCTTTGCAGCGCTTGTCGTGATACTGTCGGCGCTGGTTTCCGCTGCGCTGGTATGGCGACGCTTACATGAATTGGATCTTGTGGAAGTTTTAAAAACACGAGAATAAGATCAGGAGAAACACAATGGCCGCAAATAAACACACTTGGCAACGCTATGCAGGCTGGGGAATCACATTGGCGATCGTGCTGGTGGCGCTTGCCCTGGGCCTGCGCCCGCAACCGATGATGGTAGAGGCCGCCGAGATTACCAAAGGCAGCTTTAATGTCACCATTGAAGAAGAAGGCATTACCCGGGTAAAAGATCGCTTCGTTATTTCGTCGCCTGTTGCAGGGTATGTCCGGCGCATTCCTTTAAACATTGGCGATCAGGTCAGCAAAGAACAGCAGCTCACACTGCTGGAACCACTTCGATCGGCAGTGCTCGATCCACGCCATCGTGCCGAAGCAGAAGCCAGAGTAGCGGCGGCCAACTCGGCCTTATCGGTTGCACAACAGCAGGCTGAAGCCGCCAGGGTGGAATCCGATTTTGCCAATCAGGAATTTGATCGCAAACGCAATTTGAAAGAAAAAGGCTTTATTTCGGTTGAAGAGCTGCAAATGGCACAAACCTCACAGCGCCGTGCCAATGCCGTGCTACGTTCCGCCAAGTTTTCAGTGGATGTGGCCCGCCACGATTTGAAAGCAGCCAACACCCTGCTGCAATATTCAGCGGCACAAAAATCAGACGATATAACACGCGAACATGTGCCTATTAAGTCGCCGGTCGCTGGATCAGTACTATCTATTCACCGCAAAAGTGAAGGCGTGGTAACAGCCGGCACGCCGCTGTTAGAGGTTGGCGATCCTGCCGCATTAGAAGTCGCGGTCGATGTATTAAGCTTCGATGCCGTTAACATCAAACCGGGCATGAAGGTCGACCTAAAGCGCTGGGGTGGCGACAACATAGAAGGTATCGTGCGAATAGTTGAGCCAGTAGGCTTCACCAAAGTATCTGCGCTGGGTGTCGAAGAGCAACGGGTGTGGGTTATTATTGATTTGGTATCCCCGCGAAAAAACTGGGAGCAGTTGGGCGATGGCTACCGCATGGAAGCCTCCTTTCTGGTTTGGCAAGCTGACGATATTGTCACCGCACCCAATGCCAGCCTGTTCCGCTTAAAAAACCAATGGCATGTTTTTGTGATTCAAAATAATACCGTTTCCTTACGTGCCGTTGAGGTAGGCAAGCGCAACGGGCTGAATGCAGAAATCCTTTCCGGGGTTGAGCCCGGCGAACAGGTTGTCATTCACCCCGATAGTGATTTAAGTGATGGCGCTGCGGTTAAAATACGCTCTTAAGAAAAAGGCCGGATTATTATGCAACCACTGATCTATAAACAATCCCTGATTACATTGAATAACGGTGAAACCGCCGAAATGCTGCACGTTCAGGGCGGGCCGGTTATTCTGGTCAGCCAACTGGGGTTAGCCAGTTTTAAAAATGAACAAGCCGTTGATGATCCACTGGGAAATGGCCGTTTAGGGTATGCTGAAATACCGGAAAGCATCACCCTGAGCCTGATAGATGGCTCCTTTGTGGCACAGATAAGATCCGGTTTTATTCAGTTGCACGATGGCAAAGCCATGCTGGTAACACCCTTCCATGCCACCCTGTTTACCAGCAATGATGATGCCCTGGAAGGCAAAAATAAAATCGCCCAGGTTCCCCTGAACGATATTGATCTGGTTTAATTTACCAAGTGGTAAACGGATGTTTCGCCAGATTTACATTAAAATAGCGATAGTCCTGAGATACTTCCTCTTTAAGCCACTTTGGAGCAGCAAAGGTGGTATCTTCAGAAGGCAGCTCCAGCTCCGCGACAATCAGCCCCTGGTTTTCACCGTGAAACTCATCAACTTCCCAGATCAAATCGCCATCCTGAACAAAATAGCGCTGTTTTTCAATCAGCGGTTTATCACATAGTTCATCGAGCATCTGTGCCGCATCAACGGCGGGTATATCGTATTCAAACTCCAGCCGGGAAAGCCCGACCGTTTTGCCTTTAACCGTTAACACACCCTGATCACCTTTAATACGAACACGCACAGTCACCGGGCCGTCGCTTAAATAACCCTGGCGAAAAAGAACGCCCTGTAATTGACTGGCCTGCTTGAATTCCTGCCACAAGCTGTGATCCACTAGAAATTTTCGCTCAATTTCTACCGCCATCTTAACCTCCTCTTTTTCAAGTCGGCTCGCTTAAAGTTCGTGATCAAACTGACCGTGTTGCAAGAAATGGATAATCTGCTGATGCACGCTTTTATCATCCATAATAAAGGTATGGCCTGCCTTAACCTGATAAAAATCCTTCATCCCGGCCAATCGAGTACTATCAACCGCAACCTTGCCGTCATTCTCACCATCGAGCCAGCGAGCAAACCAGGGCTCATAGGAACGGGTACCGGCAATCACCCCAATCTCGCAGGGAAATCCCTGGGTTTCCAGCGCTGTCAGTTGGTTAGGCATGCTGTCAGCATCGGTACCCAGTTGCGGCATCACCGGCCCCAGAATCCAGCGAGCAGGAGCCCAGCGTTTTAACTGATCCGGCACCTGGCTGCCCTGATTAGGCGGGGCGAGCATCACCACCCGGTGCAACCGCTGTTTCATGGCGCTATCGGCATGATGCGCCAAAAAGTAACGAAACAAAATACCACCCAATGAATGGGTAACGACGCTGATCTCGACTGCATCACCCGCATTTTCAAAGGCAGGCACCACATACTGTTTTACCAGTTCAGGTATATTCATTCTTGTGGATGGATAATCCAGATTAGTAACCAGATAGCCATTTTTTGCTAACAAGCCGGCCACCGAGCGCATTGCCAGCGCAGTGCGCCCCAGCCCGTGAATAATAATTACCCGTTTGTCTTTATTGTTCATCGCTTTGATTTACATAGCTTCAGTTGGTATAAATATAATTTCTAACAACCGCCTGATGTGCTCAGATCAGCTTGATGAGCCGAATATTAACAGCCCACAGCCATTCGCAAAATACATGAGTGATACAAAAAACACTTCCCAGTTTGCACTGCTTGGCACCCGGCGCTTTGCACCCTTCTTCTGCACACAGTTTTTCGGTGCCTTTAACGACAATGTTTTTAAAAATGCACTGTTGATTCTTTTTACCTATAGCGCCGCCTATCAAACAGAAATCAACACCAGCACCCTTAATAATATCGCAGCTGGCTTGTTTATCTTGCCATTTTTTCTGTTCTCTGCGGTGGCCGGTGATATTGCAGACAAGTTTGAAAAATCATGGCTGATTCGCCGCATTAAAATTTTCGAAATTATCATTATGTGCCTGGCATCCATTGCCCTGTGGTTTAACAGCAGTTATGCCCTGCTGGGTATTTTGTTTTTAATGGGCACCCAATCGGCATTTTTTGGGCCGGTAAAATACAGCATTATTCCACAGCACTTGTCATCAAAAGAGCTGGTGGGCGGGAATGCATGGGTAGAAGCCGGGACTTTTCTTGCCATTCTGTTAGGCACTATTCTCGGTGGCCTGCTCTCCAAAATAGATAACGGTTCACAATGGGTATCTTTCGTTGTGATCAGCATTGCCATTGTGGGCTGGTTAACCAGCCGCAAAATCCCGCTTGCGCCAGCCGTAAACAGCGACATTAAGATTAACTTAAATGTATTTTCTGCCACTCTGAAAACCGTACAATCTGCCCACCAGAAAAGACCTATATTTTTAGCGATATTGGCTATTTCGTGGTTCTGGTTTTTAGGCGCAGCCTATTTAACCCAGCTGCCCCAATATACCCGTAACGTGTTGCTTGGTGATCAAACCGTTGTCACCTGTTTGTTAGCCTGTTTTTCCATTGGTATCGCGGCCGGTTCGCTGTTATGTGAAAGGCTGTCCGGGCATAAGGTAGAATTGGGGTTAGTGCCTTTAGGCTCCATCGGGCTTTCTGTTTTTGGTATTGATTTATTTTTCTCGGTACCCACCCACAGTGGCAGTGTGATCAGCTTTAGCGAATTTTTCAGTCATGGCGAAAGTTACCGGGTTTTATTGGATTTCCTTGCCATTGGTATCTCTGGCGGCCTTTATATTGTTCCGCTTTATGCAATGATTCAAGAGCGCACCGAAGAAGCGCATCGGGCACGAATAATCGCCGGTTTGAATATTATTAATGCGGTGTTTATGGTGGCTTCTGCGCTCAGCGGCATTTTGTTTCTGGGGATTTTCAACATCACAATTCCCGAATTCTTTTTAATCCTTGCCATTATGAATGTGGTGGTTGCCTTGTATATTTATACCGCGATTCCAGAATTCACCCTGCGTTTTTTAATATTGGTAAATTTAAAAAACGCAGATCTTTAACAACAAGGTCAGCGCTTCAAAAGGTAGTCAACGCTAAAAATCACGCTTTTGTAATGCGTTTGCCAAAGGCGAAGCCAACATTCTTGGTTCCACAAATTCAGCTTCATATTTATCCCGTAACGGACGGGTAAAATCATCCAGAAACTTATAGTAGTAACCTACAATATCATCTACCTGTATTTTGCCAATGCCGATATTAAAGATCATTTCCTGGTGAAAGCGCACATGCTCGCGGATATCAATCAGCTCAAAATTTTCAGCAATAATGGTTTCACGAATGGCTTTGGTGGCGTTCACCATTAAACCACCGAGTAACGAACTTCTACTACGAATCAACGCTTCCTGCATATTAACTTCCAGAGCAACCAGCCTGGCGCGCTCTTCGTCACCAATAGCGCCAGCATCAAGTACCTGCATCTGACGCGCCAAAATATCCCGTATCAATTCTGCTTCGGTTGCATCCATACCGTTTTTTATGGATTCATACAGCAGGCCAGGTATTAATGCATTAAAAGTTTCTAACCCTTCCAGTTTTAATTGTGATCCCATTTCCAATTCGGGAATATCGAAAATCGCTCCCAAAAAATCCAAACCGGCATGTTTGGCATAATCCATTACCGTAATACCGGAGCCCCTTACCGACTGAATAACCTTCATACGATTCAGGCTGCGCAATGCCATGCGCAGCGAAGTACGATCCACACCCAGTTCTTCAGCAAACCCGCGCTCGGCAGGCAAGCGAAAACCGGGCTGATACTGACGCACATAAATCCGGGCAATTAATTCATCAACAATATAATCAGGTAATGTTTTTTCCATCGTTTATTCTTCTGGCTTTAAGTAAAAGAGCACCGCCAATTAAATCCACGTTATTTTAACCGTTGAAAACCGAAAGCAGCGAAAATCAACGCGGTGCCATTCGAATAGCGCCATCCAAACGCACAACCTCGCCATTAAAAAAGCT
>PDSR01000044.1 GCA_002748575.1 Gammaproteobacteria bacterium
GGTGGGCATAATCACCAGCGCATCATGGCCACTAACAAGAGACTCTATAATCGCTTGCTGGTGGCCTCTGAATTGATCATAACCAAAAACTTCCTGAAGCAGGGTGGTGGGATTTTGTGTTTGCATTCGTGGCAATAGCTGTTAAAAATCTGAAGTGTAACTCAGTTCGATCAGTAAAAACTGGGTAATAAAATGCACATCCTGGCCTGCAGATGGGTTATACACAAAATTATCAGGCCTCAGGTCGTTTCCGTTGGTGCTGTCGCCGGTGCGGATATACTCATCAATTTTGCCAAAACCAATCGCTATATCGAAGGTTTCATAGGGGTTTGGCTTGTATTCTGCGCCCAATCCGTACAGGTCGAAATCACCCAAGGGTATTAAAAAATCCCGTTTATCATCGGGTACCCCGGAATCCCGTGGTTCATAACCGAAACGAAGGGCAAGCTGGTCGTTATACTGGTATTCAATACCGAGCGCCCAGTTAGTGGCGTTTTTGTATTTTCTTGGCACGGTTAAGCCTTCACCGTTAACACCTTCTATAAAGCCAAGCACTCCAAGGGTTTCAATGGGAGACCCGAAACGAAAATCAAGGTATTCCCATTTGCTGGTTTCAGTCCATTTATAGTCGAAATTGATTTTTAAGTCGGGAAATATGCGCACGCTGATACCGGTTGCAAGGTGCTGTGGAATAACAAGATCGATATTGCCGCTGCGTTTGATGTTGCCGTTATCGATAAAAAGTTCCTGGTTTACCCCTGGTAACAGCGCTTCGAAAGCTGCCTGAAGAAAGCCGCCATCCTGTACGATCCCGCCGATAAAACTGATAAGTTCAGGGTTTATCTGCACTGATACATCACCGCGCAAATGATCTGCTGCCTCACTTTGATACACCAGCCCCCACGAAAACCAGGGTGTAGGCTCCCAGAGTACGCCAAAATTAAAGGTGGGTGAAAATGGCTGCTCTAATTCCACCTGAAAGCGAAAGATGCGATCAAACGGGTTAATTGATCCATCATCTACACACATACCGGAAAAAACAGCATCAGTCCCTTCGATGGCCTGACAATAGCTGTTTGCCAGAGTAGTGCCTGCACTCAAAAAATAGTTAGCTGCTCGGTAATCCAGGTCTAAACCTACGCCCATATAAGAGAAACCAATACCGGCGCCAACGGCTAGTTCTTCGGTAACCTGCCAGCCAATGGTGGGTGACAGGTATGTGATTCGAGAAATCCCCAGTTCGCGTCCGTAATTAATGCCGGGGTCGTCGTCAGCGCGGGTATAACCCAGCAACATTGGTGCGTAAACAGCGGTTGCAAAGGTAAGGTTACTGCCTGGGGGGTTGTAGGCTATACCACCGAGTGGTGCTGCAACCACGGGGACTTCGGTAATGCCAAAACCGGGAAGATAAATAGCGAAATTCTCGATGTCACTGGTGGAATTCATGGCGGGATCTTCGTTCCCGGTTAGTGCAATGGCTTCTTCGTAGGTGAGATCACCAAAAACCGGCCTGTCTGTCGCAATAAAGTCGGCAGAAATGCCGGCATCGCCCAGAATAAATTTCAAATATTGAGTGGCGCCTTTCAATTTCACCAGGCCCGCAGGGTTAAAATGAATGGCATCAACGCCTGGTGGGTCGGCGGTGACTGCATTACCTAAAGCAAGCGCCTTGGCATTTCCAAGAAATAGATTTTGTCCCAGTTGCGCATGGCTGGTTCCAGACAAGAAAAGCGCGGCGATACCGCAAGCCAGTAACCATTTCAACATAATATGTTACCCGAATTCCCTGACCTTTTTCAGGTCGTCTATTTTTCATTTTCACGCTATGCATAAGCTTGCGGAAGCTTTATGGGCGTATCCTTTACTCCAAGGCCTTTATGATCCTGGTTTATCCAGTTTGCTGTCAATACACTTTTTAACACAACACCTGTCGTCACAGCCATTTCATTGCGGTGTTTTTATTCTTACTTATCCGAAAGCAGAGGGTTGCAATCTTTAATCATCACTTTGCCTTCCAGCATGTTGCCCCTGGAGTATTCCTGAAAAATACAAACATTTTTTACCGGGTCGTAGTTTTCAATCCACAGATTGTCAGCTTTCCATGTGGCTGCGATATGGCGTTGCCCTGCTGGAACTTTAATGCTCATGGTACCTCCCCATCGCTTCACAAAGACCTGCTCAAGGTAAAAGTAATAAAATAGAAGTCCGGAGCATAAAATAACTCCAGAAACCACAAGCCCAGCCACCCATTGCTTGAGTTGAATGCCAAGCAAAAAGAGTGACCCGATGGTCAGCGCCACAATGAATATCCAGTAAATGTAAGTAATCATATTCAATCCTTTTATCCGGGTGTGTTATTGGCCCATGTAACGGAATCTATACGTTTAAGTAAAGCAATTTTACTTGAGTTTTAGTTTCAGGCCGATAGGATGCGCAAACTTTAAGAATCACGACAGCTTTTGTGTACGACAAAGGCGCTGTGGAGTACAATATTGCCGCTTTCAGGTACTTTGTCTGGATAAAAAGGTTGTGTTAGGGGCTTTGGGCAGGTAGGTTACGTCCAGCTCCGTTCATAACAAAAATGTTTTACGATTTATCAGAGAGACCTTCGTTTAATTTTTCCAACCTGGAGTTCGGAGTTTAGCGTGGAGTTATACCAATGTTAGTGGGAATACCTAAAGAGATTTTTCCTGGCGAGGGCCGCGTGGCCTTGATTCCCGCCGGGGTTCCAACCCTTACCGATGCCGGATTTGGTGTAGTCGTTCAAAGTGGTGCAGGTGATGCTGCTCACTATGAAGATGAAGACTATCGTAACGTTGGCGCCAGTATCGCCGCCGACGCCAAGTCTTTATACGATCAGGCAGACCTTATTTTGAAAGTAAGACAGCCTGATAACGACGAAATCGGTCTGATGCAGGAAGGCGCCAGCCTCATCTGTATGATGGATGCCTTCTTTCACCTTGAAGAGACTCAGGCTCTGGCGGCTAAAAATATCCGCACCTTTGCGCTTGAGTTTATTCCTCGTATTACTCGTGCTCAAAGCATGGATGTACTCAGTTCCATGGCGGCCATTGCCGGGTATCGCGGTGTGCTTTCCGGTGCAATGACTTTGCCTCAGTACTTTCCAATGCTGATGACCGCTGCGGGCACCATTCACCCTGCGAAAGTATTTGTTATCGGTGCAGGTGTTGCCGGCCTTATGGCGATTTCAACGGCTCGCCGTCTTGGTGCTGTGGTTGAAGCTTATGATATGCGTCCGGTTGTTAAAGAGCAGGTGGAAAGCTTAGGCGCAAAGTTTGTTGAATTTGATCTGCAAACAGAAGGCTCTGAAGATAAAGGCGGTTATGCCAAAGAGCAATCCGACGACTTTTACAAGCGCCAGCAGGAACAAATGGCTGCCAAAATTGCCCAGTCAGATCTTGTGATCACGACGGCGGCTATTCCCGGCAAACCATCGCCTCGCTTAGTTTCATCAGACATGCTTAAGCTGATGAAAAAAGGCTCTGTTGTAGTTGATTTGGCGGCAGAGCGTGGTGGTAACGTTGAAGGCACAGAAAAGAACAAGAAAGTGTGGAAAGATGGTGTAACCATTGTCGGTTATGTTGATCATCCTGCTCGCGTTCCTGTGCATGCTTCTCAGCTTTACACCAAAAATATCACTACTTTCCTGTTGAATATGGCAAAAGATGGTGAGTTGAACTTGGATATGGAAGATGAAATCGTATCTTCCACTTTGATCACTAACGGTGGCAAAGTGACGCACCAGGGTATTCTTGATGCGATCAATCCTCCAGCGGCAACTGAATCAGGAGACGCATAATCATGGAACCGTTAATTGTATCCTTAACTATTTTCGTGCTTGCGATCTTCGTGGGCTATGAAGTAATTACTAAAGTTCCACCTACTCTTCACACCCCGTTGATGAGTGGTACTAACGCGATATCCGGTATCGTTGTCGTTGGTGCAATCATCAGTTCTGGCGGTGGCGATCAAACAACCGGGTTGTCCACATTTCTGGGTGTGCTGGCCATCGTTTTTGCAACCGTCAACATTTTCGGTGGTTACTTGGTAACTGATCGAATGTTGCAGATGTTTAAGAAGAAATAAGGAGTAGGTCACAATGGCAACTTTTATTAATATCGCCTATTTAGTGGCGGCAGTACTCTTTATCCTGGGCGTAAAGGGCATGACATCGCCCAAAACAGCGGTAAACGGCAACCGAATGTCGTCCGTCGCCATGGTTATTGCAATCATCGCTGCGCTAATGGAGCATCAGGTAGTTACCTTTGGCTACATTATTTTAGGTCTGTTGATCGGTGGTGGTATCGGTACTTTCCTTGCTCGCCGCGTGCAAATGACGTCAATGCCTGAAATGGTGGCAGCATTAAACGGTTTCGGTGGTGGTGCTTCACTGTTGGTTGCTTCGGCCAGCTATCTGGAAGCTCAGCATATTGCCGGTTACGATCCTACCGGCCAGTGGAGCGTTGCGCTTATCTTCAGTATCCTGATTGGTGCTGTAACCCTGACCGGTAGCTTCGTGGCTGTTGGTAAGCTGATGGGCAAGCTGGGCGACACTTCTCAGGTGTTGCTGTTCAAACGTATCGTTAAAATCTGCTTTGCCATCCTGGTGCTGGGTGCAGCTTACTTTATATACGATCCAATGGATTCCTATAACCTGCTTATTATCCTGATTGTTACTTGTCTGTTACTGGGTGTGATGCTGGTAATGCCTATCGGCGGTGCGGATATGCCGGTTGTTATTGCCTTGTTGAACTCTTATTCAGGTATTGCGGGTGCGGCTACTGGTTTCGTATTAATGAACAATGGCCTGATCATTGTTGGTTCGCTGGTGGGTGCGTCTGGTTTCATCCTCACAACCATTATGTGTAAAGCGATGAACCGCTCACTGACTAA
Organism: Gammaproteobacteria bacterium; assembly: GCA_002748575.1. Lineage (GTDB taxonomy): Bacteria > Pseudomonadota > Gammaproteobacteria > Pseudomonadales > Ketobacteraceae. The sequence continues at coordinate 4,915 of PDSR01000044.1, forward strand.
CGTGCTGTTCGGTGGTTCCATGTCTGAACAAGCCGGTGTCAGCCGTGACGAAAACGATAAGTTTTACGAAGGTAAAGTTAAGTCTGCATCTCCAGATGACATTGCCATGATTCTGGAAACAGCGAAAAGCGTTGTTATCGTTCCTGGTTATGGCTTGGCGGTTGCGCAGGCGCAACACGCTACCCGTGAGCTTGCGACTCAGCTTGAGGGTATGGGCGCAACGGTTAAGTATGCAATTCACCCGGTTGCCGGTCGTATGCCTGGCCATATGAACGTATTGTTGGCCGAAGCGGAAGTGCCTTATGATCAGCTGATTGAAATGGACGTTATTAACCCTGAGTTCCAGCAAACGGATGTTGCTATTGTATTGGGTGCTAACGACGTTACTAACCCTGCGGCGTCGGATGATCCAAACAGTCCAATCTACGGTATGCCGATTCTTAATGTTCACCATGCCAAAACCGTTGTGATAGTTAAGCGTAGCTTGAGCCCTGGTTTTGCGGGTATTCCAAATGGCTTGTTTATCAACGATAACAGTTTGATGGTTTACGGTGACGCGAAAGAAGTGTTGCAGAAAATGATCGGTGCTATTAAAGAGCTGTAAGTTCTTTAGATAAAACCGCTTAAAAAAACCCCAGCCAGTTTTGGTTGGGGTTTTTTTTGTGCGGCGACTGGCTGTATAAAGCCAATGTGTAATAAATGTTACCTAATGTATCAAGGTCTTGATATTTATTCACGAATGATTACTATTCGCAACCAGAGAGAGTTTCTGGGCGGGTATGATCAAAAATGAAAAACTGGGGGATACATGTATATCAAAACTCAAAAAGCTGCTGTGATAGGTTTAGCTACACTGGCATTAACAGCTTGTGTGAAAGAAAAAACAGCGGTTGTTGATGCTACCAGCTACGATAGCTACACATACTTTAATTTGAATACGAACGCTGTTGTTGAACTGACTGATGAAGAGGCTGCTGCGTCTACTGATTGGCATCTTGGCTTTAAGCGCTTCGGTGTTATCTTGAATGGTGGCGATTCAGGCCCCGGGGCTGTTTCCGGCGCACTGGCTGCAGCGCAGGATGATTTTTATATTGATGGCGAGCCTAATGTTGATGTATTCCTGGCGGCTACACCTGCAGGTGAGTTGGATCACTTAAAAGCAACTTACGATCTTTCAACACTTTCTTTCCTGGTTGATACAAAACAGTCAGCGATTGCTGTTCCCGGTACGATTTCTGGTACTGTTTATGACCTGGGTTGGTTCAACTACGATTTGGTTACGCACCAGATTTCATTAAATAGTGAAAACTGGTGGTTGTTGCGATCGAACAACGGCGATGCTTTTGCCAAGTTCCATGCGACTGCATTAACTTATAATCCTGCTGTTGGTCTGGATGTAACATTTGAGTTTGATGTGCAGCCTAGTGGTTCAGCAAGCTTTACTCAAACAGCAACCTTTAATGCGGTACTGCCTCCTGCTGGCGGTGAAGTTTGCTTCGACTTCGATACAGATACTCAGCTGGATTGTGCAAACGATCAGTGGGATCTTAAACTTGATGTTGCCGGTCGCGACTGGAACCTATGGACTAACAGTGGTGTATCCGGAAGTGGTTCAGGTGGTGCATTTGGCCCATTAGATACAGCAACTGCCAATACTTATACTTCTGGCACGCATGCGCCTACTGGCGAGTTGATCGTGTTCCTGTATCAAGTTGATAAGAGTGCAGGTGTATTTGAAGAAAGCTCCTGGTATGCTTATAACCTGCAAGGTGGTCACAAATTATGGCCTAACTTCCGTACCTATATCATTGATACTGACAATGATGATGAGGCATCGGTAAAATACAAATTCCAGATTACTGATTACTATTCAGAAGGTGGTGCCAGCGGGCACGTTAGTATTCGTCATTTGAAAGTGAAATAAGCTTTTAGTCTGGAATAGAAATAAAAAACGCCCACAATCATGTGGGCGTTTTTTATTGAGTGAGAGTTTATTAATGATGTGATCTAATCACTGCAATCAATGCCTTTATCCTGAATTAAATGCTCATATCTTGCATCGGTGAGTGTTCTTAAAAAGCACACCATTTCTTCAATATTTTCCTGGGTCATTTTCCGGCCATCTTTCAGTTCTTCTAAAGCTACAGTGGCTGCAAACTCCGGCTCACGCCAGGCATTACCGGTTTCCGGATTGGTCATAAACTCGGAGTTGGTAAGAAAATGATCATAAAATTTAATAACGGTTTCCAGATCCCGAAAAACGCCGTTATGCATATAAGGCTCGGTGACTGCGACATTTCTTAGAGTGGGTACCCTGAACTTGCCAACTTCTGATTCGTCGTTAACAGCGGGGTTCAGTAATAAGCCCTGGTCTAACGGGGCACCATTTAGAGCTCTTACCTCTTCATTCACAGGTACACCAATATTGTGGAATTCATAGCTGCTGAACGTTTCAGTTTTACTTGAATTAGGTTCCAGTTGGTGACAGGTTGCGCAGTTAGTGAACTGTTGGGTAAAAAATAGTGCCTTGCCGCCGAGCTCTTTCAGCGAAAGGGTAGCTTCACCTCTTAAAAATTTATCGTATTTGGAATCAAAAGGTGCAAACAGTTCGGTTTTTTCAAACTTGGCAATGCTCTCTGTCATGGCGGCATAGGCTAACTCAATATTTTCGAAAATATCATCGCCATAAATGCCTTTAAATGATGCTTCGTAATCCGGGTTTTCCAGAATACGTTCCACCACACTTTCTTTGTTCGGCATGCTCATTTCAACAGGGTTTAAGGGTGGCCCGCCCGCCTGCCCCATCAGGTTTTTCTCGCGCCCATCAAGGAATTGCCCACCCATAAAGCCGGCGTAATCTGGCTGCTGGCTGTTAAGGCGGTCGCGCGTGCCGGAATGAAAGAGCGGGCTGAACATGGCATAAGCGGCGGTGGGAGCGTTTCGGTCACCGATTTTAGTGGGGTTGCTACCATCACCTAAGGATACCGCTGTAATAAAGCCATTTTCATCCGTGCGGCTGTCAATAAAACCATGATCAGGATCGTGGCAGGTGGAGCAGGATTGAGTGCGCTCAAAGGACAGGTTTTTATCAAAAAATAACGCTTCGCCCAGCGCGGCTTTAGTGGTAAAGGCCGGGCCGGGCTCGCCACCACCACCGCCGCCACCGCAACCGGAAAGCACAAGAGCAGTGATGGCCACTGATAAAGAAGTTTTTGCTATTGAGTGGAAGCGTGCGCTTGTATGTGAACCATTAGTAGTCATAACTGTTTATAAATCCTTAAAAAGCTTTACGCTGAATGGTTCAAATTTACCATTAGCGGCAGGGTTCTCTGTTGATGCAAATCATAATCGATTTGACTTTGTTCGGCTATTTTTGCAGCAGTTTTTGCCACTAAACTGGTGGGAAAATAAGCAGCTGGTTAAAGCTAATTGTAGTTGCGAATCATTTTCACTAACGCTAGAATCATCGGTGGCTTAACAGGTTAATGGTTTGCTTTAAGTGCAGATTTCTGATGTTAAGTGAAATTATCTATTTAAAAGCTAAGGCTAAGTTGGTTAGTCTTTTGGAGTTGCAAATAATGAAATTTAAAAAACTTGCTGGCCTTTCTGCTGGCATATTGGCTGCCTCGTTGTTAGGTGCCTGTGGTGGCAGTAAGTCAGGTGTTAACACTATTGATGTAGATGATGTTGTTCGCGTTTTGGAAAACAATGCTGATATCGCCTATGCGGCATACAGCGATTCTGTAACAACTGCGATTGCATTAGAAGCAGCACTGAAAACCTTTAGGGAAAACCCAACCCAGGCGAATTTCGATGCAGCCAAGATTGCTTGGCTGGTGGCCCGCGAGCCCTATGGTCAGACTGAAGTTTATCGTTTCCGTAACAGCCCGATTGATTCAACCGATTACGCCACCGAAAATGGACCAGAAGGCGATATCAATGCTTGGCCTTTGGGTGAAGCCTTGATTGATGCGGTTGTTACCGGTGGTGATTTTGGCACAGATCAAATCGGTGTTACCGAGCACAGTGTTGCAGGTATTGCAGTTGATGAGATCACTGTCGAGAATCACACCAACAACAACATTATTGCGCAAACCGATATTGAAATTACTAGCGAGCTTTTAAGTAATACAGCAACAGCGGAAGATGAGCGTGATGTGATTTCCGGTTATCACGCGATTGAGTTCTTGCTTTGGGGTCAGGACTTAAAAACAGCTGATGACACTGTAACGAATGGTGATGATCG
>PDSR01000045.1 GCA_002748575.1 Gammaproteobacteria bacterium
TATCGAAGTGCTTCTTTTGCGACTTCTGTTTCAAGTGTATCTCGGTAGTTGTTATCAATAATCGTTTGTAATTTATTTTTAAGTTCATTGTTAGTCATAGTGTATTGATGGTTAAGCGAATAATACGCTGACATAAAAAACAAAAGGGAAAGAAGTCATGACAAGAAGCAATCCTGAAAGGAGTATTTCTTGCATTACTGCGTCTTTTGTTAGTCTGCGATTGTTTATTCATACATTCAATACACTGACTTACGAACAAATACATAGAAATTGATAACAGATAAAATGTAAATAAAGTGTACTTATTTTGTGAATAAAACCATGGCTTTTGCTTAGAGGCGTTTTTAAAATAGATGCCCCTCTTCATATCCTAATACTGTAAAATAAAAAACGTCGCTGTAAACGACGAATTACTTAAGCGTATAACTTCCGTTATGCTTTTTGATTTCAAATCCACATTCTTGTACTATTTCTAAAGCAAGAATACTCAAAGCAAGTGTTGATAGGAAGAGCATAGTATCTCCTTGAATAACAACAGGAGTGCCCGTTTCTTTTTCATACTGTAAACAAGCTCTTTCAATTTCGGTATAGTAACGTGAGAAAAAGGTTGCAAGGCTTAAATCTCCGAGATAAGTATCAAGATTAGATTTTGAAATAACATAACTACTCCATATACTGCTGATTTCGGGTCCGGTCAAAACTATTCAAACACCGAACAATTCGAACACCGAACAATAATACTGGGTTAACACTGGCGGTTTTAAAACTGTTGGCCAAAACTCACAACATTTAACTTTTGTAGAATTTAATTGCTAACAGCGTAAAGATAACAAACTCCGAAACGGGTACGTATATTATCTGCTCGAAAGGTGTATGGGGAAATACCGCCGTACCCAATCGCATAAAGCCAAGCAACCCAAATCCAACGCTTGTGGCTTGCAATACCTGTTGCCTGGAAATTCCAGCCACTGTTGTTTTTAAAAGCATTAACCCCCAAGCTGTAAATCCTGCACCGGCTGTGGCCAGGCTGTACAAAACCAACCCTACGCTTTCAGTTGCAGCGGATTCGAACACTGCTGGCATGGGCAAATAAAGCAGGTACGATACATACATTAAAGCCCCGGAAACCACGATGGCTATGGAACTTATTTTTGCTAACTTGTCTGAAGTATACGCCATGTTTTCCAACTTTTGAAATTTAAGTACGATCGTACTACGCTAACAAGCGCCTTGTTATTTTGCAATATTAATGCAAATATATCTCGTAATTAACCACAGCTATATTCAGGCCGGGTTAATTGTGTCAATTCAAGCAATTAACTATTTGTTTATTAATATTGTTTATTAATAACTTTCAGGAGCAAATCATGGATGCAAAGCACATGCTGGCAACTGTCGATAAATATGTTGAGGCAGTCAGCACAGATAACATTGAGCTTATTAAAGAAATTTATGCTGATAATGCAACGGTAGAAGACCCGGTAGGTTCACCACCCCATGAAGGCATTGAAGCTATCGTTGCCTTTTACAGCCGCATCCACGGGGTTGGTGTTAAATTAGAACTAACAGGCAACCCGCGATGTGCAGCCAACACTGTTGCCTTTCCATTTACCGCAACCACTCAAGGCCGGGCACTGGAAATTATTGATGTATTTGAATTTAACGACGATGGCAAAGTAACGTCTATGAAAGCGTACTGGAGCGTCCCCCAGGCTTAAGCGATAAAGGCGGCTTTTTAGCTGCCTTTTTAATGATCAGGGTTGCTGTTTAGTCAAACAAACCTGTGGCGATAGCAACCTTAAATACTGGCTGTTTCAATACAATCATATATTTTGGCAACAATTTCCTGCCAAACGGCTTTCATTTCTGACTCTTGTGGGCCGTGAAATGTCGCTGTTATAACTTCGTATAAGGTGTCGTACATTCCTTTAAAGGCCTCCCGAGGCACACCAATTAATTCGTGATGTACAACCATTTCTCTGATGGTTAGCAGGGCCGTTTCCGGGTCATCACCAAAGCTCATAAAATTAGTGATAATTTCCTCAAACATATAATTTTCCCAATCTTCATTTTCTTCCTTGTAGCTTACAAGATCAGGGAAACGTTGATACATTCGCTCATAGATTTTCTCGACGGGATCACCTAAAGTTTCAACGGTTTGTTCCAGAGACAGGTTAATTAACTCTGTTTGATTCATTTCAGGTACTCCACCGAACAGGGCATCAAATAAGTGAGGCCCACTCTTTTGATTCAGCAAATAATGCTGTTGAGTGAGCCTTTTTGAGGACGCTAAATGCAATAAGATATTACAGTGCGGAGCGGGCTCCACCATCGATAATAATATCTTCACCACTGATATAACTGGCTTCTGAAGATGCCAGGAATGAGACTAACGCGGCTACTTCTTCAGGGGTACCACGTCGGCTTAGTGGTTGCAGGCTTGCCAGCAGGCGGCGGTTCATACCTTCTGGAAATCGCATCTGGGAAACCATTGGAGTTTCTATACCGCCGGGGCAAATAACATTGGCGCGTACACCGTGTTCTTCAAATTCCTGCGCCATACATTTAGTAACGGCAGAAACCGCTGCTTTAGATGCACAGTAAGCAGTTTGATAGGCCGTCATAATGCGGGCATTCAACGATGCAAAGTTCACAATGTTGCCTTTTGTTTTTTGCAGGTGCGGCATTGCTTCCCGGCAAATAGTGATAACGCTGCTTAAATTAATGGTTAAAAAGCGATTCAATATATCTGATGTAAGCTCATCTAAACGGTAAAAACCGGCAATACCGGCAGCATTTACCACTACATCGAGTTGACCATAGGTATCAACCGCAGATTGAACCAGTGCCTTGCAGGATTCTTCTTCCATAGCATTAAAGGCAACGGCTGTGGCAGTACCTCCTGCGGTTTCGATTTCTGCCGCAGTTTGCTGGATGCCCTCTTCGTTAACATCGCCTAAAATCACTTTAGCGCCTTCACTTGCCAGGCGAAGGGCTGAGGTTTTACCCATACCGGATGCTGCTCCGGTAACAATCACAACCTTTCCTTCAAATCGACTCATTTTTGTTCTCCCGTTTTGATTTATATATTATTGATACTTTCAGATTTTTATTAAACGCTGTACCCACCATCGACAAACAATAACTGCCCCGTAATGTATTTTGAACGGTTTGAGGCAAAGAAAGCCGCAGCTTCTGCTATATCTTCTGGCTTACCAAAATGTTTGATTGGCAGCGTGTTGAGTACCGCCTGCTTCCACTGATCGTTAAACACACCTTCGGCTTCTAATCTTTTAAAAATTCCGGTTTCAATTACACCTACCGCAACGCTATTGGCGCGAATGCCATGAATACCCTCTTCCTTTGCCAGATATTTTACTAAAGCTTCATTGGCAGCTTTTGGTGCAACAGACAACACATCTTTTGGCGGCGTTCTGCCAAGGCCAGCAGAAGATATATGAACTAATGAACCACCATTGTTGGCTCTAAAGTGGGGAATGATACTTTTTACAATTCGAAAGAAACCGTTCAGATCACCGTTAATCACTTCTTCCCATTGCTGATCAGTTACTTCCGCAAGGAAAGGTTGCTTGATATCAGAACCTGCCGCTACCACAACACTATGGATACGACCATGATAACTCGCGGCTTGATCAACAGCTGCTTTAATATCGTGTGTATTGGCAATATCTACCGGGTAGATCGAGCAGCGCACGCCCAGTTTTTTGATATTTTCAGCGGTTGCTTCAGCTCTTTCTCGATTATGACGATAGGTGATAGCAATATCACTGCCACTGCGGGCTATACGCGCAGCAATGGCAGCACCGATGCCGCCACTGCCACCAAATATTAAAGAAACACCCTCATCGAATTCTTGCGTGCTGTTCATCGTTTTATGTGAATTGTGATAGATGCCACCTGCTATTTTGAATCGCTTGTAAGCATGTGTTTAGCTGCAAGATAGCCAAAGGTCATTGCCGGGCCAAGTGTTGCCCCGGCACCTGGGTATTTGCTTCCCATTACCGAGGATGCAGCATTACCTACCGCATATAAGCCGGGAATAACATTACCATCGTTATTCACAACCTGTCCGTTAATGTCTGTGAGCATGCCACCTTTGGTACCAATATCGCCGGGATAAATAGGCAGCGCATAAAATGGGCCTTCAGCAATAGGCGCAATACAGGGGTTTGGTTTTGTGCCCTGGTCGCCATAATAGCGATCGTAATAGCTTTCGCCGCGATGGAAATCTTCATCTTTGCCCGTTTTGACAAATTCATTATTGCGCTTAACGGTTTCCAGCAGGCCGTCTTTATCAATACCGACTTTCTCGGCAAGTTCTTCCAGCGTATCTGCTTTTTGCAGTACCGCCCAGACGCGCTTAGACAGCTTATTATCCGGCATGGAATAACCAGGAGCGATAGGTCCAAAGGGGAATTTTTTTCTGAACACAGCATCAAAGACCACATAACCCGGTACTTCTGGCTGTTCATCAGATTGCGCTTCGTAAAAAGCCAAACCGGATTCCAGATAAGGAGCAGCTTCGTTTTGAAAACGCTTGCCGTTTTTATTAACAATCACCAAACCTGGTAAAGAGCGTTCAGCAAAAATAACAAAAGGCCGATCCCAACCAGGAATTTTTACTGAAGGAGCCCACCAGGCATGATTCATTTGCTCGAATCTGGCACCTACTTTTTCACCGGCTATATGGCCATCACCAGTGTTGTTGATTTGCGAGCCGCTCCATTCTGGGTTCGTTGGCTGTGGCAGATATTTTTCACGCATTGCCTGATTGTGTTCAAAGCCACCAACACCCACAATAACGCCTTTTTTGGCGTGAACTTTAATAGGTTTGCCATCTTTTTCGATAATAGCCCCGGTGACAACACCATCTTCTTCGATCAGCTCTTTAAAAGGAGCGTTCAACCAAAGATCAATGCCCTTTTCTTTCATAGACCAGCGTAACCGGCCCATCAATGCATTGCCCATGGTTAAACGGCGGGAACGCTTACCTTGTATTCGCCCCGGAATATCCAGGTAATAACGCAGAGCCATTAATATAGCAACCCACATCCACCCTTTTGCCTGGGTTAGGAACATGCGGCCTTCTTTCATGGTCATGGTAAACTTTCCGGCTACCATCACCTGTGGCGGCTGTTCGCGTAACGCGGGGAAATCTTTACCTAAATGGCGGGCGCTCATTGGGGCAGGCTGATGTGTTCTGTGGCCTTCTTTTCCGCCTGGCTTTTCAGGATAGTAATCCGAGTACGGTACAGTTTCATAAACAAGGCGGGTGTTATTTGCCATGTACTCAAGCATTTCAGGTGCTTTTTCCACATAGGTGCGCATACGTTCTTCGGAAACTTCGTCACCGATCACCGATTTCATGTACTGAAGTGCTTCGTCGGCTGAATCGTTCACCCCTTCTGCACGGGCATAGTGGCTGTTAGGTATCCAAATACCACCACCGGACATCGACGATGTACCTCCATAGCGATCGCTCTTTTCAACCACCAGCACATCACTGGCACCTTCTGTTCTGGCTACCAGTGCACTGGTCATTGCACCAGCACCAGACCCCAACACAAGCACATCAACTTCTTTGTCATAGTTATGGTTAGATGGCATAAAAAGTCCTCTTCCATATCCCGTGAATAACCTTGTTTCAGTCATCATATATGGGTTTTATCCTATTTTGCAACATTATTGCAAATATATTGTTTATTTCGGCGCACAATAACGCTAGAATTTTTTTCAATGCTGGTGTACAACCTATTTTAATAATAACAACCAGCTTGAAGCACCACGACTCACAACAACTAACAATAACGATGTGGCAATGAAGGAAACGCTCATGACTCCAGTACTACAAGGCACCCAAAGTTATATCAGTGGCACAACAGCGCACCCGCTTATGTTTGAGACAATCGGTAATTGTTTCGATCGTATAGCAGAAACCTATCCAGATAGAGAAGCCATTGTTGTTCGTCATCAGAACATCCGTTGGACTTTTAAAGAGTACAACGAAAAAGTTAACGAATTGGCAACCGGTTTATTAAAGATTGGAATCAAGCCCGGTGATCGGGTTGGTATCTGGTCACCAAACAGAATCGAATGGTCTCTAACGCAGTTTGCCACCGCAAAAATTGGTGCGGTTCTGGTGTGCATCAATCCAGCTTATCGTTTATATGAGTTAGAATACGCACTTAATAAAGTTGAATGTAAAGCCATTGTCACGGCAGAAAGCTTTAAAACATCTCAATATATCAGAATGCTTCAAGAGCTTGCTCCAGAGCTGGCGAGATGTGAGCCCGGTGCTTTGGTAGCACATCTTTTGCCGCATCTTAAATCCGTGATCCGTATGGGCGATGAGAAAACAACTGGCATGTTCAACTTCGCCGATGTTTGCTCCATGGGGGGAGAAAAAGAAGCAGCCCAACTGAAAACACTCAAAAACAAACTTCAACCCGATGATGTTATTAATATTCAGTTTACCAGCGGCACAACCGGCAGCCCCAAAGGTGCCGCCCTTAGTCATTTCAATATCTTAAATAACGGCAATCAGGTTGCTGAAGGTATGAATCTTACACCTGAAGATCGCCTATGTGTTCCTGTCCCCTTGTACCATTGTTTTGGCATGGTGATGGGTAATCTGGCCTGCTTAACAAAAGGGGCTACCGTTGTATTTCCAAGTGAAGCGTTTGAACCCCTGTCTGTATTAGAGACAGTACAGGAAGAAAAATGTACTGCATTACACGGTGTGCCCACCATGTTTATCGGAGAGCTTCAACTACCTGAAATCGATTCGTTTGATTTAAGCTCATTGCGAACCGGCATTATGGCTGGTGCCCCGTGCCCTGCTGAAGTAATGCGAAAAGTTATGAGTAAAATGAACATGACAGAAGTCACCATTATGTATGGGCAAACTGAGACCAGCCCTGTAAACCATATGACAGATATTGATGCACCGGTAGATAAGCGCTGTGAAACTGTTGGAAAAGTTGGCCCTCATCAGGAAATTAAAATAATAGACATTGAAGGCCGGGTAGTTCCTGTGGGTGAAAAAGGAGAGCTTTGTTGTCGAGGTTATTCTGTGATGCAAGGTTATTGGAACGACACTGAAAAAACCAGAGATACCATTGATTCAGCCAACTGGTTACATTCAGGTGATCTGGCCATTATGGATGAAGAAGGCTATGTGCAAATAGTTGGCCGTATCAAGGATATGATTATTCGTGGTGGTGAAAATGTCTACCCAAGGGAAGTTGAAGAGTTTCTTTATACTCACCCGAAAGTACGTGAAGTAGAAGTATTCGGCGTTCCCCATGAAAAATACGGTGAACAGGTTTGTGCATGGATTCAATTAAAAGAAGGTGAGGCATCAACTGAAGAAGACATTAAAGACTTTTGTAAAGATAAAATCACACACTTCAAAGTGCCAAGCCATATTCGCTTTGTTGAAGAATTTCCAATGACAGTAACGGGTAAAATACAGAAGTTCAAAATGCGTGAAGCAATGGAAAAAGAACTATTCGGTTCTACTGTCATTGCATAGACTTAATTGATACAGCATCAAAAAAAGCGCCCTGTAAACAGGGCGCTTTTTTTATGACTTAAATATGCAGTGAATTCTAGGCTTCAGTAGTGCAATCCATTTCTGGCTTCAGCGCACGCCTGAAAGGTCTGGTAAAAAAGGCCTTGATATTATTCCAGTATTGCGCCCCAAGAAAATAAACACTTAACCAGAATGCAGCTTCACCGACAATAACAATAGCTGTTGTTCCCACAGCCATTTCAGTCATATTCAAGCCCAGAAACGGTAAAGATGCAGCAATAACCCAAGTCAGCACAGCAACAGACAACAATGAGAAACCTGCAACTTTTTTCATAATCAATACCCCAACAAAAACTTATTACTTCAAATTTGGGGTGGATTATGATGAGATAAATTAGAGTGAACAATCTAAAAACTGTAAAAAGCTCAGAAATCAGTATTTTTCAACTGAAACAGCGCTTTAACAGGGGCTTGAGCACTTCACGTTGGTTGTTTTTTGCCCGATACAATATCTACGATTAACTGCATCAGTTCACGAATATTGTCTGACTCCTGCTGTAATAATTTCTGGCCATTAGGTTTATTTAGATCTTCCAAGGTCATTCCCGGCCTATATAATTTAAAACACATTTGTAAATCGGGAATTTTTTTTAAACCGTAAAGGCCTAAATTAATACGGCCATTGTGTTTGATTCTTTCGTAGCTTTTCTGCGGTAAATATCTAAGAGCCGGGTTTAAACGCTTACTCACTGGAATAATTTTTGACCAAAGTTCGGAGCCAACATGCACAGCAACAAGTATGGGGGTTTCGGCTTTTAATGCCAGCTCGACAAACCGTGGGCTTAGAAATGGCTCGATATCCAAACCATTACCAAAACTACAGTTTTCACCTTCAGGCATAACAAAAACATCGGTAGCCTGTCCATTGGTAAGCTTTTTGGCAAAGCCATCCAAGTTTGGTGGATTTCTTACCTGGCTCATATATTGAATCACGTATTTAAATAAAGGCACCTTATAAAACCCGCGCCACGCAATCACTACTGGCTTACGGTTTTTGCCTCCGTGCTTGTAATATTGATTCATCATACCAACGGTGCCAGCCAACGGGCCTGACATTGGGCCGTGGTTCATAGCAATAACCAGTTTTGGATATTGTTTCAAAATTGCTTCAAGATCATCGGAATATGGATGCTGTGTCACCTTATTAACGTAGGATTTTCTCAAATACCACGAAAAATTTGCAAATTGTTCTACGGTTCGCATTCTTTTTACCTTGTTACTCACTTTGGTTTCAGATTTAAGGTTTAGATCAATTACATTCCATCTGGTAAAAAATCTGGCAGAATCTACTAAACAACTAATTGAATAAGCCAATACATGGCTAAACCACCAACGGAATAGCCCAGCGCCAGATTGTATCCAGGTAAAATATTTTTCAGGCTGATCAACAATAAAACGGGGTACATTATCATAACAATCATAAATTGACCTACTTCAACACCCAAATTAAAAGCCAGCACCTGCAGAACGGTGTCTTGTTGCGATTCAACATAACGAAACAAAACATTGGCAAATCCCAGGCCGTGAATCAGGCCAAAAGCCAGC
>PDSR01000046.1 GCA_002748575.1 Gammaproteobacteria bacterium
GTACCTGCTCTAAATCAAACGGTTGCGACCACGCGGTACTTCTTTTCCCGGTCAGGGGCTTTTTAAGGGTGGACGGGCTGTCAGGAAGCTTTAATGAATGAGGAATCGCTGATACCAAACCTGCAGCCAGGTACATCATGTGTATTAAAGGGTTTACCGGTTGACGGGTTTGTACCGGTGGCTGTGTGATGGAGCCATCCGCTGGATGTGTCATGGAAAGTAGTACTCTCACGAGCGCAATTCCATCAGCCATGCAGTGGTGTATTCTAACCACAAGTGCACATCCCCCATTAACGCCTTCGAAAACATCTATGTGCCAAAGGGGACGATTAAAATCCAGAGGCTGTTCACTCAAGAGGTTTACCTGTTGATGGAAATCATCAAAAGAAGCGCCAGCAGATAATGGGTGAAATGCTATATGATTTTCTAATTTGAAGTCCGGGTCATCAACCCAGCAATTAAAACGGTTGATTTTTTTGACTTTTTTTCTGAACCGATCAAATTTCAGCAGCCCTTCCGATAGTGTGTTTTCAAGTGATTGTTGATCGAGCATATCATCAAAGAATAGTATGCCGCTTACCACCATTTTATTAGTGCTGCGTTCCATGTTGAGCCAGCTGTTATCAACTGCTGTCAGTGCCGTTGTTGGCCGTTTCGGCAGTAAGGCTAACAAGGCCGCTCCCCAGAAAGGCAGCAGTACAGCACCTAAACCCCACCCGGTAACGCTACGGTTAAGCAGGCTCGATAGTAGTATCGTGGAGATCACGCTTAAAGCCCAGCAAGTGAACAATAGGAGATCTAAGTCGGACATCGACTTATCTGGTAAGCTGTAAATGATAAAACAAATAAGGTTTAGGCCACGTAGTGCGTTTAGCATATCTAATGTTCATCCTTGTTATTGTTTTTATATTTCGATTTTTTTATATGTTGGTAGCAGTTTGACCAATGAGTTTACCCTACAAAATAGATTGATCTAGATAATTAATTGTAATATTGATCGAAAACCTTGCTGTTTTGAGCTATATCAACAATAAAAAATGAATAAAAGGGTCTGCTGATTGTAAAATGTTGTTTAAACTTATAAGAAAGTTTCATATCAAGGAGTTGTCGTGATCAAGGTTTACGTTGTCGATGACCACGATCTGGTTCGCACAGGTATAACGCGCATGCTGGGCGATGTTAATGGCTTGTCAGTTGTTGGCGAAGCAGCCAGCGGCGAAGACGCGTTGCGAGATATTCGTGAGCTAAATCCTGATGTGGTGCTGATGGATGCGAAAATGCCTGGAATTGGTGGCTTGGAGGCTACCCGTAAGCTATTGCGGCAAAACGCAGATGTAAAAGTAATTGCAGTAACTGTGTGTGGTGATGAGCCTTACCCATCTCGGTTTATGCAGGCCGGTGCTTCCGGATATCTGACTAAAGGCGCGGCAATGGAAGAAATGGTAAAAGCCATACGCCAGGTTCATTCCGGGCAGCGTTATATCAGCCCTGAAGTGGCTCAGGCATTAGCACTGAAACCGTTTGCAAACGATGGCGAAGGCTCGCCCTTTGATCAACTCTCCGAACGCGAGCTGCAAGTGGCAATAATGATCGTTAACTGCCAGAAAGTGCAGCAAATATCAGATAAGCTTTTTTTAAGTCCCAAAACCGTTAACAGTTACCGCTATCGTGTATTTGACAAGCTAAGTATCAAGAGCGATGTTGAGTTGACCTTGTTAGCGATTCGTCATGGCATGGTGGATGCGGAAGCACTCCCTGGTTCGTAGAAAGTGTAGAAAGTTTTGACTCAGGCTTTCGATAGTAATGCATTTCTAAAAAACCTCTCATCGAAACCCGGTGTATATTGTATGTACGATGCCACTGGGGACTTGCTTTATGTAGGTAAAGCCAAAAACCTGAAAAAGCGGGTATCGTCTTATTTTCGAAAAAATCTGGATTCGATAAAAACCCAGGCGCTGGTAAAAAAAATTGCCAACATTGAAATTACCGTTACCGGCAGTGAAACAGAAGCACTGATACTTGAACAAACCCTAATTAAGGAATATAAGCCGCCTTATAATATAGTATTAAGAGATGATAAATCATACCCTTATATTTTTGTATCAGATCAGGAATATCCTAGAATTGCCTATCATCGGGGTGCCAAGAAAAAGAAAGGTCATTATTTCGGCCCTTATCCGAGTGGCGGCGCTGTTCGTGAATCGCTAAATATTCTTGAGAAAATATTTCGCGTTCGGCAATGCGAAGATAGCTTTTTCAAAAATAGATCAAGGCCGTGTTTACAGTATCAGATCAATCGATGTACAGGGCCATGCGTTGGTCTGATTTCACCGGAAGACTATGCTCAGGATGTCCGCCACACCATATTATTTTTAAAAGGTAAGACTCATGCCATCAGCGAAGAGCTGGCCATTAAAATGGAAGCGGCATCTGCGCTGTTGGAATTTGAGCTGGCGGCCCGTTATCGAGATCAAATTGCCGCGATCAGCCATGTTCAGGAGCAACAATTTGTTGAGGCCGAAGGCGGTGATGTGGATGTGTTCGGCATTGATGTGAGTGCTGGTACCGCCTGCATACAAATGTTGTATGTCAGAGGAGGGCGAATCATAGGCTCACAGCACTATTTTCAACGCTGTAAATTGGGTGATGACCCGATAGCAGTATTAGATGCATTTATCTCTCAATATTATCTGAATAACCGCTCCCGAGATTTTCCAAAAGAAGTGGTGCTTCCATTTCAAATTGAAAGCCAGGGTGCGCTTGCAGAGGTGTTAAAAGAAGTTGTTGGAAGAAAAATTACGTTTAGCATTAATGTGCGCAGCCACCGATCAGGCTGGATAAAGCTTGCGAAAACCAATGCCACTCAAAATCTGATGAGCCATTTGGCCCATAAAGAAAATGTTTATCAGCGGTTTGAATCGCTGCAACAGTTATTACATCTAGAAGATATTCCGCAGCGTATGGAATGTTTTGATATCAGCCACACACAAGGCGAAGGTACTGTTGCATCCTGTGTTGTGTTTGATCAGAGTGGCCCGTTAAAATCGGATTACCGGCGATTTAATATAGAGGGCATTACCCCGGGTGATGACTACGCCGCCATGAGTCAGGCTTTGCAGCGGCGTTATACCCGGTTGAAAAAAGGGGAAGGTAAAATACCTGATATACTGCTTATTGATGGTGGTAAAGGCCAGCTTTCGCAGGCTGTTGATGTTTTGGAAGAGCTTCAAATACAGGGTGTAACCTTGCTTGGAGTTGCTAAAGGCGTTACTCGAAAAGCGGGGCTGGAAACATTGATTCTGGCGGGCTCAGATACTGAGATACACCCGAAACAGGATTCCGCCGGGCTGCATTTGATCCAACACATAAGAGATGAGGCTCACCGTTTTGCCATTACTGCGCACCGGCAACGAAGATCAAAATCCAGAAATACGTCGCCTTTAGAAGGTATACCGGGTGTGGGCCCGAAAAGAAGGCGGCAATTACTGAATCACTTTGGTGGCTGGCAGGAAATTTCAAGGGCCAGTCAAGAAGATTTAGCAAAAGTTAAAGGCATCAGTGAAAAAGTCGCAGAAGCCATTTATACAGCGCTTCACAACGATTAGAATAGCTTGTTTGGTGGCTGACAATAACCATCACTGAGAGGGAAAGCGGTTAATATGCAAGATAACAGTAATCAGATTCCATCACATATCACTATTCCTAATCTGCTGACCATGGCAAGGATAGTGGCCATTCCGGTATTTGTGCTGGTGTATTACCTGCCTTATGAATGGCGCTATGTGGCGGCGGCGGTTATTTTTGCCGGTGCTGGCATTACTGACTGGTTTGATGGTTATTTAGCCCGTAAATGGGGGCAAATGACGAAACTGGGAGCTTTCCTTGATCCCGTTGCTGATAAGCTGATTGTGGCAATCGCGCTGGTGGTGCTGGTAGAGGCACACAGCACCCTATGGATGGTGATACCGGCTACAGTGATTATTGGCAGGGAAATAACGATTTCGGCCCTGAGGGAATGGATGGCTGAATTAGGCAAACGCGCCAGCGTGGCGGTTTCCTATGTGGGTAAAATAAAAACGTTTCTACAAATGCTTGCCATTACCGGCTTAATCGGCAGTCATGTCAATATGGATAGCTGGGTTGCTATTTCATCTTATGTGCTGCTTTATATTGCAACGCTGTTGACTCTATGGTCGATGCTCGTATATTTGAAAGCGGCATGGCCGGAATTGAAAGAGTCGTAAACTAATTTTCAATATTTATAAAGCCTCGACAACATACTGATGAAAAAGAGAAAAATATTGTTGACAGATAGTTAGCGAACTGTAGAATATGCTTTCCATTGACGGGGTGCACAGCTCCTGAAATGCGCGGGAATAGCTCAGTGGTAGAGCACAACCTTGCCAAGGTTGGGGTCGCGAGTTCGAACCTCGTTTCCCGCTCCAGATTTTTTAAAAACCTCGGTTTCATCCGAGGTTTTTTGTTAGCAGCATCATGGCGCGGTGGCAGAGTGGTCATGCAGCGGACTGCAACTCCGTGTACGCCGGTTCGATTCCGACCCGCGCCTCCATTAAGTTGAAATAACTGGCTGGAAAGCCGGTTAAGCCCCCAAAGCCCGGGTGGCGAAATTGGTAGACGCAAGGGACTTAAAATCCCTCGGTGGCAACACCGTGCCGGTTCGATTCCGGCCCCGGGCACCATTGCTGCAACACATCCGCCTAAAGCCCAGGTGGTGAAATTGGTAGACACGCCAGCTTCAGGTGCTGGTGGCCGCAAGGCCGTGGAGGTTCAAATCCTCTCCTGGGCACCATTTTATACTTGCCGTACACTCTCCGTAAAAAGTCAGAAAATTGCTTCGTTACTGGTTTGTGATTTAAGTCTCACAGTTAACGCCTGTGGTTGTTAATCACCCTTTAAAAAAGTTAGCAGCTCTGCTTTGTTTTCATTCATTAATGTTAGCGTCAGCCCTTCCAGTTTATAAAAAGCAACTTGGCTTATGGCCTCGGAAAAAGCATCGGCAACTTCCATTTCCTCACACATCATCAGGGTAGTCATGAAGTCATCCAATTTAATTCGGTTTTCAGTGATGCTTTTGATTTCGCCCGCATACTCATTGCAACTATCATTGCCAAATACCCTCATTTCCGTCAGGTTTATTTCCATTGAGGGTCTTCGAGACGCCTGATGGATAACATTACCGTTGATACTGATTACGTTCCAAATATCATGTAAATTCTGATCAGGCATAGAGGGTTGTATTGCTTTTTGTTTTTCTAAAACTCTAACGAGTTTATATTTTATCGAAGAACCATCAGCGGGAAACTGGTCTGGATCTAAATGGATTTCTTTAACCTCAATTTTTTGCAGATAACCGTGTTCAAATCTAAAACCCTCTATTGAAGCATAAAAGTTTTGCCAATCCGGGTTGTTTAAGTTTTCTCCTTTATGAACATTAAGGCATTGTATTTGCTGAATTCCCGTTGAACACCTGGTTTTGATGCCACTTACCCAAAGTGTTTTTGTTGATGTGGCGCAGGACTGTATTACTAAACTACACATTAGTAATGATAAGGGTTTAATAAGTTTCATGTGCTAAACACCTTAAAAGTAAAAGTATGTGTTGAAAGAGTCATATTCAAGTATGGCGATTCAGCGGTTACATTTTCAAAAAAGCTAAATGCTTGCTTGATGAGTAGGCTGGAGCTTACACTGCTTGTTTGACTTGATAGCCTTCCCTGGGGAAGTGAATGTGTATTAACCCTGTTTCTTTAGGCTCTCTTGAAATAATGTATTGATGCTCAGTGCAGGCTTCGAGCACACCACTTGATGGCCGCAAGCCGTAGTCACAAGGGGCGATTTGCACCAGTTGGCCAATCAGATCGTGAGTTTTTTGCATGTTTTCTATAGGGGTGGGCTGATGTGCTCGCGCAATGGAAAGGGCTTCTTCACCGCTGATCTCCTTACGGGTTCCTTCGCCAAATTCTCTTATTCGTTCTGCCCAGGCGTTTGTTTTCGGGAAGTGTTCCATAATTGATTTTTCACCAAGGTCTTTAATAAACCATACGGGGTGATAAGCCGAAAAATCTGCAATATTCGGGGAAGGTCCAAACAAGAAACTCTGTTCTAGTTGATCTTCAATCCTTGATAGTGTGTTATTAACGATTTGCTTGGATTCTTTTATTCCCGCAGTTTTTGTTGCTGCATTCCGAACCATCTTTAACCTGTCGAGTAGCAGCTTTGCCAGATTAAAAAAAGACATTTGTGCCATTATCTTTTTGTTTAGTTTTATACCCGATGCATACAGGATGCTGGCAAAGAAAAAATCACCTTCAACCAATGCTACAAACTCGTTGACTTGCATGTCACACTGTTTCGTACAAAGCTGACTTTTTCCTGAAATTTTGGCGAGTTGTGACGAAATGGTTTGTGTATCGCAGTAAATGTCGGCACCAATTTGAGCAACTGGAATTCTTCGATACCCCCCTGTAAGGGGTTCTAGTAGAGGTCTTGGCGGCATTTCGCTGGTTAAGGCAGACTGCCATTCCAGGTTTAGATATCCGAACATTGCGCGTATTTTTTCCGCAAACGGTGAAAGGGCGTAATGGTGAAGAATTATTTCAGACATTTGAATTCCATTAAGGTATGCTTCGGTGAATACGAAACGACGCTTTAGAAACCTGCTAACTAGTAACGAACAGCCAATCTACAATATATTTTTCAAAGCGGCAACAGCGTTCAGAGCGCTGCAATAATAGAGCGCAGGAACTGGTTATCCCAATAAAGAAGTAAACTATACAAAATTCGCAGAAATAAACACTTGGCGACTTAAAAAAAATGTATAAAATACCTGCGAGTAGGATGCCACTCTTGGTAATCCCTGGATAAACAAGCGCTAGCAGGTAAACAAGCGCAAAAATTCGTAATCAAAGAATCTGCCACAGCTAAATCACAAACGGATTTGCTGCCTGTCTAAATCGGATATTGTCATAGCTTTTAATGGCCACATTAAAGAAACGCTGGAAATATACTGTATGACCGTAATGCTTCATCCAAACAAAAAGAATCCTGAGCGTTATCGAGTGTTTGACCGTTTGTTAGGAGTTCAGGAATATTTTTCTATCTCAAAGCTTGGGCCGGAAAAAGCCCGACGTATGGCCTATGAAAGACAAAAAGAAATTGATCGTAAAAGAAAAATGGTGGAGCTTAAAGCGCAACTATCGATCAATAAACTTTTTTTGGAAGATGGCAGTGTGAAAGGTCTGCGACGCATTAAGCGTGTTCGCGAGGGCCGCAAAGATGCGGAATATTTATCAATACAGGTAACCGTATCCCCAGGAGTTCAAAAACATAAAGAAATCAGCCTGATGAACAGAGATTTTGATGAAGCCTATTTGTTGGCGCAAAATGCATTGCTAGAGCTTCATCAGATTGATCGTACGCCTGAACTTTCTCAGGCGTTTAAAAAAGCGCGCCGTTTATATTGGTAGTTTTTGAATTCTGACCGCCATCCGTTACTTTGAGCTTTCAAGAGATTTTTTCATTTTCTGGTATTCTTTCACCAGGTCGTCTGGCACGGACTCACCGGCAGATCCACCATAGTAAAAGCTTAAATGATTTTTATATTCTTGCAGGCAGTGCCGGGCAGATCGTGTGGTTGGGTATTGAGTAACACATTGCTTAAGGTACAGGTTGGCAAATGAATAGGGTTCATCGGGCCCTAAAATTCTGCTTAACACCGCAAGCATATACAAGGTATCAGCAGTGTCTTCAGCGTGCTGCGGTGTTTTTAAAAGATCAAAAAACTTTGATCTTAACCAGATGGCTTTGGGGCGTTTCGATTCATGTAGAATAAATTCGTGGCTATGACTGGGTGATTTTGAAAACCATTCATTAAACATCTTTTCAAGATCGCTATATGTATTTGCCTCTGTGTTAATAGCGTTTAATCCGCTTAGCCAATCGTTGGTAACTTCTTTAATTTCCAGGTGTTGAAGGTTTTGCTGATAATCAGATAATAATTTCCTGGCATTACTAATAGATTGGTTAACACCCAGCTCAATCGTTAAAAGGCGCTCAAGTGATTTCAGGGATCTGAGTTTGGATTGTTGCACATCAGGATCAGTTAGATAGCTTTTAAAAAACTGCTTCGACTTTTTGTAATTGCGAATGGTAAATAAATATTCTCCATAGCTGAAATCATTGGCAAACTGGTTGCGTTTTAATATGCCTTGAATCGCGCTGTGGGCGCTATCCTGAATATGGCAGGTGGTGCATAGAGCAGGGATGTTGGTAAGCAGATACTGACTTGTGGCGTAGTAGCCTGCCTGATAGAACTTACTTGTATCAGCCAGATGCTGTTGTATTACGTTCAGAGTGATCCAGGTGGTATCAGAATCATCGCCTAACAGTTCAGTTTTTTTTGCAAATAGGGTGTTTAATTTTGCCAGATGCTGCCTAATGCGTGGCTGTTCGTTTGTTGCTGTGAATCTGGCGTCGTCATAAGCGTAGGGGATAAGCACTGATAATGATTCGGAGGCATCTCTCATCGTTGCTTGTATTTCTTTATCGGTACTGGCAGTTGCAGATGTAATATTAAAAGCAAAAACAGATGCGCTGGCCGCTAACAGGTGCCTAAGCTTTATAGTCATGGTGTTGCAATCCTTAAGCTGCGTAATCAGCTTTATTTTGCCCTAAATATGAACGAATTCATAAGCCTAATACCGTTAAGCGATTGCGCTATATCAAAATTTTGCCACTCAAAAAACGGTTTATAGAGTATGTCTAAAAAACACGCAGTGACGCGATAAGCAATAGCATTAACAACCGTTCAATAGGTTAACATCTGCTTGCTGCCATTATATAGTTAACATCCATATTTGATGTTAATTTGAAGTGTTTGGTGAAGGGATTGAAGTTAATACCTGCTTCCCAGACAACACTGAAATGGTCGATGGCAAGCAATGCTTTAATTTCATCAGGCTGAACGAACTTTTTCCAGTCGTGGGTACCTTTTGGCAATAGCTTTAGTACGTATTCAGCACCCATAATAGCGAACAGCCAGGATCTAAATGTCCTGTTGATTGTTGACATGATGGTGATTCCGT
>PDSR01000047.1 GCA_002748575.1 Gammaproteobacteria bacterium
ACAGATTACATCGGGCAGGTAATAAGCGCGGGGATCGCCGATTTCATACACCATTTGCTCGGCAACAGTTGCCGTGGTAACAAGGCCGCCGGTATTGTCGGGCTTGGTCACCACAAAGCTGCCATCGGCGCTGCATTCAATAATGGGAAAGCCCATATTGTCGAAGTCGGGCACGATTTCCCAATCGGTAAAATTACCCCCCGTACACTGAGCACCACATTCAATAATATGGCCTGCCAATGACCCGGCGGATAACTTGTCATAATCGTCGAATGACCAGTTAAATTCGTGAATTAATGGTGCAAGCACTAAGGCTGAATCAACCACGCGGCCAGTTAACACAATATCGGCACCAGCGGCCAGCGCGTCTACCAGCCCTTTGGCGCCAAGATAAGCATTCATGCTGACAACCATCGGCGGCAGGGCTTTGCCTGTGCCTATTTCTTTAATACCCAGTTGTTCAAGGTCGGCTTTTTGCGGGGTTAAATCATCGCCCAGCACCACCGCGACTTTAAGATCCAGTCCTGCTTTGTCAATCAGCGCTTGTAATGCTTGTTGGCAGGAAAGGGGGTTAACACCACCGGCATTGGCCAGGATTTTTACATTATCTTCAGCGATTTTGGGTAACAGGGGCGACATCACCCGATAAACGAAGTCCGTTGCAAAGCCGGCATCGGGATCTTTCATTTTGGCGCCGGCCATAATCGACATGGTGATCTCCGCAAGGTAGTCGAATACCACATAATCGACCTTTCCGGTTTGTATCAGCTGTTCGGCAGCGGTTTCAGTATCGCCCCAAAAAGCGGCGGCGCATCCTATGTTAACGGTTTTATCGGTTGTCATAATGGGCCCTGGCAGTGCGTTTGGTTAGTTATCAAAGCATCAAGCTTATATCCTGGCCGGTGGCGAATCGGGCGGTTTTTCATCCATTGCCGCTGGCCCTTGGAGACTGATTGCTTTAAGCTACCAAGCAAGCGCTTGGTTTGTAAAGTGCTGATTTCGACAAACAAGAAAAATTTCCGCATGGACGGGTTGGACAGAATCGGCTACCAGCCCGCTGGTAATTAATGGAACGCAAACAATGACCCAGGCAACAAACGACATTCCGAACGGTTTGGATGACTCTCCCAGGGGGCGTATCCTGACGGCGGCTGCCCATTTATTTCGTATTAAAGGCTTTGAGAGAACCACTGTGCGCGATCTGGCGAACGAGGTGGGTATTCAATCCGGCAGTATCTTCCATCACTTTAAAACCAAAGAAGAAATCCTGTGCCATGTAATGATTGAAGTGATTCTGTTTAACACCGAGCGGATGCGGCGTGAGTTGCAGGCGGCAGAAAGTGTTCGCGATAAGCTGCTGGCCCTGGTGCGTGCCGAACTGGTATCAATTAATGGTGATACTGGCGAGGCTATGGCAGTGCTGACTAACGAGTGGCGCAGTTTAAAACCCGATAGCCAGCAGCAGATTCTGACATTGCGTGATCGTTACGAGCAAATGTGGTTGCAAACCCTTGATGAGGCAAAGGCTTCGGGGCTGATTGCCAGCGAGGTCGATACTTTTATATTGCGGCGGCTGTTAACGGGTGCGTTGGCCTGGTCGAATTTTTGGTACGATCCAACAGGCCCCATGAATATAGATGCGCTGGCAAAGCAGGCATTGGCGTTGGTGGTTAAGTCTTAAGTATTATTGCTGTGTGCCGATGCTTTCTATGCTATACGGCTTGTGTTTCCTTAAATAAAGCTGGTACGATCTTTTCATTGGGCGTTAATTACTTACTGGAAACTGTGTTAATCGCAATTTTATTTAATATGTTGTATTCAGTTTTAGCCAGAACGCCCATATAAAAAATAAATACAATAAAAAAACGACTAAGCACTTAAAAATAAAAAAGATAACAGGTGGCTTATCATGAATCCGATGGAGCAATCATCCGCAGGTTTGACCTTACGTAATGAAAAAGGCCCTGATGCGCGTAATCGCATCTTGTCAGCAGCCATTTCATTATTTGCTATGAAAGGGTTTGAGGGGGTATCAACCACTCAAATTGCAAAAGCTGCGGGTATCACACAACCATTGATTCACTATCACTTTAAAAATAAACAAGCGCTTTGGAAGGCAGCCGCCACCCGTTTGTTTAAGCAATTAGATACAGAATTTACTCAGGTTATTCAGCAACTGCCTCAGCAGGACAGGCAGCGTTTTATTATTGAAACCTTAAGAAATTACATAGCATTTTGTTCCAGGCACCCTGAATTTGGCCAGTTCATTATGCGCGAAGGTGCTCAGCAAACCGAACGGCTGGAATGGCTGGTTAACGAATTAGTGCGGCCTTTTCAGCAAGAGTTTTACGATCTGTATCTTGAAGGTGTGGCAGAAGGCTGGTTAAAGCCTATTCCGTTTCCACAGCTGATTATGATGGTTTCCGCATCGGCTTCGCATTTCTTTTCTTTGTCGCCTTTAGTAAAAACACTTTATAACATTGAGCCGCTGACCGCAGAGCAGGCATTGTTGCAAAGCGATGTCGTGGTGGAAATGGTGATATCGTCTATATTTAAAAATCTGGAAGAAAAAACGGTGTCTGCTAGAGCGATGCAAGCGAATACCAGTAGCCCGTAAAGGGTGGGTAACCGCTTAGTGGATAAAGGCTTTTCGTGTTAAGAGTTTTTTTGATTTTTTTTACATAAAGGTTTGACACCTCGACAAAAAGCCGTAAAATGCGTCGCACTTCTCGGGTGGTTAGCTCAGCTGGGAGAGCATCGCCCTTACAAGGCGAGGGTCACAGGTTCGATCCCTGTACCACCCACCACTTCCTCTTATAGAGAAAGCGGTGACACAAGTAGAAGTAATGGTTTGGAGCGGTAGTTCAGTTGGTTAGAATACCGGCCTGTCACGCCGGGGGTCGCGGGTTCGAGTCCCGTCCGCTCCGCCACTTATTCAAAAGCCCTGTTAAGGAAACTTAACAGGGCTTTTTGCTGTCTGGGTACTTTGCAGCGTGAATATGGAAACCAGTCTATCGACTTTACAATAAAGGCACTTCTCTGACTCCTTTGGCGGAACCGGTAGAAGTGCCTTTTTTGATAAAAACGCTAGAAAGCGTCAGCATCCAAAGTCATTAGATTATCGGCACCTGAGCGCATAGTTGCCAATAAAGAATGAATGCGTGGCAGTACCCGGCTAAAGTAGAATTTACCAGTTTCCAGCTTGGTGGACTTAAATTCATCACTGCATTCGCTGCTGGATACGGCGCTCAGCATTCGCAGCCACATATATCCATAAGTGATATGCCCTAACAGATGCAAATAGTCGTTAGCTGCGGCAAATAATTCATTAAGGTTTTCTTTGCCTTTTTGCAGTAATTCCTGGGTAGCATCCTGTAGCTGAGTCAGTGCTTCACGATAGACGTTAACCAGTGGTTCCAGCTCTGCTTGATCCAGCTGGTCGATAAATGCCTGTATCTCGTTTATGAATAGGTTCAGAAAAGCACCATCATTAGTAAATACTTTACGCAGGATCAAATCCTGTGCCTGAATACCGTTGGTGCCTTCATAAATCTGGGCGATTCTAACATCGCGTACCAGTTGTTCCTGTCCCCATTCGCGGATATAACCGTGGCCACCGAATATCTGTTGTCCCAATACGGTATTTTCAAGCCCCATATCAGTGAAAAATGCTTTGGCAACGGGTGTTAACAATGCCACTAACGCGCTGGCCTGTTTACGCTCTGCCTCATCTTCGCCGAACTTGCAGATATCCAGCTGCTGACCCAGATAAATAGAAAGCGCTCGACCAGCTTCTATGGTGGATTTCATGGTTAACAGCATGCGGCGTACATCTGGATGCACAATGATGGGTGCTGCACTGTCAGTGTTCTTGCCAGATGGATCTTTACCTTGTAAGCGCTCTTTGGCGTAAACCACCGCATTTTGATATGACATCTCCGAGCAACCGGTACCCTGAATACCAATAGACAGCCGTTCGTAGTTCATCATGGTAAACATGCACTTCAAACCACTGTTGAGCTCGCCAATCAAGTGTCCTTGGGCGCTATCAAAATTCATAACACAGGTAGCGGAGGCATGAATACCCATTTTGTGTTCTGCTGCACCACAGGAAACACCGTTTGATCCGGTGATTTTACCTGCCGAATCGACTTTGTACTTGGGTACTAGAAACAGTGAAATACCTCTGCTGCCCTGGGGAGCGTCAGGTAGTTTCGCAAGTACCAGGTGTACAATGTTTTCTGTCAGGTCGTGGTCGCCACCGGTAATGAAAATCTTGGTGCCAGTTATGGAGTAGGTACCATCATCTTCAGGGATGGCTTTGGTATTGATGAGTCCCAGATCGCTGCCGGCATGGGGCTCTGTAAGACACATGGTGCCAGACCACTCACCAGAGTAGAGCTTTGGTAAATACAGTTGGCGCAGCTCTTCCGAGGCGTGTGCCTCAATGGCTAAACAGGCACCTGCTGTCAGTGCCGGATACAGAGCAAAAGAACTGTTCGCGCCATACAGCATTTCATCGACACAAACAGAAAGCGATTTGGGCATTCCCATGCCACCGTAGGCGGGATTACCGCATAATGAAGTCCAGCCACCTTCAGAATACAGGCGAAAAGCTTCAGCGAAGCCCGCTGGGGTAGTAACCCCGTCAGCAGACCAGCTGACACCTTCTTCATCACCGCTTCTGTTTATCGGAGAAACCTGCTCACCGATCAGCTTTCCTGCTTCTTCCAGCATGGCACGGGCGGTTTCTACGTCAACAACCTGTTTTAACTGGTTGTTTTGAGACCAGAATTTATCAATCTGGAAAACATCTTCGAGCAAGAACTGCATGTCGCTCAGGGGTGCCTTGTATTGCTGCATTTCCAAGTCCTCTAAAAATAGGCAAATTAGTGGCAGTATTATTGATAAAACCTTGCGTGTAAGCAACTTACCGCTAATAATTTTGTGCCTGTTACTATTGGTAAGAAGGCTCTCTCATGACAAATGTAACCCGACTACTGGTTAATCGAGCAAACTTTCACCAAACGGAATTTGAACATACCGAGCTGGAGGCGCTGCAAGAACAGCAGGTGCGCCTGACAATCGCCAGTTTTTCCCTAACTGCCAACAATATTACCTATGCTGCTGCCGGCGATATGATGCGCTATTGGGAATTCTTTCCGGCAAGTGATGGCATGGGGGTTATTCCCGTGTGGGGCTTTGCCGATGTAACAGCATCGCGTTGCGACGAACTTGCGACCGGTGAACGCATTTATGGTTATTTCCCAATGGCGACGCACCTGACTGTTACCCCTGGCCGCATCACTGCTGGCAGTTTCATTGATACCAGCCCCCATCGTCAGTCGCTGCCGGTGATTTACAATCAGTATTTGCGTTGCAGTCATGATCCTTTGTATACCCGGGAAAACGAGCATCTGCAAATGCTGTTGCGCCCTCTGTTTACCACCTCTTTTTTGCTTGATGATTTTATGGCGGAGAACCACTTCTTTGATGCCGAGGAACTGCTTCTGACCAGTGCATCAAGCAAAACGGCACTGGGTATGGCATATTGCCTGAAACAAAACCGCGCACGCCGTAGTAACGATTACAAAATTATCGGTATTACTTCACCGGGGAATCGAGAATTTGTCAGCGGCCTTGGCTGTTATGATCAGGTTATCTGCTACAACGAAATTGAAAATATCAGTCATCAGAAAAAAACTGTGACTGTGGATTTTGCTGGCAATGGCAAAGTGTTGCAGGCACTCCATCAACGGCTTGCACCAAACCAGCAGTACAGCTGCCTGGTGGGTGCTTCCCACTGGGATCAGCGAGCCAGCGATAAAAAGTCGTGGACAGGCCCGGCCCCCGTGCTGTTTTTTGCCCCCACTCAGGCACAAAAACGTATTGGTGAATGGGGGGCAGCTCAATTTCAGCGTAATGTTGCTGAAAGTTGGGCTCCTTTTATCGAATTCGTTAATGGCTGGATGAATGTGGAAATGTTTTATGGCCCCAGCGCGGTAGTAGACATTTACCACAAGTTGTTATCCGGGCAATTTCCACCGAGTAGTGGTTATATTCTTTCCTTGCAGGATTCTGCGGGGGGCAGTCCAGCTTTTTTATATTAACGAAATGTGGCCTAGCTGGAACTGATATGACTTCGATATTGTCTTCACACTTTAAACCACCAGACTTCTACGCTATTGGGTGCTGCATTTATTAATTCTATATCCTCCCGACTGTCATCAAAGTCTGTACCATCTGGAAAACGCGGGAAAGTGACGTTATTAATAAATCGATCATACTTCGTTTCACCACAGGATGGGCAAGGAGGCAAGCTCAACAGAAACCTGTTCAATTTATTCTGATAGTACTTCCTATACTCATCCCCACTTGGCGGAACAGAGCCAGGCCGAGCCTCAGCTAATATTGGGCTTTCTCTTGGGCTTACCCAAACTATTGTATTGCAGCAGGAACATTGCCCTCCTGCTACTTCACTATCGTGCCAAGTAAAAAAGCATAATCCATGTTGTTCCATGCCTTTGATTTTGGCTGGCTGAATGCCAAGCTCATCTGCATACCGCAAACTTAAATTACTCATGGTTTGATTGAGTTGCATGTAAAAACGCTTTCAATAGAGCTGGTTTACTAAGGTTTTCACACAGTAGAATGTGAGTGTTATCAGCGCCATCTGCGGATGCTTCGGCCCCGAAGTAATCTAACATCCTATGCTCTTCAGAACCCGGCTCAGCAATTAAAACATCATGCTTTTTCGAAGCTGCTGATATTAGCTCAGGTGAAGCTCGCTTAACGCCCATCAAATCATTTACGCTACGCATGTTGATTTTGTTTGAAATAACTGATCACATACTAATATTGCCTAGTAAATGAATTTTCCCACCCAAGCCCTTAAATTCATCAATAGAAAGCTTCTCTATTTGAATAGCCTCCTTAGATTGATCGAAGATACTTTCATATACCGGTATTGGCTTTTCATATGATTTCAAAAATGCCTGAAAGCCTGCTTTGACATCGCCTTTTTTTTCATCAAACCTTATCACCTTTGGAAATACCAAACCTGGCACTCCAGTTTGTTGGGAAACTCTATTCTTAACAACCTCCAGCATTTTAGCTTCACTAGAAATTGCAAGTTCATCAGCACTCATTTCAGTTATGAAAAGATTTGTCGGGTGGCTGATTTGAATTAAACACACCAATCCATACGTCTCTTCATCTGACTCAGCCCAGAATTCAAAATCATAAAATATCTTGGAATCTGATTTAGATTCAATTTTACGAATTTGACCATCTATAGATTTTGTACTTATCATTTCACCAAATCCGGGTTAAATAGAATAACATTCACACCAGCATCAGCTTGTGCCGCTGGAGCAATAATACCGTTATAACCACTATCTTCAGCATATCGTCCAAGAGGGTTAGTAATTTCATATCTCCATTCTTTAGAGCCACCTGTTCTGACCAAATCATTTAGTGAAACCCCTAGGTCAGATCGCACAACCGAATTCGTTAAATCCAATAAACCATCAATCCTCACCTGGTATTGGTTATTCACCAAACCTTCTATCGAAACTCCATTACCAGTAAATTCAGAGTTAACAATTCGTTGAGAGGAGCCTAAATACAATCCACCTTGCCCTTCGCCTGTATATCTATGAATAGCTTTCTCAGCATTAAAGATTGGGTGAATTTCCAAAGGGTTTCTACCCTTTGGAACTGACCGGTATAAGCGGCCTTCGAATGTCTCGCCTATTTTTTTATTTGGAGCACCCTCCAAAACCTTACGAGCCTTTAAACCCGCCCCAATAACACTTAACTGCCCTGAAAATGCCGCTCCCGCCGGATAAGGCAGAATTCTTTGCTCATCCAATGCAAGCGCAGCATCGTCTGCTATCAAAAAGGGTAATGCCACTGCATTGGCAGCAGGCACAACCGTATTATTCAGGATAGCCGCAGGAATATCATTGAGCAGGTTTCCCGTGTAATTATAATCAGAAAGCAGTTGCTTACTACCGGTATAATCAAGGAGCTTATCAACGGTAGAACGATCATCAACAAAGCCGGGAGCCATCACGTTATCACCCAGTGTGACCGATCCGGTATCGTCGAATTCCAGAAAAAGCTCATCACTCACATAAGGCATATCCGTGATTTGACGAAGGGGTAAGTCAGGGCTGATCACCGATGGAATATTTAACTGCTCTCTGAAATCCCAATACTGATCACTCGAAGGTAAAATGAAGTCACTGTCATTCGTTGTATCCAAAGAACGAGGGGCAGGATTATTTGGGCGAGGGAAAGCCGTATTATGCTCAAGGAACGGATCAACCTCTGGGGAGTTTTGTGTACTGTTGGCACGTGCTTGCGCAACAGGATCATTGTCTACATCAGTATCACGCAACGAATCAGCAAGTTTTCTATGAACCAGCACATCCACCTGATTTTCACCGCGCACTTCGTCGGCAATGGGCAGGGGTTGTAAGGCACAGTCGGTGCAATAATCAACAAAAGGCGCCCGTGCTTTGGCAGCCATTTTCAGGGTTATTTTTTGCGCCTTGCCTTCGGCAAAAGCTAACAGGCTGCGAACATAGGGCGGTTCGGTGGGGGGGACTTTTTCCAGTTTGCCGGCATTGTCGTCGTCTGGCAGAACGGGTGTGTCGGGTTGTTTGGGGATGGGCGGTATGGCGGGGATGGCGCCGCCCCCTTCGTTAATGCGTACCGTGGGGCCAAAAATCGAAACGCCTGCCGGGTCCAGGGTCAGGAAGCTGCCGCCAGCGGTGAGTGATAACAGCGCTCCCGCCTGCAAGGTGGTGTTCATGCCGCCTTTGATATGTAGCTGGTTGCCCACCTGGGTAACATCAGCACCGGAGACTTTCAGGTGAAAGTCTTTTCCCACTGAAAACGCCAGGTTTTGGCCAACCTCCATTTGGTGGTTGTGCCCAATGGTTTGGTGCTGGTGTTTGCCAACCGATACAAACTGGTTGCTGGCTATCGATTGATGCTGATCGCGGCCAACAAAGGTTTTGCTGTCGTTTTGATGGCCAACTCTGGGCAATATCCAACTGCCCCATTCCTTGCCCGCCAGTTGTTGTGAAACCCTGATCCAGGCGGTGGATTGCTCGTTGTACTGGCCTTCGCGATCCCAATGAAACTGCACTTTAATACGGCCTTTATCATCGGTGTAGATTTCATTGTTATTCGGCCCGGTTACAAACGCTGTTTGCACACCATGAATACGTGGTTTTACGGCTTCGCTGCGGATTTTGAAGGCCACCGTTGCCGGAATGCTGCTGGAAATACAGGTGTATTGCGTGGCGGAGGCACCGGCGAGTGCTTCTTTTGAGGGCGGCTGTGTGCCGCTGATGTCGTAACGATAAAGCAGATAGTCGCGGTTTACCGAGGGGTTGGGGTGTTGCTTAACGCTGAAGCGGCTGCCCACCGCCAGACGGACATCATCGCTGCTACAACGAACGACTTTTTTGAAACACTGAATTTGCTGCAAGTTAATGTTTTTATAGCGAACCGCATCCCCGGTGGTGAGTGCGTACTGCGAGCGATAACGGTGATCTTCCAAATGCCAGGTGTTATCGACCACAATGATGTTGAAACCTGAGTGCAGCCTCAGATCCGGCTTGGCCGGATTGTAATCACCCACACAGGCTTCGGTAGAGGTCACACGGGTTTTGGCATTGAGCGCATAAATAATGGGTTCATCTTTGGCGGTGCGATCTTCCTGGCAATAACGAATGGCGGTATCACCGGGTATGTTTTGATAGCTGCCGTTGTGATCGGTCAGCACCAGGGTATGGCCATTGGCGCTGTGGCGAAAATAGAAGTTAATGCCTTCATCCGATAATAATCGCTGAATAAAATGCAGTTCGGTTTCGCCGTATTGAACGCAATAGTCCCGCGCTGGATAGCCGGATTTTAAATCCAGCAAAATATCATTGCCTTTAATGCCGGCTTCTTCCAGTACCTTTACCACAATACCGGGAATCGACATTTTCTGAAAAATACGGTGGCCGCTGCGATGCTGAAGCCACCAGAGCTTGGGCACCAGCGTTATTTTATAGCCACTGAACGGATCGCCGTGATTCAACTGCTCAGCGGCGCAGATTACACCGTGTATTATCCTGGGGTGATCCGGCTCCAGCAGCGTCAGCACGGCATTTCTGCCGATCATGGAAGCCAGCGCTAGATCGCCGGATTCAGCCAGCAGCGTAATCTCATAGTGATAAATGTCAGAAATGGATTCCGAACCCGCAAACGATAACAGGCTGAATGTTTCTGATAATCCTACGATTTCAAAGGTAAAACGGCTGACGTTAGCCGGAAGGCGGCTCATTTCGAGTCCTTTCGCCAGGTGAT
>PDSR01000048.1 GCA_002748575.1 Gammaproteobacteria bacterium
AAGCATGTAAGTTAAACTGATACCTACAGCCGCGCCATCATCTACATCAACTGTGTTAGCAGCACCCAAAGCAGTAAGCACATCATCACTGGATGCATCAGGGTTAACAGAAACGTAACCACCACGGATGACCATATCACCCATATCATAAGCCATTGCCTGACCCACACCCAAAGCAACCATTGAAACGGCAACCGGTGCTAAAACTTGTTTAACTAATTTCATAATAAATGCTCTCCAGAAAACTAAAACAACTCACTAACAATGTGTTCAACCCCCACATCGTACATCCTCAAGTGTATGGTTCAACACTGTATTAAAACTGACACAAATCAACTCATACATTCATTTGAATTTCAGGGAAATAAAAAAATATTGAAAACATTGATCGAAATCAAAAGATATCAGAGATTGACTCTAGCACAAACAACCTCTATCCATCGCTAGAACCAGTCATTAGCCACGTTATAACAAAGCACACTAAAAGCCGCATCATCAATACCAAAATAAAACTCGCTTTATATTCAATATATCCAGTAAAACAACATCACGGTGCTACAATTTATTGAGTAATGGAATAAAAGGCGGGAACCTTTTCAAATGACCTCTCAGCAGCCGCTATTCGCAAGACAGCCCATCTATGATGTAAATTTAAACGTAAAAGGTTATGAACTGCTATTCAGGCCTGGCGATCACGAACAAGAATTTGATGATGACATAGCAACATCGAGTGTTGTACTGAACGCATTCAGTGAAGTTGGCCTTGATAAAGCTACAGAATACAGCAATGCATTTATTAATATGCCTAAAAGCTGGTTGATATCGCCACCGCCTTTTAAGCCTAAATCTATCGTTATAGAAATACTAGAAACCGTTGATGCTGACAGCGACGTTATTTCAGCAGTGAAAAGGTTAAAACAGCAAGGCTATACCATTGCCCTTGATGATTTTGAATACGACGAAAGCAAACGGGAACTTATTGAACTTGCAGATATTATCAAAGTCGATGTGCTGGCCGTACAGGGGGAGCACCTGGAACAACTGGTCGCTATTTTAAAGCCCTATAACAAAGTGCTGTTAGCTGAAAAAGTAGAAGACTATCAGGTTTATGAGCAGTGCCAATCTTTGGGATTTACACTTTTTCAAGGCTATTTTTTATGTCGACCTCAGGTATTTGAAGGCACTGTATTACCGGCCAACAAGCTGGTTTTAATGCGTTTACTGGCTGATTTACAAAAACCGGATGTATCGATTAAAGACCTGAAAAAAAGTATTGTTAATGACCCGACCTTAAGCGTTAAGCTGTTAAAAATTATCAACAGTGCTCAATACGCTTTACACTCAAAAGTAGACAGCGTGCAACAGGCTATAACCCTGCTAGGGCTTGAAAAGCTGAAATGCTGGGCCAGTGTTATTGCGCTTTCCAAGCTGGCAGAAAAACCTTCTGAATTACTTTCGCTAACCTTAACCCGCGCCAAAATGCTTGAACATCTGGCAAACGACACAAACGCCAGAAATCCAGATATGTATTTTACGATTGGCTTATTTTCTTCCGTTGATGCTTTTTTTGATCAGGAAAAGCAATCTATTTTAGACACTTTACCCCTGGAACAGGAAGTCTGTGACGCTCTGTTAAGTTACAGTGGACCTGCCGGTAAACTGCTTCAGGCTGCGATTAATCACGAGCAAGGCTATTGGGATAAAGTAGATTGGCCCAGCCTGTCACATTTAAACGTTAACGAAGAAATGCTTGAAAATGCCTATACAGAAGGATTACGCTGGGCAATAGGTATTATGTCTTCACTACTTACTTAGGGTTTAGAGTACAGTTTGATTGATATTGGTATTAACTTCACCAATAAATCCTTTCGCAATCAGGTAGGCCAGGCGATTCATCACGCCAATGAAGCGGGCGTGTCGCATATGATTGTGACCGGTACTGATGTCGAATGCTCGCAGGCTGCACTTGCACTTTGCAAACAGCACCCTGAAACGCTGTTCTGCACCGCAGGTGTTCACCCCCACGACTCATCCCAGTGGAACGCATCAGTCTGCAACACAATTAAAAACCTATTAGATAACCCTGAAGTGGTTGCTGTTGGTGAAACCGGGTTAGACTTTAATCGGGATTTTTCCCCACGAGATGCCCAGGAAAACGCTTTTCGGGAACAGCTGGAACTGGCCGTTGCAACCGGCAAACCTTTATTCCTGCATGAGCGTGATGCGTTTAACCTGCAATACGCGATTTTGCAGGAATACCGCGATCACATATCTGGTGGTGTACAGCATTGCTTCACCGGCACCAGGGAAGCCCTGAACGCTTACCTTGATTTAGGTTTATATATTGGTATTACCGGCTGGATATGCGATGAACGCCGGGGCCAGGCGCTACAGGAACTGGTAGCCTATATTCCTGATGACCGCCTGCTGATCGAAACCGATGGCCCTTATTTATTGCCACGGGATTTAAAGCCCAAACCCAAATCCCGACGCAACGAACCCAAATACCTGCCCCACATAGCACAACGTATTGCCGATTTGCGTAAGCAGCCGTTGGAGGTATTAATCAGTCACACCGTTGCCAATAGCATCCGCTGCTTTCAGCTTCCTTTGACACATAAACCTGGCAAAAATTAACCGCCAATCTGCATCCAAAAGCAATAAAAGGCGTGTTTTTTCACTCCTGGCTAAGAAACGCCACCAGCTGATTCTGGTCAAATGGCCAG
The DNA here is from genome assembly GCA_002748575.1 of Gammaproteobacteria bacterium. Classification (GTDB taxonomy): domain Bacteria; phylum Pseudomonadota; class Gammaproteobacteria; order Pseudomonadales; family Ketobacteraceae. The sequence continues at coordinate 2,727 of PDSR01000048.1, forward strand.
CCCAGTTCTCTGCCATTGCTAGCTATTTTCAACACCGGGATACGCACTCCGTATTGTTCAATCAAGCCATCATCTTCGGCAATATCCTGATATTCGATTAGAAAAAAATCAGGGTTCAGTGTTGCTCGAACAATCGCGTCAGCCTGATCACAAAGGTGGCAACCGGCGGTCGTATAGAAAATCAGTAACGCCGGCTCTATTGTTTGCTCACTCATAATTTATTCAGACTCCCGGTGGTCGCTATCCTGATCCTGAGAAGCCTTGCCCTGAGAAACATTGTCCTGAGAAACATTGCCCTGGGAAACCGGTTGACGCGCCGATTCAACTAACAGTGGTTTCTTTTTCCAGATACCATTTGTACTGAAACTCACCCACGCCCACTTCAACCATTTCAGAATTGCCACCGCCAGCCATAAAGACCACAACAGCATCAGCAGACGATATCCCCATAAAGGTAAGGCAATCCACCAGAAAGAAGGCATCAGGCGCTCTGCCTGATCCTGATACCAGTGCAGGTAATAATGGCTTGAGCCATTACCAACAATACCCATATCAGGACTGCCCATTAACCCGAGCGGAATAATTCCCAACATACTAACAAGTGCCACAACGGTTAAACCCAGCAAACACATTTGCATCAAATTAAATTGTGACGGGGTTAAATCTGCCTTTACCTCGCGCCTTTTTTTCATGGCAACAAACCACAAAACAACCACTATCGCAGACGGGATCAAGCCTGCACAAAGTCCCAGCGCCAGTAACACCCACTCATAAGTTTTTAGCGGAATACCAGGAATGCGTGAAAGCCCCAGGGCAATCAACACGATCACCAGCAATTCACCCCAGATAAGCACCGCCGGCCCTAATTGTGGACCACCTACAAATAACACCCACTGGCTGCGGGGAACTTCAACGGTCATATCAATATTTGAAAGCAGCCCTTCTACTTCCAGATCAGGCCCGGTGAAATAACCATGATTACGCACCGGTTCGCGCCACTGCACGGTTAACTGGTGCTGACCAGGGTTAATGGGAACCACCAGATGCGTACCGCTTTCCTGAGAAGGCTGAGCTTCGCCATCTACGGTTACTGCAAGCACCTTGGCAGCATCATTTAGCTTGATACGCTGCTCGGCACCCTTGGAACTGCGCACAAGCAGTTGTAACTGAAAACCCGATTCCGACTGCCCCGGACGAACGGTCAATTTTGCCTGATCAATAGTGGTAGTTGCACCGGCTGCCGCATCCGGTTTAATAATAACCAGTTGCAGCTTATCACCAGGTAAAGGCAACCATTCCGGTTGGTATTTTTGCTGATGCTGCTGCGGTTTGATCGCAGCCAGCCCCTTGGTTTCAACATACCAGATAGCTGCGTTTTCCAACTGCCAGGTTTCTACCCAGGGCACATTTTCAGGAGCCACCAGATCAATCAGCGATTGCTTTTCCAGCGACGAATACCACACTGTTTGCCGCTGCCCTGGCGCTAAAGACACCGTTACCAGGCCATCTTTCACTTTTACATTGCGGGTGGTAACAGATTCGCCTTGCAGCAGTGGAATTTGCAATTTAATGGCACCATCTGTCGGTGCCAAACGGTCAACGCGGGTTTCCACATACCAGTTTAAACCCAAACGTAATTTGCGATTAACTCGCACAAAAGGCGTGATCACATTAGGTGGCAACACATCGGAATCATCCGTCTTTTCCACAATGCTGTTGCCAGTCGGCTCCAGGTACAAAGCGCCGCCGGTAATGCGCCCATTATCCATGCCTTTGACTTTCCATTGCGGCATGACCAGCATCAGGTTGTGAACCTTTTCGGGGAACAGCAACTGAACCGGTTGTGATGGATCAATTAATCCATCCATAACAATACGCTGCGTACCTTTGGCAAGCGCAATCCATAGCTGATCCTTTTCGCGCCTTATTGCAGCGGGCTTATCTGCCCTCTGCACACTTTCAATCAGCCATTGTGATTTTGCATGGGGCAGTTTTATCTGCACAGCCTGTAGCGCATCCACATCCATTACAAGGCGCATACGATCAGCATTAATGCTTAATCGGGCCCTGTTAACCGCCACACAATCTGGCGCACAGTTATTGGCATTAAGTAAGCGCTTTTTCAGTGTTTCCAACAAGGGGGGCGCTGGCAACACATCGCCCGACAAAAAAGTGGCTGCTTTACCCGCTGGCGTTGCACTGCTGGCTAACGCATCAGCCGGTTGTAACAGCACAGCAAAACTCAGTATTGCTGCCAGACTGAACAGGCTTTTCGCTGATTTATTCTCAGGCACTGTTAACAGCCCTGAAGATCGCCAACCTTTAAACAGGCCAAGGGCAATGGCAATCAACAACACCACCCGCAGCAATGCAACCATTCGTGATTCCAGCGGTTTTAGCAGGTACAGGGTAATTTCCTGGTCGGCAGTGACCGGCCCCTGCCAGGCAATAGAAGCTTGATTCCAATGCCAGTCAGGCACACTCGGCCCGGTTTGCGCGGCAGCATTGGGATCAATGGTAACCAGTTTCTGTGCGGCCTGATTACCACTGTACGACAACTTGCGCTTGACTGCTGCCGTGGAAGAGTGGGCTTTTTCGTCCCACTGCTGAGCTTCATCAGTCGCTATAGATTCTTGCATCTGCGCCTGCATAACGGTTTGATGATAACCACCGGTGGCAGAGGCATAGTCACCCCGTTCCAGTTGCGGATAGATTGCAATACGCGCTTGAGAAATTAAAAAAGGAACGCAGGTAAATATCAGTACAAATACCGATAAGCGCCCATAAAACACCACTAACTTATGAAGTGTGCCGGGTTTTAATACCGACAATAGCGCCAGTACCGCCATCACATTTAACCACAACCACAAAATTACCGGCTTTTCCGGATAGATCACTACAAAAGCACCCGCCGTTAACAGTGCCACCAGTACACCCCGTAGTTTAAAGAGCGCAGCTGTAGTGATTAACACTAAAAACACATCCCATACCTGCCATTGATTTAACCATGCATTGTGAACCACATCACCTTGGGATGCCGCCAATAGTTGCCACCCGGGCGGTAAATTAAGGGTTAACCGCAGGTTTTCAAAATCCTGTTGCCAACCAGTAGCAGGCAACGTTAGCTGATGCCCTACCGGCTGATTAACGTAACTGACCGCACGCAGATTAATATCGGCATGGCGCAGCTCCACACCCCGGGAACCCTGAAATTCAGTGACCACTTGCGGTTCACCGGCCAGTTCAGCATTACCCAACAAATAAGGCGCTTTCATATTTAACCGCCAGTCACGCGATACGGCACCATTCACCTGATCCTGAAATACCAGGCCACTGCCATCAAAGTTAACCCAGGCAGATCGCGCCAGAGTTAATTGATTGGGCGCAGGTTCCGGATCGCCGCGCCGCAGCGTGATCAGCTTTAACACCTGGCCGGGCACCATCCGATAAGCTTGCCACTGCTTCCAGTTATTCGGAATATTCGTTTGATTGGGATCAACGGATTCTGCCCCTTCAATACGCACCAGGCGCAAACCCGGGTTGGGCTGGAAACTCCATAACTCTTCACTGGGCCACACTGCTGCTATTTTCGGCAGGGTAATATCCGCCATATCCGATACAGCCCGGGTGCGAATATTCAGTGTCCAGCTGCCAGGGCGTAATTGAACGCGTAACCGCCCATTCTTTTCGATTCGCGCCGGTAACGGAGAATTAACCGACATCAACTCGTAGCCAGGCAACTGTGCAACCCCTAGCAACGCCTCGCGGGGATTGCCAGACACTTCCAGCTTCACCTGGGTTTCCATTACAAAAGGAATGCCATCTTGCAAATGGCGGTAAACTGAAATACCTAGTTTATCTTCTGCATCGGCGTGTTTTGCCAGCTTCTGTTCCACCAGCCAGACGCGTCCATTATGATCCCGCCTTGGCAGCGGGATTGAGTGGTTATTAACGGATAGAGCAACCAGCCCGGTGTTTTTTGGAATAAGAATTGAAGCTGGCACCCTCTCCCATAACAATCTGCCGCTGATCTGATAGCGGCCAGCAGGCATATATAAGGCTGGTCGCTGATTCTTCGACACCACCATTTGTTTTTTACCGTTAACAAACACATTGGTTGGCCAGTATCCGTTACCACCGGGCAGGGTTAACCAGCCTGCTGCAAAACTGTGGGATCGCATTTGAAAATCAAGGTGCCGATCGGTTGCCTCCAGCATCACATAACTGGGCCAAAGGCATTGTTTTTTTGCCGGATTTTTTGCTTTGAAAGGGCATTCATGGCCGGGCTGGTCATACAGCACCCAGTCCACCCAGGGTTTAAGTGGCTTTGGCAGGGTTTCAGCAAACTCTGGCTGATAAGCAAAGTTGAATGCAGAAAAAACACTACAAAACAAAAATAACAGAATGCGGTAACAGCCCATGGCCTGAATTCCTATTTTTTATAAGAAACTACCGCCAAGTATACGCAAATGCGTGTAAGAATTGGGGATAAATATAATTATCCAAGAACGGCATCAACAAATTCATTAAAAGCTGATTTGCCAGCTGGTGTTTTCTGATCTGGCCGCTGCTGCTCAGGCGTTTCCTGATCAGGCACCAGTTCCTTCAATAGTTGACCCAGCAACTGCCCATCAGTATCAGGCACATTTTGCCCTTCAAGCAAAGCATCCTGGACCTGCTGTGCTTTTGCCGAAAAATCAGCCAGCTTATCCATCATGTTCTGAAAAGGGTTTTCCTGTTCCGCGCCAACGGGCTCTGCGTACTGTGCGATTTCTGTATAGGCCTGACGCACAGCAACCACTTCTGATCGGCGCATATTCACCGCAAAGGCAGCCAGTTCATTAACATCGTAGCCCACTTCCATTGCCTGATTAAACGCCATTTCCACATCACCGGCATAAAAATCATCTGCAATATCATTAACCTGAGCAAATAAATCATTAAGTGCGGCCAGCTCCCCTTCATCCAGTTCGCCCTCTACCGAGAAAGAAAAACGCGAACTGCTGGCATAGCTATTTTCAAATTCTGTCACCACAACCTGATCATTTTCACCGGAAAACGAAGATGAACTCAAAGATTCTTCAGCATTCACTTTAATAGTGACCACATCACCATCACGGGTTTTTACCTGCATATCAAAGGATCGTTGCTGGTTATAATAAAGCTCATTGGAAGCAACCGTTGTTTTGCTGGCCGGCGACACTTCACGAGCAGCGCCCATAGCCCGCTCACTGAAAGAGCTGTGCTGCACGTCGCCTGCACCATGACGCGATACGGCACCATCACCAGAACGATTAAAACCCGACAGCGGAGAGCGTTTGCCTTCGCCATCAGAAAAAATCTGATTCAGGCCAGGGTTGATAAGCTGAGCACCAAGCATGTGTTACCTCCACCGTTTATTCTTTGTAACGGGTTTCTATAAGAGGATATATCGGCCAGCCTGTGAAATACTTTAGGGAAAAACAATAAGCTTTATAAGTTTCAACGAGTTAGCCTTTTTAGAGCTCGCAGCTTTGAAAATTTAGGCCATACTGAAATATGTCAGTCAGATTGAATTTTGAACAACGCAGATTACAGAAAACATGAATACAACCACGCTCGTGATCACCGGACAGGCGGCACTGCTGCTAATATCAGTGATTATTTTTCTTGCTTTTTACGCTCGGCATCAGAAAAAGGCGGTGGCAAGGTTACAGGCTTTATTGTGCGAATACCGCGATGATATAACCGGTGAAAACCTTACACGCTACCTGCAACAGGCGGTAAACGAAACCATTATGAACTGCAATCAGGAAACGATTGCCTTACAGCCTGATGCAGAGCCGGCTCAACTGGCCATTTCTTTAAGACACGAGACATTGTCGGCGGAACTTGAACTGTTACAAGCACACCGTGGAGAGCAACCCCCTTGGGAAAAAGTAATTTCACCTTACACTGATCTTGCTCACCAGCTCTATGCCCATATGGAAAAAATACCTGATACGGTAAAATCACAATTCGTGCCTAAAATTAATCAGCTCGAAAACCAGCTTGTTGATGAAAAATCTGCACACGAACAAACCAAAAACCAATTAGAAAGATTTAAGAAACTGGAAAACGCCTTTCACCAAGCCACTCAAACGGGCACCACCAAACAGCAGATTGAAGCCCAGCTGCACTGCGCGTTGGCAGAACTTGCAGAACATATAGACC
>PDSR01000049.1 GCA_002748575.1 Gammaproteobacteria bacterium
GCTGGTACCAGGTATTTACTGAAAATTCTGAACATCAAAGCCCCGCCAAGTTTTTAACGCAATATAAAAATATTTTCGGCGACTGCAACGAGCAAGTCGCCTGATGAATTGCCTGGTGCAGACACAACGCTTATAACAACAGCCTGCGAATATCTTGCAGCAGATTCGCAAGATACCCCGTAAATCGTGCTGCATCAGCCCCGTCTATCACCCGATGATCGTAAGACAGTGACAGCGGCAACATTAAACGCGGTACAAATACGCCATCGGCAAACACCGGCTTTTGGCTGGAACGGGAAACGCCAAGTATCGACACTTCTGGCCAGTTCACTATTGGTGTGAAAGCTGTACCGCCAATGCCACCTAATGATGAAATGGTAAAAGTACCGCCTTGCATATCGGCAGGCGATAGTTTTTTGTCACGAGCTTTGGCGCTTAACATAACAAGCTCTTCGGCCAACTCCACCAAAGATTTTTCTTCCGGGTTTTTCACCACGGGCACCACTAACCCTTCGGGCGTATCAACGGCAATGCCGATATTGATATATTTTTTATAAATCAGGTTGTTGCCATCATTGGCCAGGGAGCTGTTAAACCGTGGAAACGCCTGCAAGGCTTTTACCACCGCTTTAATCAGAAAGGGCAAAAAAGTAAGTTTAATATCCTGGTTTTTTAATTTTGCCCCTTCGGATTTTCTAAAGGTTTCCAGATCGGTAATATCGGCTTCATCGAACTGGGTGACATGGGGAATATGCAGCCAACTGCGATGCAGATTAGCTCCACTGACACGTTTTAATTTAGACAGCGCTTCTGTTTCTATATCACCCCAACGGCTAAAATCAATATCAGGCAATTCAGGCAAATTGCCCGCCGCCGAAACCGCTTGCCCCTGGCCGGTGAGATGCTGTTTAACGTATTCATAAACGTCTTCTTTTAGAATACGATTTCTTGGGCCGGTTGCCGGCACTTGCACCAGGTTCACGCCTAACTTTCGCGCCAGGCGGCGAACCGCCGGCCCCGCATGAACCTTGTGGGCAGGCACTTGCTGCTCGGGCAATACGGTTGGAGTTGGCGAAGATATTGGCTCTTTATGTGCTGACGGCTTTTGTTGAGCTGAAGGCTCCACCCCAGCTAACGGCTTTTCCTCAGCTGCCTCAGCCTGGAGGTTGCCGGTGTCTGCCGCGCTGCCGGTTGCCAGCAGGCTGCCAATCACTGCGCCTTCTTTAACGCTATCGCCTTCTTTAACATTTACCGATTCGACTGTGCCGGTAAACGGCGATGGCACTTCCACTGTGGCCTTATCGGACTCAACCACAATCCAGATATCTTCCTTGTTAACCTGGTCACCTGCTTTAACGCAGATCTCGATGACATCAACACTTTTGACACCACCCAGATCGGGAACGGTAACTTCTTTAATACTCACGCTTTAAACTCCTTCATATACCCCTGATGCCTGCCCTTTACTGCTGCATATCTGCCGCACGTTCACGAGGTTGCCGGGTAGCTTTTTTCAGGATCAATATCGAACCGTTTAATGGCATCGGCCACTTTACTGTGCCCTATCAAACCCTTGTCGGCTAATGCATTTAATGCCGCAATGGTAATGAAATAGCGATCTACCTCGAAGAAATGACGCAGTTTTTGTCGCGAATCACTGCGCCCATAACCATCGGTGCCTAACGATGTATAGTGGTTGCGCACAAACGGCCTGATTTGATCGGCATGTGATTTTACATAATCGGTTGCCGCAACCACCGGGTGTTTGCGGCCGGTTAACATCTGGGTCACGTAAGGAATCCGCGCTTCTTCTTCGGGGTGCAGCATATTCCAGCGCTGCTGCTGCAAACCTTCTTTACGCAATTCGGTAAAGCTGGTGACACTCCAGACATCCGCTGCCACGCCATATACATCCCACAGCATTTCGGCTGCGGCCTCCACTTCACCGAATATGGCACCACTGCCCAGCAGCTGCACTTTAAGGTCGGCGTTTTGGTCCCCGGCCTTAAATAAATACATGCCTTTCAAAATACCTTCTTCAGCGCCTTCAGGCATCGCAGGATGCGTATAGTTTTCATTCATCAGGGTAATGTAATAAAACACATTTTCCTTATCGCCATACATACGTTGCAGGCCGTTTTGCAAAATCACCGCCAGCTCATACGCATAGGCCGGATCGTAAGCCACACAATTAGGAATGGTCGAGGCAAGTACGTGGCTATGGCCATCCTGATGCTGCAAGCCCTCACCGTTTAAAGTGGTTCGGCCAGCGGTTGCGCCCAATAAAAAGCCCCTCGCCTGCGCATCACCCGCGGCCCAGGCAAGATCACCGATACGCTGAAATCCAAACATGGAATAAAAAATATAAAACGGAATCATCGGACAGTTATTAACCGAATAAGAAGTGGCCGCCGCAATCCACGCCGATATTGCACCGGCTTCGTTAATACCTTCTTCCAGAATTCTGCCTTTCTGATCTTCACGGTAATACATAAATTCGCCGGCATCCGCAGGCTCGTATAGCTGACCAACCGAAGAATAAATCCCCAACTGCCTGAACATGCTTTCCATGCCAAAAGTGCGCGCTTCGTCGGGTATGATAGGCACGACCCGATCACCCAGCCCTTGTTGTTTGATCAGCAGGTTCATCATGCGAACAAAGGCCATCGTCGTTGATAGCTCTCTGTCTTTAAAGCCTTCCAGAAATGCAGAAAACAGGCTCAGATCAGGAATATCCAGTGCCTGAAAATCGCTGCGACGCTGCGGCAGGTGGCCACCCAGCATGGCACGGCGCTCGCGCATATAACGCAATTCCACACTGTTTTCGTCAGGCTTATAAAAAGGTAACTTCTTTAATTGCTCGTCGGTAAAAGGCATATCAAAACGATCACGAAAACCTTTTAAGCTTTCCATATCCATGGTTTTCATCTGATGTGCTTTGTTATTGGCTTCGCCGGTGCCGGTACCATAACCTTTTACGGTTTTTGCCAGAATAACTGTTGGCTGCCCCTGATGATTGACCGCACTCTGATAGGCCGCGTACATTTTAAAAGGATCATGGCCACCTCGATTCAAGCCATAGATTTCTTCATCACTTAAATCTTTAACCAGCTCTGCCGATTCAGGATATTTATTAAAGAAATGCTCCCTGGTATAAGCTCCTCCGTGGGTTTTATACGCCTGGTATTCACCATCAACCACTTCTTCCATACGCCTTTTTAAAGCGCCGGATTTGTCGTTTGCCAACAGTGTATCCCACTTTCTGCCCCAAATGACTTTAATCACATTCCAGCCAGCTCCGCGGAATACGCTTTCCAGCTCCTGAATAATCTGCCCATTGCCACGCACCGGCCCATCGAGCCGTTGCAAATTACAGTTCACCACAAAAATCAGATTATCGAGCTTTTCACGGCCAGCTAACGAAATCATTCCCAGGGATTCGGGCTCATCCATTTCACCATCACCCAAAAATGCCCACACTTTGCGGTTTTCATTTTCAATCTTGCCCTGATTGATCAGGTATTTCATAAAGTGTGCCTGGTAAATAGCCTGGGCGGGGCCTAAACCCATTGAAACCGTTGGAAACTGCCAGAAATCAGGCATTAACCACGGGTGTGGATAAGACGACAAGCCTTCGCCATCTACCTCGCGGCGAAAGTTTTCCAGATCCTTTTCTTCAAGGCGGCCTTCCAAATAGGCTCTGGCATAAATGCCGGGTGCAGAATGCCCTTGATAGAAAACCAGATCACCCCCAAAGGTATCATTGGGGGCTTTGAAAAAATGATTGAAGGCCACATCGTACAAAGTTGCCGAAGAAGCAAAACTGGAAATATGCCCCCCTAACTCATCGTCGCTGATATTGGCACGCATCACCATTGCCAGCGCATTCCAGCGAATCAGGGAGCGAATCCTGCGCTCAATGTACGGGTCGCCAGGGTATTGCGGCTGGGCTTCCGGGGCAATGGTGTTTAAATAAGCCGTATTCAGGTTTGTTAACCTGACACCACTGCTGTTCGCTTTTTCAGAGAGCCGTTCCAACAAATAGCGGGCGCGATCAACCCCTTCATTTTCAATCACGGATTCAAAAGCATCAAGCCACTCACCCGTCTCGAGCGGGTCTGAATCTCCATAAAATAAGTCCTTCGCCATGACCCCTCCAAAATACTTAATATCAGGTAACAAAAAGAATGCGACAAATCACTGCCACTAAGTATAGGTGTGATTTGCATTTAAGAAACGAATTAGGGAAAAGCGCTGTGAACTTACGCGCTATAATGCCCAGCCAAGCAGGGTAAAGAAAGCAATCACCAGCAGCCAAAGTACCAGAATATTGTTGCATAAATCCTGAATCATATGCATACGACGAATACCTTCAGATGCCATTTGTTCTTTATTGTCGGGCAGCTCTTTAAAATCCATCGCCATTTTAATGGATAACTTCAGTACAATTTCCGCCTCCCGATCAGCAACCCGAAAAGGGCGCACTGCCACTGCCAGCGCTTTGCTATTTATAAACAGCAGCGCAATACTCATGGCAATAACACGGGCAGAAACACCTTCAAGCGCATGCATAAACTCGGCCGCCAGGCTTTTCCAGGGGCTGTTCGCCCTCTGATTACTTTCTTCATGCTGAGCTATCACAAAGGTGAGTACGTACAAAACCAGGCCAGCCGCTCCAAAAAGGACATACCACAAAATGGGTGAAAACAGGTATTGGTTCATACGAATCAAATAGTACGTCATGGTTTGCGTGAGCAAATCACCGGTGCTGATGGTTTTGGAAAAGTGGAACAGCCCGGCAGCATGCTCATAAGCCGCCTGCCATTCCTGAGTTTGCCAGCGTTTTAAAAAAGGCTGAAATTCACTGTGGAGGCGGCGCGGCATCAGAATAGAGCACAACAGAAACGTCCCCAGCACAAACTCAGCAATCGCAAAAACCCAACCGTGCAATACCACGGTGAGATACCAGGCAAAAAACATGGGGATTAATACATAAAAGCCATAGGCTAATGCCGGATGAACTCTGCCCCCCAAACCAATGCGTTCATAAGCAGCAAGGTAAGCGCTTGCCCAGCGCCGGTTACGAATAAGCCCCGGTATCCAGGATTCCCGCTCGGCAAAGTAACTGATTAGAATGGCAATTAATGTCATTGGGTTGGTTAATTTTATTCCGTTTGTCGTTAACTGTAATCAAGCTGACAGCAGTGTTTGTAAATACGACCAGTTAAAACCTGGGCCAGGATCAGTTTTTCTGCCTGGTGATATGTTCTCGTGGCCGATCAAAGTATCTGGGCCAAGCTTAGGATAGCAAGCAAACAGCGCCTTTAACACAGCCGCCAGGGTTTCATATTGAACCGGCTCATATTGATCCGTATCCAAACCTTCCAATTCGATGCCAATAGAAAAATCATTACAGTTTTCACGCCCTTGATAACACGACTTGCCGGCATGCCAGGCTCTTTTATTGAAAGGCACAAACTGCACTATCTGCCCTTGGCGATCAATCAGCAAATGGCTGGATACTTCCAGTTTATAAATTGTTTCAAAATAAGGGTGATCTAACGGATCAAGATTATTGGTAAACAGCGCTTCAATATAAGCGCCGCCATATTCTCCGGGGGGCAAACTAATGGAGTGAATCACAATTAACTCAATCTCGGCCCCTGATGGGCGATCATTGAAATTCGGGGATTGAACCTGCTTTACCGCCGTTAATTGGTGATCTTCTATGGTCAGCAATGAGAGCACCTTCGCTAATCGTTGTATATTTTTATATTTAAAGGTGTAACCACTATTCAGCAACTTTTTTGGCAAAAAAGCCGGGCCAATCAGTTAACGCTGCTTTTTATTCTTACGCTTTTTCTCTTGTTTTTTTACATGCGACATCATGCGGCGCTTTTTATGCTGTTGTCGCGGTGTCAGTTTATTTCTTCGGCCTGCAAAGGGGTTATCGCCGGTTTTGAATTCAATACGAATGGGCGTGCCTTCCAGCTTCATGATTTTACGAAAAGCATTTTCCAAATAACGGCGATAAGAATGGGGAACACTGTCGGTTTGATTGCCATGAATAATAATCGTTGGAGGGTTACTGCCACCCATATGGGCATAGCGCAGTTTAATACGGCGACCTTTCACTAACGGTGGCTGATGCTCTTGTACCAGATCTTCCAGCAGTTTTGATAGCTGATTGGATGAAAGCCGTTTGTGCGCTGATTGATAGGCTTTTTCAATAGAGCCGTACAAATCGCCCACGCCGGTACCATGCAATGCGGAAATAAAATGAATTTTTGCAAAATTGATAAAACCCAAACGGCGTTCAATATCGCTTTTAACCCGCTGCCTGGCATCAGCATCCATACCGTCCCACTTGTTAATGGCAATCACAAGAGAACGCCCGGTTTCCAGCACAAAACCCAGCAGGTGAAGATCCTGATCCACGATAGACTCGCGGGCATCCAGCACCAACACGGCAACATTACAGTCTTCTATTGCCTGCAAGGTTTTGATCACGGAAAATTTTTCAACGGTTTCTGATACCTTGCCACGACGGCGCACCCCGGCGGTATCAATTAAGGTGTACTTTTCACCACGGCGTTCATAAGGAATATAAATACTGTCGCGGGTGGTACCCGGCATATCGTAAACCACCACACGTTCTTCACCGAGCATCCGATTAATCAGTGTCGATTTACCAACATTGGGGCGGCCAATCGCTGCGATTTTAATACCCGCTTCTTCGGGGGCCTGCTCCAATTCAGCACTGGCAGCAATGGTATCTTCCAGCACCTTATTGATTAACGATAAAACACCCCGGCCATGCGCTGCGGCAATAGCAAAGGGCTCACCTAAACCAATGGCATAAAAGTCAGCAACCACCACATCCACATCCAGGCCATCAATCTTGTTAACCACCAGATGCACCGGCTTTTCGAAACTGCGTAATTGTTTTGCAAGAATCTCGTCACTGGCGGTTAAGCCGGCTTGAGCGTCCACCATAAATAACACGATATCCGCTTCTTCCACGGCCTGAATGGACTGGTCTGCCATTTCAGCATCCACGCCCTCATCATCGCCAGTGATACCTGCGGTATCAATTACAATAAATTTCTGCCCTTCGATCTGCCCTTCCCCATATTTACGGTCGCGGGTTAAACCGGGCATATCCGCCACCAGCGCATCACGCGTTCTGGTTAACCGATTAAACAGGGTTGATTTGCCCACATTGGGGCGGCCCACCAGGGCAATTACAGGTTTCATTCTTCAGTAACAATTTTATAAGCAGCCAGTTCGCCACTATTACCTTGTATGTAAACGACATCATCTTTAACAATGGGGGGAGCCCACAGGCCATCGTCATCGACTTTTATTCTGGCCAGGAAAGTACCATCACGATAAGACAGCCAATGCAGATACCCCTCGAAATCACCCACCAACACATAACGATCATAGGGTGTCGGCGCGGTTAACGTGCGGCCCTTTAACAGGGTTTGCGACCAGATTTCAGCACCATTAACACGATCCAGAGCATAAATATTGCTGTCTTCATCCACCACGTATACCTGTTCTAAAAATTCAGACACACCGGCAAAAGATGACATTTCCTTGCTCCACAGCGGTTGACCGGTGCGGGCTTCCAATGCCATTAAATTCCCCTGGAAATTAACCGCATAGACAAAATTACCTCTTAGCCAGAAGCGACCATCCAAGTCATTCAAGCGCTCCAGTTCCGAACGACCCTGTGGCTCGGACAGAGTACGCTGCCAACCAACAAAACCGTTACTTGAATCCAGCGCCACCAGCTTGCCGTTGGCAAATCCAGCCAATACGATACCGCCTTTTTGAACGGGGCTGCTTTCACCGCGTAATGTCAGTGCAGGTACCGATGTATCAAATACCCAGGCCACGTCACCGGATTCCCTTTGCAGTGCATGCAAGCGGCCATCATAGGTTTGAAAAATGACATGCTCGGCACCCACAGCAGGCACCGCCAACACCTGACCCGATAATCTGGTTTTCCACAGGAGTGAGCCATCTTCCTCTTTCAGGGCAACGGCTTCGCCTTCGGCGGTGCCATAAAGTACAACACCGTAACCCGCATCAACGCCACCGGTGATGCGATCTTTGGTATCCACTTCCCATAGCTCGTTGCCATCCTTGCGATCAAGCTTCGCCACTTCACCTTCATAAGAAACGGTATAAACGGCGTTTTCGGTAATCGCAGGCCTTAACAATAAAAAATGGTCTTCAATACCATCATCGATTTCATAGTCCCAGAGTTTCTCAATCTGAATCCGGGGTTCGAAATCAGGCAGTGGTGACGGAGGTAAAATATCGTCATCGTCGCTACAGGCGACCATGACGAACGATAAAATAATTAGGATTAAATGACGCACACGCTTGCCTTATTCAGCCACAGCCAGATTATCAAACTTCATTTTCAGTAAAGGACGCTTTTGCTGACCGGCAGCATCCAGGGCTTTTTGGTAAGCGGCACGGGCATTATCGTTTTCATCCTCCTCTCCATGCTCTACTACCAAATGCTCAAGAGCAACAAGGAGAAAGTGCAGCGGGAGCTCCAGGATAAGATGTCGTGGATCCGCGGTGTGATTTCTGAGACCGTCGATTTTGAGGCCTCGAGCGCCGTCAACCTATCGCGCATGCTCTCCCGCGATGCCATGCCCGCCAGCATGCGCCATGAGCTTAACGAGCTGGTCGTGGCAGGGATCAAAGATTTCGAAGGCTTGGTGGGCCTGGGGATTGTGTTTGAACCCAACGCCTTTGGGGTGGTGGATAGCCTGCATAAGTACGCGCCTGGCTGCGACCATACTGGGCG
>PDSR01000050.1 GCA_002748575.1 Gammaproteobacteria bacterium
AGCGCTGGGAGAGTAAGTCTGAGGAGTTCGCAGAATTCAACCAAAAAATTGCAGAATTGGATGATGGTGTTGCCGCACTTCGTACTATCATAGATCAGTATCAGCTTGAAGTTGATGACTTGAAAGAAGAAAACGGCAGTAAAAGCCTTGCTTCCATGATTCTCAATGGAACCCGGAAACTCACCTTTCACCATCGGTTTTCTTTTCTGCTGATTTTATAGGTAAGCCTAGGTGATATTGCCTATCAAAAAGCAGCAATGGATAAGCTGTTTAACACAAATTCAAGGATCGGAGCTAAATGGATTGTTATACAAAAAATAGGGTAAATAGGTAATGTTAAGAATATCAATTTTATTTAACATTCTATTGATTTGTGCGATTTCTGGTGGCGGTTATTTCTATTTCCAACAAAAAGAAAGCTGGAATACTGAAAAATCAGAACTTGAAAAAAATATTGGCAAACTAAGAGGTAAGTTGGTAAAAATACAGGAAAAACAATACAACATTTTTGGTGCTCCCAAGCCTACATTTAAAGAAGAGGCGTTATTTAATGAACAGTATGATCCGCCTGAAATTTGCCTAGGTTCAGATGATACTGCGATATGGGTGAAGTGTGTTGATCTGAGGAGAAAGGCATTGCACAAGTGGATTGAAAAATACCGAGCAGATTTATAAAGTTGTTTTTTCCGAGAACTAAATATGTTTGCAACAAGCTGACATTTCAGAATTATTGCTATTCGTCTTACAATCGCGCTTCCTTTTATCGTGGTTTTCAATGAATGATAGTGGTTGTGAACTCTATAATGGGCTGATTTATCAAGGAGGAAAAGATGGGATGGGAATACTCGCAATCTACGGGGAAGCTAACACATAATGGCGTATTTGTTGAAAAAGGATATTCTGGTGCTGGCCCAGGTAAAGATAATCCTAATATGGAGCATGTGAGGAATGTCGGCCCTATTCCAAGAGGCACTTATCATATAGGCAGGCCCAGAAATACAAGCAGCAGGGGGCCGCATGTTTTAGATTTGACACCCTTTGGGCACAATGCGTTGGGCAGAACGGAGTTTTTAGTCCACGGGGACAGCAGAAGCAACCCAGGTAATGCTTCAGAAGGGTGTATTATTCTGTCTAGAAAGACCAGAGAGAGAATATCGTCTAGTGGTGATAATGTCTTAGAGGTGGTGCGCTGATGAGAATGCTGTTAGCGGTTTTATTTATCGTTATATCTGGCTGTGCCACAGGTAAAGAGCTGATTGAATCAGACATTTCAGTCAATCCTGACTTGGAGCTTATTTTTACCGAATATCGCTACTCTATAGCTGAAATTAATAGATGTATTCAAGTGCCTGGCTTATGCCTGAAAAATGGCACACCTGTTTTTGGCGCTGTTTCATACCCCCCTCGAACTTATTTGCAGGGTTTAAAACTAAGATATAAAGATACTGTCTATAACCTGAATACCCAAAACATGTATAACGCTGATGTTAAGGGGGTACGCACGGAAAAAGGCGTCGTAGAGTATTTTTATGCAAGCTGCTATGACAAAAAGAACTGTATCGTTAGGGGTATTTTTTCTGATGCAGGGGGATCTTATGTTGCTGAATGGAATATTATTGATGGTGTCCCAATTAGAACAATGCTGACATCCTCAGCTGATATTGTTCATAAGTTTTTAGAGGATATTAAACCACCGGTTTATGAGTAAACGAAAATCTAAAGGGCATAAATTCTTTTATTGGCTTGATGAGTACAACAATACCCTTCCGTTTGGTCTATATTGATTAGAAATTATTAACTGGTTGTTTAATAAGGTTTTTTCTGCCCGTTGCTGGTGTGCAGACAATCATTGGTCGAAACAATCGCCCTTTGCACTACGCTGGCATTTCAGAATTATTGCCATTTGTTATACAATCGCGCTTCCTTTTTATCGTGGTTTCCACTATTAGCCCGTTAGGGATTAAAAAACTTAACCCCCTAATGGCAGTAACTATATGAAATTTATGGATTTAGCATCAATGGGCAGTAAATCAATGCCGGATATTGCCAGTGTGTCGCAACCAAAGGCGCAGGGGCAATTAGACTGGGTTGGTATGAGCGAGATTGAAGTGCCATTACAGCTTGAAAAGCGTGATGGCTCCATCGCACATTCCGTTGCCAAAGCGCAAGCCTATGTAAACCTTGTGGACCCGGAAGCAAAGGGCATTCATATGTCGCGGCTGTACTTGCTGCTTGATGAAGCCTGTAGTCAAACCATGTCGGTTGATAAGCTGGCAGGGGTGTTGGCGCGTTTTCTGGAATCGCACCAGGGGCTGAGTGATCGCGCCTTTGTTGATTTCCGCTTTGATTTTCTTGCCCGCCGCCCTTCGCTGAAAAGTGAATACAGTGGCTGGAAAGCTTACCCTTCACGTATCGTGGCTTCGCAGCATAACGATACCTTAACCCTTGAATTGCGTTGCGAGATTCCGTATTCCTCTACCTGCCCCTGTTCTGCTGCATTGGCGCGTCAGCTGATTCAAAATCAGTTCCGCGAAGATTTTGGCGATAAACAGGCCGTGGATATGGAAGAGGTTTACGGCTGGTTGGGCACGGAGCAGGGCATTGTTGCCACGCCCCACAGTCAGCGCAGTATTGCCGAAATCAGGGTGCAAATCACCCGGGATATGCAGCGTTTTCCGTTGGAAGACCTGATTGACCTGGTGGAAGGCTGTTTGAAAACACCGGTGCAAACCGCTGTGAAACGTGAAGACGAGCAGGAATTTGCGCTGTTAAATGGTCAGAACCTGATGTTCTGTGAAGATGCCGCCCGCAAGATTCAAAACGGTTTGAATTCAGCAGAGCAGTACCAGGATTTTTGGGTAAGAGTAAACCATTTGGAAAGCTTGCACGCCCATAATGCGGTAAGTATCGTCACTAAAGGCGTTGCCGGTGGCTATTTGCCACAGCCGTGAGCTTGTTATAGCCATGAGCTTGAATATAGCCATGAGCTTTATAATTCAGGTGTAACCATTCAGGCCAGAGTAAGCCCGCACCGTCGGGCCTAACCTCTGGTCCAGCGGGTGCCTTCGCGGGTGTCTTCCAGTAACACGCCTTTCTCTTTTAACTCTTCCCGAATCTCGTCCGCCCGTTGGTAGTTTTTATCTAATTTAGCCTGCTGGCGAGCTTCAATCAGGTTTTCAATTTCCTGATCGCTTAACCCTTCGGCAGAGGCGGCGGGCTGCCATTTGAACCAGGTGTCGGCATCCTGCGTCAACAATCCGAGAAAACCTGCCGCTTTGCGCAGCTCGTTTTGCAGCGCTGTTTTTTGTGCGCCTTCGGCTTTGTTGATCTCGCCTGCTAATCTGTGCAACACGGCAAGCGCCTGCGGCGAGGCAATATCATCAGCCAGGAATTGATCAATTTCTTTCAGGGTGTCGGTTGCATCGTTGGCAAGGTCGCTGTTAAGTGGCGCTCCGCGCAGGGCTCCGTAAAGGCTGTCGAGGCTGGCCCTGGCGTTTTTAAGAGCATCTTCCGACCAGTCCAGCGGCTTGCGGTAATGGGCGGTGAGCAACGCATAACGCACTACTTCTCCGGGCCATTGTTCAAGAATTTCTCGTACTGTGAAAAAATTGCCCAGGGATTTAGACATCTTTTCGCCGTCAATGGTCAGATAGCCGTTGTGCATCCAGTAATTCACGAAGTTTTCTTCGCCGTGTCCATGGCCACAGCGGCCCTGGGCAATTTCGTTTTCATGGTGGGGGAAAATCAGATCCTGTCCGCCGCCGTGAATATCAATGGTTTTGCCCAGGTGTTTGTTGATCATTGCGGTACATTCGATATGCCACCCTGGGCGGCCTCGGCCCCAGGGGCTGTCCCAGCCGGGTAATTCGGGGCTGGAGGGTTTCCACAGCACGAAATCACCCGGTTCTTTTTTGTAGGGGGCCACTTCAACACGGGCGCCGGCGATCATGTCTTCCTGGTTGCGCTTCGACAGACAGCCGTAGCTGGGATCGGTGCTTACCTGGAACAGCACATGGCCTTCGGCTTCATAGGCGTGCCCTTTATCGATAAGCGATTGAATCAGCTCGATCATGGCATCAATGTTATCGGTAGCGCGGGGCTCAATGTCGGGGATGGACGCGCCAATGGCCGCCATGTCTTCATGGAAAAACTCGGCGTAGCGGCTGCTGAGTGCAGCAATGCTTTCGCCATTTTCCAGGGCGGCTTTGTTGATTTTGTCGTCTACGTCGGTGATGTTGCGGGCGTAGGTGACTTTCGGGTAATGCCTTTTCAGTAAACGGTAGAGTACGTCGAAAATCACCACCGGGCGGGCATTGCCGATGTGAACATAGTTGTACACGGTGGGGCCGCAGACGTACATTTTTACTTCATCGGGGCTGATGGGGGTGAAAGTGTCTTTTGACTGGGTCAGGGTGTTGTAGAGTTTTATGGTCATGTCTGCGCTTGCCGATGGGCTGGCACCTGGTAAGCGTGCCAGCCCGGGTTTGAATTAAACAGGAATCTTACAGGCGGCTGAAATATCAGTAATCGCCTCATCAATGCCTTTAACAACATTGGCTTTGCTGCCGAGCGTGCGTACCGCCACTTCCTGGGATTCGGCTTCGTTTTTACCCACCACCCAGATTTGTGGAATCTTGGCTTTACTGTGTTCGCGCACTTTGTAGCCGATCTTTTCGTTGCGTAAATCCAGCTCTGCATGAACGCCCGCTGCTTTCAGCTTACCTGCTACGGCCTCGGCCCATTCCCGTGCATCGTCGGTAATGGTGGCGATCACCACCGGGGTGGGCGTTAGCCACAGAGGTAAATGGCCGGCTGTGGATTCAATCAAAATACCCATAAACCGTTCTAAAGAACCCAGAACTGCGCGATGCAGCATCACCGGGCGGTGTCTGGCGCTATCTTCGCCCACATACTCGGCGTTAAGGCGCTCGGGCAATACAAAGTCCACCTGCAAGGTGCCACACTGCCAGTCGCGGCCGATAGCATCTTTAAGTACGAATTCCAGCTTGGGGCCATAAAACGCGCCTTCGCCGGGGTTCAGCTCGCATTCCAAACCAAGGCTCTCAACGGCAGCCTGCAATGCACCTTCTGCCCGATCCCAGGTTTCATCACTACCGGCGCGGTTATCGGGGCGATCCGAGAACTTGATGCTGATGTCGGTAAAACCGAAATCCGAATACACTTCTCGCAGCAGCTTGATAAAGTTTGCCGTTTCACTGTTGATTTGATCTTCGGTACAGAAAATATGGGCATCGTCCTGGCTGAAGGAACGGGCTCGCATCAAACCATGCAATGCACCGTGCGCTTCATTGCGGAATAGGGTGGTAAACTCGCCGATTCGCAGGGGTAAATCGCGGTAGCTTTTTAAGCCCTGATTAAAAATCTGTACATGGCCGGGGCAGTTCATCGGCTTAATGGCCATGTCGCGGTGGTCGTGAGTACAAATGGTAAACATGTCATCGGAATACTTATCCCAATGGCCGGATTTTTCCCACAGCTGGCGATCCATTAATTGCGGTGTGGCCACTTCCTGATAACCATCCCGTTCCATTTTGGCGCGGATATAATCTTCCAGCGTTTTACGCACACGCCAGCCTTTAGGGTGCCAGAACATACTGCCAACGGCTTCTTCCTGCTGGTGGAACAGATCCATTTCTTTGGCCAGCTTGCGGTGATCCCGTTTTTCCGCTTCCTCAAGCATATTGAGGTATTTTTTCAGTTCTTTTTTGTCACGCCAGCAGGTGCCATAAACCCGCTGTAACTGCGGTTTGTTGGAATCGCCACGCCAGTAGGCACCGGCCAGCTTCATGATTTTGAAGGATTTGCCCAGTTTGCCCACGCTTGGTAAATGGGGGCCGCGACATAAATCAATGAACTCGCCCTGCTTGTACACCGAAATGGTTTCGTCTGCTGGCAGATCGCGAATCAGTTCCGCTTTAAAGGTTTCGCCCTGTGCTTCAAAAAAGCCGATGGCCTCGTCACGCTCCCATACTTCGCGGATAATCTCGTCGTCACGATCCACCAGTTCCTGCATGCGCTTTTCAATCGCCAGCAAGTCATCGGGAGTGAAGGATTCTTCGCGGAAAAAATCATAGTAAAAGCCATTTTCAATGGATGGCCCAATGGTGACTTGTGTTTCCGGGTAGAGTTCTTTCACTGCCTGAGCCATCAGGTGGGCGCAGTCATGGCGAAGGATTTCCAGAGCCGCTTCTTTGTCGCGGGTAATGAATTGCACCGTTGCATTGGCGTCGATAGTCAGGGTCAGGTCTGCCTGTTGGTCGTTAAGAACCATGGCAACCGCATTGCGGGCCAAACCAGGGCCAATATCGTTGGCCACGTCTAATCCGGTGACAGGATTATCGTACTGACGTTGACTACCGTCAGGCAGGGTGATTGTGATCGACATGTTGGTTTCTGATTACCTTTGTTTGAACGGGATAAAAGTTTGAACGGGATAAAATGCAAAATGTACAGGGGCGAAATGGTATAACAGAACGGTTCCAGACTCTAGCGGGCCGTTGATTTTCTGCGGCATATTATTCTCGAATGGCGATGGCGCCTTTCCAGACCCCCTCGAAGGCTTTTACCATTACCTGTTGATCGGGGTGTTGCTGTTTGATTTCAGATGCAATATGGCTGGCGATATGCTCCACCGTTGAATCGCTGGTAATCAGATAGCAGTTAGCCGCTGGCAAGGTAAGCTCAAAATATCCCTGCTCCGATTGATACGCAAACTGAATGTATTCGGTGCCATCGGCCTGATAGGTTTTGTTAATGTCTTCCCGGGTGCCGATATAAATATCCTGCCATTGCTGCGACCATTGCTGTTCCAGTGCAGAGGAGCGGTGCTGATCAAGATATATTTCAATGGCTGATCGGTGGCCATGAGCGATACGCTGGCAGTTGCCCCGGTGCTTTTTCAAGCCGTGGCTGTAATGGTAATAAGCGCCCGGAATGGCCTCTGGGCGAATCTTGATGGTGAGTTTGTCCACGTTTTCCGGCAGTATCCTGGCCACCTGTTGTTCCAGGTGCGGTGCAACGCTTTCCGGGGTAATAACATCAACCGCCAGCATTACCACGGCATTTTCGGGGGAAATGTGCTGATATTTGCGCCCCTGAGTGTCTTGCCAGTGCAGTTCCAGTTGTTGTTCAATTTTGCAGGCATGCAGCTCTGGCAGGTTGTCGGGCACCAATAGCCGGTGGTCGTACAGCTCATCAATGGCACGTTTAAGCTGTTTCTTTACATCGCCAAAATCAAACACCATTCCCTGGTCGTCCAGTTCGCCGTGCAGAATCACATCCACTATCCAGCTTTCCCCTAAAATACCGCGCTCGGGGTGGGCAAAGGAAAAATCCATAACGGTTAAGTGGTCAACAAACAGTGCAGCCATGGTGTGTAAATACTAGGTTGATGATTTAAGGGGCCGTATAATAGCGGCTTTCAGTGTTGAGTGACACCGGCGAATAGCAAAGCGGGGGCTTTGCTGTGTTTTATTGTTAACGGGTGATTTGCCCGGTATTAAAAAGAAATCAGTTTTTATGGGTGGAAAATGCGACTTTTAAGCAGTAAGCCAAGGATATGTATTATTGGTGGTGGTTTTGCCGGGCTGAATGCGGCCAAACAGTTCAAGGCGAGTGATTACGAGGTAACGCTGATCGACCCCAAACCTTATGTGGAATGGTTGCCAAATATCCATGAAATTATTTCCGGGGTAAAATCCGGCAACGAACTCAGGCTGGATCGGCGGCGCGTTGTAGCCCGTTTGGGGCATCGCTTTGAGCAAGCCAAAGTTGTAGATATTAATGCAGCGGCAGTGACTTTGGAAAATGGCAACCAGGTGCCGTTCGATGCCTGTAT
The DNA here is from genome assembly GCA_002748575.1 of Gammaproteobacteria bacterium. Classification (GTDB taxonomy): domain Bacteria; phylum Pseudomonadota; class Gammaproteobacteria; order Pseudomonadales; family Ketobacteraceae. The sequence continues at coordinate 7,859 of PDSR01000050.1, forward strand.
CGTGAGTACCGGCGGTGTAATCAATCATTTTGGCGTAGCGGGCGCTGCGGAACATGCCCTGGGTATGAAGTCGGTGGCTGATTGCCAGCGTATCGCGAAAAAACTCAAAATGGCGTCGCTTGGTCAGAAAACCATACGGGTTGCTGTGGTTGGCGGTGGTATTGAAGGGGTGGAGGCGTTAGGTGAAGCGTTACGCACCTATCGTAACAAGCCCCAGTTCGAATTTTATCTGGTGGATAACCATCGCAAAATGCTTTCGGGCTGTGCTGGGAATCTGGATGCTCAAATTAAAAAGCGTGTTCGCCCTTTTAATGTCGGCTTTGAATTGGGCCATGCCGTATCGCAAGTGCATAAGGAGGGTGTGCTCCTCGATAACGGCAAGCTGCTTAATAGCGACGTTACCATCTGGTCGGCCGGTTTGGCGCCCAATCCGCTGCTGCATTCAGCAAAATTGTCTGATTCGCCCCGCCATTGGTGCGAGGTTAACGATGCTTTTCAAAGCCATCACTACGAAAACGTATTTGTAATTGGGGATGCGGCGCAAACACCGCAGCCATTGTTAAAGCAGGCATTTCATGCCATTGATATGGGCCGGTTTGCTGGCCAGAATGTTGCTCGGTTTTTGAGTGGGCAGCGGCTCAGGCGGTTTCGGCCTTCACCGAAACCGCAGGTGGTGACTTTTGGTGATCTGGATACTTTTATGGTTTTTGATGGCTTTTCGGTGTCTTCTTCTGTGCTGGGAGCAGCAAAAGAGGCGGTATATAACCTGGGGTTGCTGCAGTTAAGCCCGCCTGATAACCCCCAAGACTTTGTGCGCAGTGTTGGTTGGCTGCAAAAGAGCATCAGAAAAGTGTATCTGCCAGCAGCTAATCCACTTAGCCTGGTTTCCCGGCTACCTGAAATGAGATTACTCCGATAGGCTGTGATCCAGGAAGGCATGTTACA
>PDSR01000051.1 GCA_002748575.1 Gammaproteobacteria bacterium
GCCGGGCCTTCTTGCACTTTATGAAGAAACAAAATGCTGTCGCCTTCTTCGTGGGCGGTGAGATGCACGTTGGCGATGCCTTTGATCTGGTCCGGCAGTTGTGTCAGCTCAAAGTAATGAGTGGCAAACAGTGTCAGCGATTTCAGTTGCAGCGCCAAATGGCTTGCACATGCCCAGGCAAGGGATAAACCATCGAAAGTGCTGGTACCTCGGCCGATTTCATCCATTAACACCAGGCTGCGGGGCGTTGCGTTATGCAGAATATTGGCGGTTTCTGTCATTTCCACCATGAACGTGGAACGGCCACCGGCTAAATCATCGGATGAACCGATACGGGTAAAGATCCTGTCGAGGTTGCCGATAATGGCTTCTTCTGCCGGTACGAAACTGCCGATATGTGCCAGCACTGCGATCAGTGCGGTTTGGCGCATGAACGTCGATTTACCACCCATATTGGGGCCGGTAATAATGAGCATCTGACGATTGCTGTCGAGCATTAAGTCGTTGGGTACAAATGCCTTATCTAACACCTGTTCAACCACGGGGTGGCGGCCATTGATGATGTGAATGCTCGCATCGTTAGTGAGTTGCGGGCAGGTAAATGCCAGAGTATCTGCCCGTTCCGCCAGGTTTGCCAGTACATCCAACTCTGACACCTTGGCAAAGCTGCTTTGCAGTGGAACCAGCCGAGTGAGCAGGGTTTCTATAAGTTCTTCATACAGGGCTTTTTCACGGGAAAGTGCTCTACTTTTCGCGCTTAAGGCTTTGTCTTCAAATGTTTTCAGTTCGGGGGTGATAAAACGCTCGGCGTTTTTAAGGGTCTGGCGGCGAATGTATTCTGTGGGTGCCTGATCAGATTGTGCGCGGCTGATTTCAATGTAATAACCATGCACCCGGTTGTAGCCCACTTTTAAGGTGGCAATGCCCGTGCGTTCTTTTTCGCGCTCTTCAAGTTGTACCAGATAATCACCAGCGTTTTCGCTGATGCTTCGCAGTTCGTCGAGTTCTTCGTCATAGCCTTCGGCAATCACGCCACCATCCCGTATGACCATCGGTGGTGCTTCAATCACGGCTTTTTCCAGCAGTGTTGCCAGCTCATCAAATGTGCCGATATCCTGGCCTAACTGCGCGATTACCGGGTTATGTGAGAAAAGGTTGAGAGAGGCCTGTAAGTCTGGAAGTGTGAGTAGTGCGTCTCTCAGGCGGCTGAGGTCGCGCGGGCGTGCTGATCTTAAGGCTATACGCGCTAGAATGCGTTCAATATCCCCTATCTTCTTTAAAACCGCTTGTACCGGCTCGTATTGGTAATCGCACAGCAATGCATTGATAGCTGATTGGCGGTTCGTTAATTCCTTAACGTTGCGAATGGGGCGGTTAAGCCATCGTCGCAGCAGGCGGCTACCCATAGCTGTTTTAGTTTTATCCATAACCCAGGCCAGGGTGTGTTCAAGATCCCCTTGCAGGTTTTCGGTCAGTTCCAGGTTTTTTCGTGTGGCGGCATCCAGCACCACACAATCATCAATGGCATCAACCTGAATAGAGCAGATATGCGGTAGTGCTGCTTTTTGGGTTTCTTTGGCATATTGCAGCAAACAGCCGGCAGCCGATACTGCCAGTGCCATATGATCACAACCGAAGCCCGATAAATCTTTTGTCTGGAATTGCAGAGTCAGTGCCCGCTTGGCCGATTCGCTGTCGAAATCCCAGGGTGGCCGCGAACGCAATCCTTTAAGGCCTTGTAGTTCGTTATATAGTGGGCTGTCTTCTGCTATTAACAGCTCGGCGGGTTTGATACGAGCAAGCTCGGCATCAAGTGCCGGGCGGCCCTTTACTTCGGTGACATGAAAACGGCCACTGCTGATATCAAGCCAGGCAATACCATAGGTATCCTGTGCTGAGACCAGTGCGCACAGCAGGTTGTCAGTATGTTCATCCAGCAGTGCTTCATCGCTGACAGTGCCTGGGGTGACAACGCGAACCACTTGCCTTTCCACCGGGCCTTTGGAAGTGGCGGGATCACCGATCTGTTCTGCCACTGCCACCGACATGCCCGCTTTTACCAGCCTGGCCAGGTAACTTTCTGCCGCGTGAAACGGAATACCTGCCATAGGGATGGGTTCCCCACCGGATTGGCCGCGGCTGGTCAGCGTTATATCCAGCAGTTGGGATGCGGTTTTGGCATCTTCATAAAACAATTCATAAAAATCACCCATGCGATAAAACATCAGCTCCGCCGGGTGTTCAGCCTTCAGGCGCATATACTGCTGCATCATGGGGGTGTGCTGTTTTTCTGTTTTACGGGCCGACTTGCTGGTGTTCATGTTAAGGCATTCTTTACTTAATAAAAGTGATCACGGAATGGGTGTGGCGCGGTTTGTGGTTATGCGCCCTACAATACATCTTTTGGCTTCGAGCATTCTGCTCGGGAACTATCGAATTTACAACGCACCCGGCGCTGCAACAAAATCATGTCTTTATCCCAGTAGCCTGTTCGAACTGCGCCGGTGCGGGTTTCGTTCATAAGCATTTCATAGTGCTGTTTATCTTCTTCGGGTATATCAATCCAGTATTTGGGGTCGATGACTTTGGTGGCGGCATCCACAACCTCTAGCGCCTTGTCGAAATTTGCATAGAAATATTCGCGCGATTGCTGGCCATAATCTTTGGGGAATTTGTCTTTCCAAATTATCAGCTGCATGGAAAGCTGGGCAAACGGGAAGCGGATCACGCCACCATCGGGTTCCATGCCTTTATAAAGTTCCAATGCTTCGTAGGCCAGTCCCGGCGCGGGTAGCACCTCGACACTGCCGTTATTAAACTTGCCGCCGGCAGTGGTAATGTTAACCGGTATCGGGGTTCCGCCAATGGTGGCAATCATCTGTTGTTGATATTCATCGTAATCCATGACCGCTACTTTTCTGCCCGAGGCTTTGGCAATACTGTTAATGGCCCTGTCGCGCACAAACACATAGGCTGCGCCGCCAGGAACAATACCTGCAATTTCGAACGGGCCTGTGCTCATTTTGGGGGCAGATTTGGGGTTGGCAAGCACTCTGTAAAGCAGTTTAAGGTGTTCGTTATCAGGAATGGCACCAACTGCATTGATTGATCCGGTGTATTTGATAAAGTCTTTAACACGCAAACCTGATACCAGAGCACCATCACACACCTTGGAGCGAAATTGTTCGGTGGCGATGCGTTCACTGGTGTAGGTTTCCAGCTTGAGCTCAGTACCCCATTTCAACGCATTAATACGGTATTCTTCCATGGCATCGGTAATGGGCCCACTTTTACCAATCATATCCCATACGCAGATCGTTGCGGTTTTTAGAGTAGTCTCATCGTTTGAAAGGGTGCCTGTTTGTGCAAATCCAGCGCCAGACAGCATCAGCGCGACTACGCCTGCGAACAGGTTCAGCATATCCTGCTTTTTCATTAAAAATTCCTTAAGAAAAGGGTTATATCCTAATTTGTTTTGTTTAGCCTGGCCGGACTAAACAGAATGGCCGAGTATCGCTTATCTGTCCGGGTTAGTCATTGGCTTTTTAGCAACTTCTTTTGATTGGTTTATATCAGTTGTGAGCTGTTCTGGTGCGGGTATAATCTGGCGCTTTATGACTGGCACCGATAACCTGACCCTGGGAACAGAAATGGCCATTGAACAACTTTGCACCTATGAAATATCGCGTATTGACCCGCAATCGCCGGCAGATGTGCACCCTCCTGCGCAGGCGGCAGTAATTGATGATCGGGCTGACAGCATGGTGCAAAGCTGCAAGCGTTATTTTATCCAGCGAACCAGCAAACGCTATGGGTGTTTTTCTGATGACATTGGTGAAAACCCCTTGCCAGCATTATTGCGCCAGTACCTGGACGACGCTATTCCGTTTCATCGCTTCGCTGAAAAAATGGTTGCGCGTTTTGTGGAATTGTTAAATGAAACCGAAGTGCCATTTCACGGCCATTTGCTGTTTGCCGATAGTGCTGGAGAGCAGCGTGAATTGTATGTGGTGCACTTGCAGCTGCAATCGGCTTTTTCCATTAACGAACAGCTGGAAATTACCGAAACTGAATATGCAGATCTTTCCAAACTCGGTTTTGCCGGGCGGGTACAGATTGACCCTTGGAAAGATGAAACTTCTAACAGTTATTTGGCTATTTCAAAGCACCGTGGCGAGAAAGGGTTGCAGGATATTGTTGAAAAATGGCTGGGGTTTGCAACAACAGTGGATGCTACGGCTGACACTCAGGATTTTATGAATGTGGTTGAAGCCTATGCCAACGAATTGCCGGAAGATGAATCTCAGGAGTATAAAAGCAAAGTTGTTGAATACTGTGTTGATCAGGATCAGGCCGGTGAGCAGGTGATGTATGCGGAGCTTTCGGCTTATTTGAATGATGACAACCCCGCCGAATTCGCCGCTTTTGCAGAAAAGAATCTGGAAAAGCCCCAGCAGGGCTTTATTCCCGACAAAAACAAATTGAAAAAGTTGGTGCGTTTGAATGGTAGGGATAAAGACTTAAGCCTGAGCTTTTCATCGGCGCAACTGGGTAAGGATATTATCTATAACCGTGAAACTGGCGAGTTAGTGCTAAAGAGAATACCCAAAAGTTTATTGCAGCAGTTAAACGAGCATTTTTCTGCTTAACCGGCAGGTGAGTTTGCTTATGCTGGTTTGCTTAGGTAGCCACTATTCTACCGCACTAAATTTTCAACAATCACGGCAATGCCCTGGCCTCCACCAATGCAAACAGTGCATAAGCCATAGCGTTGCTGGGTGCGGCGCAGCTGATAAAGTGCGCTGATAATTAACCGGCTGCCGGTTGCTCCCATGGGGTGTCCCAGGGCAATGGCTCCGCCATTCGGGTTGACTTTGTCGGGGTTCAATCCCAGGTTTTTTTCCACGGCAAGATATTGCACCGAAAATGAATCGTTCAACTCAACGACATCCATGTCATTAATGGTTAAGCCTGCCATTTTCAGTGCTTTTTCAGATGCGGCCACTGGGCCAATCCCCATAGATAATGGGGGAACGCCAGCAACACCCCAGCTTACTATTCGGCCAAGGGGGGTTAAATTCTGTTGTTTTGCAGCTGTGCCTGATGCCATCACTGTTACGGCGGCACCATCGGTAAGGCCGGTAGAATTGCCAGCAGTCACAACACCATCGTGACTAAACAGTGGTGGCAAAGCTGCCAGTGTGCTTTTGGTGATATGGGGCCTTAGGCTTTCGTCTGTGTCGATTAGGGTTTCCTTGCCGTGTGTTTTGCAGGTAACGGGCATAATCTCTTCGGCGTAAATGCCACGTTGCTGGGCGGTATAGGATTTTTCTTGCCCTTTTAACGCCGCTTCATCGGCGGCTGCTCTCGATATCTTGTATTCCTTGGCCAGGGCATCCACCGTTTGGCCAATGGCACAACCTGCCTGGGCATCGAACAACGATTGCATCAGTGAATCTTCCACCGGTTGGTGGCCCATGCGCAAACCTTCGCGGGCGTTGCGGATCACGTAAGGTGCCAGGCTCATGTTTTCGGTGCCGCCCACCAGCAGGATGTTGGCTTCGCTCAGGCGAATGGATTTTGCCGCTTGAATAGTGGCTTCCAGGGCTGAGCCGCAGGCGCGGCTAACGATCAGCGCATCAGATTCAATGGGAGCACCTACCTCCAGGCCAACATGCCGGGGTAAGTAGGCGGCGTCGCTGGATGTTTGTAACACATTGCCCAGAATAACACTGTCGATACATTCGGGGTTCAGCGCTGAACGCTCAATGGCTCCTCGGGCGGCGGTAATTGCCAGCTGGGTTGCTGACTGCTGGCGCAGGCCACCTAAAAAACGTCCCCAGGGAGTTCTGGCACCTTCAATTACCAGCACATCGTCGTCGCGTATTTGTGTCATGGATTATTCCGTGTGAATTTATTTGGTGTTGCTTGTGTTTTTACGAGATTCATTGTCGTAAAGATCTGCGCCATCCACCCAAAGCGTATGGAAACCGGCGGGTAATCGATGGGGAATATGAATTTTGCAGATCGGGCCTTGCTCAATGTCTTTGGCATCAAAGATTAAACAGCTGGATTTCCAGGTGTTGGTATCGGTGACATAAGTAACCACGTAACCATCGTCTTCATCCTGGGCGTTGGGTTTGGGCGCGAAAGGGGCTTCGCTGCCGAACACGCCTTTGCCGTAATGATAGCGCTGCATTTCTCCGGTTTCATAATCAAATTTCACCAGAGCGTCAAAAGTGGCAGGAGCTTCATAAGGAATATATTGTAAATAGCTATAGCGGTTTTTGCGCCCCAGATAATGGCGGTTTATATAAGGGAATTCCAGATTTTCGTTATTGATGGGGCGTTCCTGTGTTTCTCCGGTGCGAATATTCATGCGCCATTCATACAGGTTTGCCTGTAAGGTTAAAAAGGCAATTTTGGCAGCGATTTCACCATCTTCAGGTTTCGGTTTTACTGCATTGGGGTTATCGGTTCGACAGCCCACTTGCACAATCCAGTCACCTTCTTCCCAGCAGTTAACGGTATGCAACATATAGCAAGGTTCGAATTCAAACCATTTCACATCTTTATGGGTGCCGAATCTTGGAATCACGCCATAGCGAGTGGGTACGTCGGGGTGGAAGTAGGGCACCCGCTTGCTTTTTTTGTTAAAGGATTCAGGGTCGTGAAAAAGCGGGAAATCATGGACGATTGAATAGTTTGCGGTTACGCCAATATCATGGGGGCGTCTGGGGCCGGGTAAATCAATATGGGTGAGGTGAACCTGATTGTTTTTTGTAACAACGCCATATCGCATATACGGCGGGCGATCACCATAGCTGAAAAATACAAAGTCGCCGGAATCCGGGTGTACTTTGGAGTGGGCCGATAGTGGAATAGTTAACTGGCCGTTGAAATTTTCCACGCCTTCTGTTTCAAGAGTGAACGGGTTGACTTGATAAACTTCACCGGATTCATACCAAAGGCAGCAGAGCTTATTATTTAAGAATACCAGATCAGTATTGCCGGTATCTTTTATTGGCGATATGGGTAATGAAAAATCAAACGGGCCTAATATGCCGGGCCAGATAGCCTTACCTTTTTCTGTTTCCACTTGAAACGCTTTGGTGGCAATCCATTTGTTCTGATAGGTGGCCTTGCCATCTTTAAAGCGCATAGCGTAAATCATGCCATCGCCATCAAACCAATGGTAGCGATTAATGGGTTTGAATCGCGGATTGGTACCATTACGAAAATACCCGCCGGTTAAATCCTTGGGTATTTCACCTTCTATTTCCAATTCGCTACAGCTCATTTCCACAGTGGTGGGTGCAAACAGGCCGTGAAGCCAAGGGTTATCAATATCTGAAATCCAGCTTGGTGCTTCCTGGGGTTCTTCGCCATTGCCCAACGCTTTACCGTATCTTTGTGTGATAGCCAGTTGCGACATTGTTTCGTCTCCAGTGTTATCGTTGTTTTTTGTGGTTGTGTACACTGTACACAATCAGCTAAATTTTTTTCTAGGTTAGTGCTGAGTGTGTGAAACCCATGCCTTTGAGCATCATTGCCATTGATTCCTGATACAGGTTTTTGAATGATGTGTGGCCATCGATATGCCCTGATAGATACAATGAAATAAGGCCATGGCTATGGGCCCATAGATGCAATACCTGGCGCTTTGACACTGGTCCATCCAATAATCCCGCCTGGGCACATTCGGCGATACGATCATATAAAAATTGTACCGATGCCTGCACTAAACTCTGAACCTGCGCATTGGTTGGTGTGTCCGTAATATGGGCCACTGACATAAACATGACCTCGTAATATTTAGGGTTTTCCATTGCAAACAGGTAATAGGATTCGGAACTCAGTTTCAGGCGCTCCGCCGGGGTATTGCCTTCGAGTGCTTTATAAAAGTAGTGTTGAAAAATCTTGAACCCTTCCATAATGACATGGCTGATCAGGTCATCTTTATTGTCAAAATGGCGGTAGGCCGCCATGGTGCTGAGGCCAGCATGTTTTGCCACTTTACGCATGGATAACGAGGGCAAGCCTTCTGACAAATAAATATCGCGGGCACTTTCAATAATGCGGCCTTTGGTATCCTGCTGATTGATAATATGGGCTGTGTTATTGGTCATTGTTGCTGCTCAGGCGAAGGTCTGTTATTTCTTGAATGTGTACACTGTAAACATCATAGCCATGATTTCTGAAAGCTGTCAATGGTGCGATCTTTGTACGAAGAAAGGAAAAGCCTCATTAATTGTGTGTTTATGCAAAAGTTAAATGTAAATGGAATGATCCTGGAAAGGATTGCTGGAAGATGTTGTAATCGAAGTATCAAGTATCGGAATGACAACCGGCAGTTCAGATAGCATCATGCGTTAAATAGCGTAAATCTGCGTGAAAACAAATGCGTGAAAACAAATAAGTAGGACAAATGGAATCAGCTAACGCCATTATAAAAATCACCAACCTGCGGTTGCGCACCTATATTGGTTTTAATCAGGAAGAAAAAGTCAATAAACAGGATGTCGTGATCAATATCGCCATTTATTACCCCGCCGAAAAAGCCTCAACCACTGATGACGTGAGTGATGCGCTGAATTACAAAACTGTTTGTAAAAAAGTGATACAGCATGTGGAAGAGGGCAGATTCCTGCTTTTAGAACGCCTGGTATCTGATATTCTGGCGATTGCAATCGACCACCCGTGGGTGGAAAAAGCGGTAGTAACCGTTG
>PDSR01000098.1 GCA_002748575.1 Gammaproteobacteria bacterium
CCCAATTTTTATATGATGTTTGAGCCCGGCGCGTTTAAAAACCTGCCCACGACTTATCTCACCAGCTTTTATTTACCCCCGAAAAACCGCGACCAACTGAAAGCGTTAGTCAAACAATTCCCAGCGGTAACACTACTGGATGTAGAAAGCCTGTTACAGCAGGTGCGGGACATACTGACACAAGTGACGCTGGCCATTGAAATGGTATTGCTACTGGTATTGGCCGCCGGTTTTGCGGTGACCTTTGCCGCGTTGCAAGCATCGCTTAACCAGCGTTTTCAGGAAGGTGCCTTGATGAGAACCCTTGGTGCCAGCCGCCACCAGATTCGTCTTAATCAATGGGTGGAATTTATTTCATTGGGTGCGGTTTCCGGCTTGATGGCAGCAGCCGGTACAGATACTATCCTCTGGGCCTGTTACACCCGCTTGTTTCACCTGCCTTTTAGCTGGCACCCAGAGCTATGGTTCGGCCTGCCCTTAATTGGCGGCATTCTGGTGGGCTTTTTAGGGTTTCTGAGCAGCCGCCGTGTGGTGGCCAAAAGCCCTATGCTGGTGCTGCGGGAACTGTAACCTTTTTTCACTGTTTTTGAGAAGTTATCTATGTCACTCATCCGTCTTAGGGATATTTGCGTCAGCTTTGGCAACCACCATTTGCTTGATAATGCCAACATCGTTATCGAAAAAGGGGAAAAGATCTGCCTGGTGGGGCGCAATGGCTCCGGCAAATCAACGCTGATGAAAGTCATTAACGGTGAAATCACTGCTGATTCGGGCATCATAGAAAAAAATTCAGGGGTGAAGATTGCCCGCCTTGAGCAGGATGTACCCGACACCGGTGATGGCACCGTATTTGATGTGGTAGCTGAAGGGCTTGGATCGGCCGGTGAATTGCTGCAACGCTACGCCCATTTAACGGATCAGTTCAGCGAAACTCATAACGAACAACTGATGCAGGCCCTGGAAAAGGTACAAAAAGAGTTGGAATCCGTTGATGGCTGGGATTTACAGCAACGGGTGGAAACCACACTTTCGAAGCTGAGCCTTGATGGCTCAATAAAATTTCTCTCACTTTCCGGCGGGTTAAAGCGCCGTGTACTGCTGGCCAAGGCACTGGTTCAGGAACCGGATCTGCTGCTGCTGGACGAGCCCACCAACCACCTTGATATTGATGCCATTCAATGGCTGGAAGATTTTTTAAAGCAGTACCAGGGAGCTTTGTTATTTATCAGCCACGACCGTGCTTTTATCAAACAACTGGCAAATCGTGTGGTGGATCTGGATCGTGGCTCATTGAGTAGCTGGGAAGGTAACTACGAAAACTACCTGCGCCGCAAAGAAGAAGCTCTGCACGCCGAAACCAAAGAGCAGGAGCGTTTTGATAAAAAGCTGTCTCAGGAAGAAACCTGGATTCGCCAGGGCATTAAAGCACGACGCACCCGCAACGAAGGCCGAGTTCGGGCATTGAAAGCAATGCGTAAAGAATACGCGAACCGCCGCCAGCAAACAGGCAAAGCCAATCTTAACGCCAACGATGCAGAACGCAGTGGCAAGCAGGTGCTTGAAGCTGAACACATCAGTTACAGCTACGATGGCACCCCGGTGATTAAAGATTTCTCCACGCTGATTTTACGCGGTGACAAGATCGGTATTATTGGGCCAAACGGCGTAGGAAAATCCACCCTGCTACGGCTGTTACTTGGCAAGCTGCAAGCGCAGAGCGGCAGCGTTACACTGGGAACCAATATTCAGGTCGCCTATTTTGATCAGTTACGGGATCAACTGGATGAAACCCGCTCCGTACGGGACAACATTGGCGAAGGCTCCGATACGGTCGATATTAATGGCCAGGCAAAACACGTAATTGGCTACCTGCAAGACTTTTTATTCACCCCCGAACGCGCCAACACACCAGTATCGGCCCTTTCCGGTGGCGAGAAGAACCGGCTGTTGCTGGCAAAAATATTTACCCGCCCTTCCAACGTGCTGGTGCTGGATGAACCCACCAACGATCTGGATATTGAAACCCTTGAACTGCTGGAAGAGCTGGTAACAGACTACGCTGGCACCCTGCTGCTGGTAAGCCACGACCGGGATTTTATCAATAATGTCGTCACCAGCACCTTTGCCTTTGAAGGCGATGGCGTGGTGCGGGAATATGTGGGCGGCTATGACGACTGGGTCCGGCAACGCCCCGTACCTAAAACCAGAGCGCAAAAAACTGACACTCAACAAGCCAGTGTTCAAACCACTCCCGGCAAAGATAAAAATGAAACCACCCCTGACAGTGCAACCCTCACTGCAACAGCGTCGAAAACAAAAAAACTGAGCTACAAAGAAACCCGGGAACTGGAAGCCCTGCCACAACGGATCGAAGAGCTGGAACAAGAACAGGCTGAGCTTCACGCAAATCTGGCCGACCCAAAACTGTATCAGGCAAACCCCGACAAAGTGCAGCAATTACAAAACCGCCTGACAGAGGTTGAAGCGGAATTGGAGGCATCGTTTGAGCGCTGGGAAGCACTGGAAGATTTAAAATAGAAGGATATGACAACCGGTTAGACAAAAATTGGAAAACACCATACCTAAATGCATCATTTAATAAGACTTAAGTAAGTTCTGCAAACTGCTTATCTCAGTTATTTATTAGTCATTACCGTTTGCACCTCGACAGTCACCCCCTGATTAATCTACTATCAGCACACTAAAGAATGGATTGATAAATTGTACGGTGCGCGGGCAATGATTCCAAAGCAGGCAGCATACAGTGTCAGACTAATAAGCGATCATATCAGGCATATTGGAAGATAGCGTCACTATCCCGGGCAGGATTTACCGTTAATATAAATACCGACCAGTCATGGTTTAAGCTGTACGGAGCAAAAAGAAATGACATTTGAAAATCGAGCCATTTTTGAAGAAGAGCACAATATATTTCGAGAAAATTTTCGCCGCTTCTGTGAAGAGGAAGTTGCCCCTTATACAGAAGAATGGATTGAAAACGGTATCGTAGATCGCGCTGTTTGGGAAAAAGCAGGAGCAAACGGATTTTTAGCACCCTTTATTGACGAAGAATATGGCGGACTTGGCTTAAAAGACTTTCGCTACTCTGTCATCATGGTCGAAGAGCTTGCCATGATCGGCGAAGCGGGTTTTGCCCTGAGCCTGCACAATGACATTATCGCCCCTTATCTGGATGCTTATTGTACACCTGAACAAAAATCCCGCTGGTTACCCAAAATCTGCTCAGGTGAAGCCATTTTAGCTATTGGTATGACCGAACCAGGCACCGGTTCCGACCTGCAGAACATTAAATCCAGACTGGAAGATAAGGGCGACCACTATATTCTTAATGGCAGTAAAACCTTTATATCCAATGGCATTATTTCGGATCTGGTGGTAGTTGCAGCCAAGGCCGACGAAGGTGTTACATTAATTGTACTTGAACGCGGCATGGAAGGTTTTACCCGTGGTCGTAACCTTAAAAAAATGGGAATGAAATCCCAGGACACTGCCGAATTATTTTTCGAAAATGTTGTGGTGCCAAAAGACAACGTACTCGGCCAGCCGGGCCAGGGCTTCATTTATTTAATGCAGAAACTAGCGCAGGAACGCCTGGCGTGTGCGCTTGGTGCCATGGCCGTTTGCCATTTCTGTTTTACAGAAACGATGGACTATGTGTTAGAGCGTACCGCTTTTGGCAAACCCGTTGGCAAGTTTCAAAACTCTCGCTTCAAAATGGCAGAAATGCATACAGAGATCACCATTGGCCAGACCTTTGTTGACAGTCTGACCATGAAATTTAACGAAGGGACATTAACATCGGAAGAAGCATCTATGGCCAAATGGTGGTGTACCGATTTGCAAAACCGGGTTGCAGACCAATGTGTTCAACTCCATGGTGGCTATGGCTATATGATGGAATACCCGATTGCACGATCTTATGTAGATTCACGTATCACGCCCATTTTTGCCGGGACCAATGAAATCATGAAAGAAATCATTGGCCGCAGCCTGGGGCTGTAAACGCCCCATTACAGGAATCACTGCTGGGTTCTCTTTGCTCTGCCCGCTTTTGTTAAGGGTGGCAGCAAAGGCCCATCAGCGTTTGGTTTACCAAATAATTGCGGTAAATATTTATCCAGCAGCCAAATCACCGGAATACACAAAACTAACTGAAGCAATGCAAAAGCCAACGAAAGGGCCAACGTCTGATCACGATTCATTGAGGCCAGCACCGGCAAATGTCGCTTTTGGGAATCGCGGGCATCTGGCACTTTGGTCAGCGAATAATCCCCACTGCTTTGACAGCGGCCAAAGCGCGAAGAGTGATATCAAAATGCAATAGGGTTGAGTAGGCAATAAACCCATTAAACTATCTTGATAAGTGCCCCAAGTGAATGGTGATTAAACGCAACACTCAGTATGTACAGGTAGCACAGCAAAGAAAAACCGAAAGCTGCTGCTCGAATCATTTTTGTTTTCCCGCGCTTGAGCGCAACGGTGCCGGCCACTATATAAACCAACAAAGCCACTACCTTAGCTGTCAGCCAACCATGAACAAAAGGGTATTGGTGAATCTGCATCATTAGTCCAACAGCAAACATCAGCAGCAACGTATCAATAATATGGGGAACAATCTTCACCCATCGTTGCATTAAGCGTGGCGAATCCACTAACATCCATATACCGCGAATCAGAAACAGTATGCCGCTGATCAGCGCAAACATGATATGGGCGTGCTTCATGACCGTATACATAAAAACCCTTTTTTGTTTTGCAAATTAAAATGAGCAACCTATGGTTAAACACAATAAATTGATAACAGCCAACGGACAACCCCAGTTTGGGGTATTCAAAGATCCTGTACGCGAAATCAACTATCAAGATTACGATTACCATAGCGTTATGGACAGGCGAGCTACCGCCATTGAAAAGCACTTTCACTTTAATCAGTTTCAGTTTCTTGGGGTAACAAATGAAGACATAGTGCTCGGCTGTGCGCTGGTAGATATAAAATACCTTGGCAATGCCTTTATCTACCTGTTCGACCGTAACACGCAGCATATTGATGAATACAGCTACCTGCAACCTTTGGGATTTAACACTTCACTTTCCATCCAGCCCGATGGCGGCACCAGCCACTTCAAAAAAGGCAAAAACCGTTTTCAGCTCACTGCCAGCGAATGCCCCCGAGAAAGAAACCTGCGTGTTAATCTGGGAAAAAGCATCAAAGTGAATATCACGATCAGCGAGCCCGAAAACTACCAGCCATTGGCCGTTTGCACCCAGAATGGATACAGCGGCTGGGCTTATACCCAAAAAGCACCGGCACTCAATGTAACCGGCGATATCGAATGGAAAGATAAACATATTCGACTAGACCAAAACACAACTTTAGGCAGTTATGACTGGAGCTGTGGCTATATGCGCCGGGAAACCGCTTGGAACTGGGCCAGTCTTTCCGGTTTTCTTGAAAATGGCCACAGAATCGGTTTTAACTTTGCATCCGGGGTTAATGAAACCGGTTATACCGAGAATGGCATATGGGTTGATAACAGGCTATATAAAGTGGGTCAGATACGCTTTATTTATGACCGTAAAGACCGCTACGGCCAATGGAAAATTCAATCCTGTGATGGCTCAGTAGATTTGCGCTTTGAAGCCGAAGGCGAGCGATCCGAGAAACTAAATGCAGTGCTGCTGGCATCAAACTTTACACAGTTATTTGGCCGTTTTTACGGCGATATAAAATTGACGAACGGCAAAACCATTACTTTAAACGGGCAACCGGGATTTGCCGAAGATCATTATGCTAAATGGTGAGATGCAGTTTTTTCTGTAAGCTTTAGATGTAATAGTTCAAAAGCACACCATTTAGCACTGTTGGCATCTTCTTTTATAACCCTTTGTTATGTAGCCCTGTTTTATCAATTCCTGATATGGCAGCCTCTGCTCTTAAAGACTAGACTGATTATATTCTATCCATAAATCGACGATGTATTTATTGAAGATGATCGGTTTATACCAACTAAACATACTACTTATTGCCGTTCTCCGAGGGCTATTAATATTGCTGGCACTCGGTGTTTCGTGCGCCTGCGCCTATTCGTTAGATGAGATAAGTGATTCATCTCCCAGAGTCAGCCTAACCAATCATCTTAAGGTCTATGAAACGCCTGCCAATTCAGAGCCTGTTACAAATCGTGATCTAAAATACATTATTCAAAGCGCCGTTAAACAGGATTCGTTCACTATTACCAGCCCCAATACGGACTACTGGTTTTATGGTTCCTTTAAAACCGGCGCTGACTTAAGTACCAATGAGGGTGTTATTGTTTTAGATCACCCCTACCCACGATATGAAAGTGTTACTCTGGTGTTAGACCCTTTATCAGATTCACCGATAATTATTGAAAACAATAATGTTCAATCCATTCATAAGCGTATGCTGCAAACCCGGCTCATGGCATTCGAAGTTCCCATTCAGGCTGGCCGCGATTATGACTTTTTAGTTAAAGTACACAGTTTAGCTAAACAACCATTTTCACTAAGCGCACAAACCACAAAAAACTTTCTGGCCAATGGCACAAGAATAGAGTTCTTATGGGGGCTATTCTTTGGCATGTTTTTTATTGCTGCGCTATACAATCTGCTGGTTTATGTTGCTACACAACATCGAATGTACCTTTATTATGTATGCTTCATTATTACCACCGGACTGGCCCAAGCGGGCGCCACCAACCACGGCCTCAGTTTAATCTGGACATTTGCCGATAACTGGCACCAAAGCTCAAGCCTGTTCTTTATCAGTATTTCGAGCCTGTTTGGTATTTTGTTCACCCAATCCTTTTTAAAAACCAGGCAGCGTGCTCCGAAAATCCATATTTTATTAAGTGCTACCCAGATACCTTGTTTGTTCCTTGCCGTTTTTTCGCAAGTTTTACGCTTTGACATTGCTACCAGTATGACCGACATCACAATCGCCTGGTTAATGGTGTTAATGATGTCGGCAGGAATCATCAGTTATCAATCAGGCGAAAAAACGGCTCGTTTCTTTTTATTAGGCTGGGGTAGCCTGCTCACATGCTTGTTGGTTTATATTGCGATGATGCGCGGTCTGATTCCTGCTAATGCATATACCCTATTCACACCACAAATTGGCAGCGTTCTGGAAATATCCATTCTCACGATGGCTATCGCTGATCGCATCCGCCAGGATCGACAAGCAAAAGCCGCCGCGATTAAGCTACAAAACTCAATGATTGGTAAATTACAAAAAGCTGAAGATGCACTGCTACAACAAGCACTGCATGATGCTAATACCGGCCTGGCAAACCAGAACATGCTCGACAGAGCCATGACGAATGTTATTAAAGATGCAAACCCGCAAGTAAATACATTTTTAGCGCTAATCAAAATTAAAGGTTTAAGGGATATAAACAACACGCTTGGCCGCTATGTCGGCGACGAGCTTTCAAATTTTGTCGCTCTGCATTTAAAAACAATTTTGCAAGGAGTGCCGGCCCAGTTCAAATCCAACCTGAATCAACAAGGTGAAAATCTAGCGGTGATTCAAGGAGTCACATTTGCCTTCCTTATTAAAGCACCCTCTAGCGAAAATGCGATCAATCTGGTAACTAACTCACTGAAGCAGCTCCCAAAACGTTTTCAAATGGGTAGCATCAGCCTGGATCTGGAAACCTATGCCGGCATCTGTTCAATACATCAAGCAAATTTTAACAGGGAAATCTGGCTGAGGAACGCGTTTGTTTCCATAGAACAGGCCTTACAGTTTTCCAATATATGCCAGCTGTATGATGAAGCTTACAACCCTTACAGCGAAAGACGATTATCGCTAATCAACGACCTTAAACATGCGGTGGAAAATGATGAGTTACAGATTTATCTACAACCACAGCTTGATAGTAAGACCCGTTCGATTGTAAGTGCTGAAGCGTTACTACGCTGGCTCCACCCCGAACACGGTTTTGTACCACCGGATGAATTTGTGGGCCTGGCAGAAAACTCAGGGGTTATTAAACTGCTTACACGCTGGGTTATTACAAATTCAGTTAAGGCACTGAAAAAATTACATCAGCAAGGCTATTTGCTGAGTATTTCCATTAACATATCGCCTCATAATCTGGAAGAAGAGGATCTGACAGCATTTATTATCGAAACGCTAACACGATATAAAATAAACCCTAACTATCTTACGTTCGAAATGACAGAAACAGCGATGATGGCAAATCTTGACCTGGCATCGGACATACTTAAAAAATGGCATAAACTGGGTTTTACAACAGCGATTGATGATTTTGGTACCGGATATTCGAGTATGGCCCACCTTAAACGCTTGCCGATGAAAGAACTTAAAATTGATCGTAGCTTTATTAAAGACATGCTATCGAGCGATGAAGACCAGCATATCGTTCAGGCAACCTTAACCATTGGTCACAGTCTGGGAATGCGCGTGGTTGCCGAAGGTGTTGAAGATGAGGCACTGTTATTAAAGTTAAGCGAACTGGAATGCGACTTGATACAGGGATATCATTTAACCAAGCCGTTATCTATGGATGATTTTATTCACTGGTTACAAACCACAAAATATTCCATCGGCTACTCAAATTTGCACCCCATCGGTTCAAC
>PDSR01000099.1 GCA_002748575.1 Gammaproteobacteria bacterium
AAGGCTTTCATTTAGATAAACAACAGCTCGCGCAATCAGCACTGTTTTTGCAATTACCGTTGCCGCCAAGTGGTGAGCAACCTGAAGGGTTACTTAACAGGCGCCCCGACCTGATGGCCGCAGCGGCCAATGTTCAGGCGAAAGCAGCAGCATTGGCCAGCGCCAAAGCCGATTTTTTACCCCGTTTTGATCTACGCTTTTTATGGCAAACAGGCCGCATAGAGTTGTTAACCGATCTGGATGGTTGGGGCAGTATCGCCAGCTTTGGCGTGCAGTTACCTATATTTACTGCCGGCAAAATCCGTGCGAATGTCAATGCCAAAGACGCCGCACTTAAAACGGCTTTACTCGAATACAACCACGCTATTTTACAAGCACTTGCTGAAGTGGATAACCGTTATCAGCTGCAATATGCGCTTACCCGACAAGTCAATGAAATGGCAGATACCGTCAGCAACAACCAACAGCGCGAAGCCTCGATACAAAAATTATTTAAGTATGGTGATAAAACCCTGGATGATGTCATCCGTGTGCAACTGGAAACGCTAGAGTACCAACAGGAATTATTGGCAGCACGCCAGGCCAGTGGTTTAAATCTTATTGCATTGTATAAAGCGATTGGCAGCGGCTGGAGTGAATAAATTCAGGCAAGAAATAATATTTACCCGCAGGTTAAGTGGTAAATTCTGCGTTAGATGTTTAAAAGCGCCTATTTTGTGCTGGTCATGCCCGTATATTTTCTACTTGTCTGGAAGTTGTGGCTGGTGGTGATTCATCGCTTGTAAAAGTAAATTGCTATTAGCAGAAAGCCATGGCTCAGTGACAGAACGGCTTCGGTAAGGGAGCCTTGTTTATTGCTCAAGATTGGTTGTTGATCTACACTTTGAAAGCAATACAACGGGTGGCCGAGCTAGTTGATGCTTTTGGCTTCGTTGAAGCAGCGTTCTTTTCGAACGCTGAAGGGAGCCGGAGTTTGTGTTTTCTTTTGAGCCTACGGCATTTAAAAAGTTTAGAAAAGCGACCTGCTGACGCAGGTTCCTGCAAAAAATTACGATTATCACTTGTTTTATTGGATATGTTAAACGTAAAACATGCTTACGTGTTCATACAATTTTCTATTCCAGAGGAATAATACTAATGAAAAAATTTATACTCATGGTTCTCATTTTATCTGCAAATGTAATGGCAGATTCAAATATAGAAACAGCTCAGTCAGTATCTATAATGAACTTGACGGAAGCTAGTGTAGATATATGGATTAATGGAGTTCGAAATAAAATAGAGCGTAGTAGCGCTATATTGACCCCATGTTTGCCAAACGAGCATGTAGAGATACAAGCAAATGAAAATATCGAAAATATTTCATGCGGTAAGATTTTGGAGATAAATAAATGAAAAAATTATTTATTTTAGTTGGATGTATTTTACTTTCTTCTTGTGGCTCTGAAAACTCTGATGGTTCAGATGCAGCTACTTATTCTTCTTGTAGTATTACAGAATCAAATGCGCTTTTTGCTGGGGATCGTGCAAAGGATGTATCTCAATGTTGGGATGGTGTCGATTTTGAAGAAAAGAGTTTAGCATTAGACTGGTGTGCAAAAAAAGTTAATGATTATATTGGATCAGAATATGTATTCGGCCATTCAGTTAAGTATATGGTTGCATCTACTAATTGCCCTTAAAAAACTTTAAAACGATGGCATAGTTCGCAGTTGTGGGTATATCCAGTGCTGTAACTGGGCCTCTTTTTCATTCTATTTGGTTGGGTGCGCGTATGCTTTTTCTAATGACTGCCGGCGCGCCTCACTAATGCATTAGATTTCCGCATGACTTAGGAATCAAAATGGATAAAACTCGATTAAACTTAGCCGATTACTTTTCAGATGATTTCAGGGCTAAGGCAGAAAGAGTTCCAGCAAGAGCAATCAGTGTTCTGGTCAAATAAAACCAGACAAGCGCGTCAATTAGGACGCTCGCAGGCTCGCGCCCATTACGTGGGCGTTAACTTTCATCAAACATGGGTATTGGTAAGTATTTAGCGTAATTTTGAAAGTCTTTATCGGTTGTATAGATTTTCATTTTTAAGCGTATGGCTACAGCACAAATTAAAAAATCTATATGCGAGCCCTGAATACCTTTGGTTCTGCAAATATTTGAGTATTCAGCCGCGGCCTCATAATCTGAGTCTAATATTTTTTCATTAGGAAAGTACAAAAGCTTAGAACGTAGTTTTTCATAGCTGGCCTTATTGCTGTAGCCGGATAAAACCTCTTGCCTTATTGGGCCAATTATTTTGGCTCGGTTTTCATCAATTAAACGAGCCAGGATGTTGGCAGCAGTTTTTTCTTTTGGGGTCTTACCTCTTAAGGCTAATGACCAAATGCAGGTATCAACAAGCACACCGCTCATTTGCGACCCTTTTTATAATTATAGTCTGCGTCTGCTGGTAAATTTCCAAACAAGTCAACTATCTGCTTTTGTTTGCGTCGCTGCACATACTCTTCCAGCGCCTGATTGACAGTGTCTTTTTTTGTAGCAAGACCACCAATGCTTAATGCTTCTTCAAGTAAATTGGTATCAATAGAGAGATTTGTAGCCATGATCACACCTCTGCTCACACAAATGCATACACAAAATAGTATATCAAGCCAGTACATTATTCAATCAGGCACCAAGTGGGCACAACAATCTACAAACCGGTTGGGCACGCCCCCCCTTTTTTACCGATCAGGGCATCGAGTGTCGGGGTATGCAACTAAGTGGCTGCGGGCTTATAATCCCAAACGAATAAACACTGCCATTGAGGAGCGCCGCTGGCCAATAACTATTAATTTTATTGGCCTAAATCACACGGATAATTTTTAGACTCGCTCAACGGATAAAAAAGGAATTACTATGAATACCAATATTTTGATCCTTCCATTGCTTCTTCTTATTGCTTTAACTATCAACGGGTGTGCCGGAGATTCACATACCAGTCAAGCAGAGGTGAACTATAGAGAGATAGGTGCATACGGGAAGTATAATGACCTTCCTGATTCAGAAGATAGAAGGCGCATTGAGGTGATCACCTCTCAATTAGGCCTATTATCAAGCCTGGGGCATTACGAACATTATTTATCGGATGAAACAATATCCAGCATTGATTTTAGCACCGAGCAAGTTGTAATGGTTGCCTTGGGTTCGGTAACTGAGAGTTATGATTTGCAGCTTTCAGGTATTGAAGAATTCCCGGAATATATCAAACTTCGGTATACCATCACTCAACCATGTATGGAGTGTGCGGATTATGACACGGGAAGATATTTAATGAGGCTTTTTATCGTTCAAAGCAAAAAACCAATCTTTGTTGAAGAACGGGTAAATATCCTGGGGGAAGAAACAACCGCCAATCAAGCAGGGGTGAACTATAGAGAGCTAGACGCAAACGGGATGTATAATGACCTTCCTGATTCAGAAGATAGAAGGCGTATTGAGGTAATCACCTCTCAGTTGGGCCTATTATCAAGCCTGGGGCACTACGAACATTATTTATCGGATGAAACAATATCCAGCATTGATTTTAGCACCGAGCAAGTTGTAATGATTTCCCTGGGGTTAGTATCTTATAGTTATGATTTGCAGTTTTCAGGTATTGAAGAATTCCCGGAATATATCAAACTTCGATATACCATCACTCAACCTTGTATGGGGTGTGTGGATTATGACTCGGGAACTTATTTATTGAAGCTTTTTATCATTCAAAGCAAAAAACCAATCTTTGTTGAAGAACGGGTAAATATCCTGGGGGGAGAAACAACCACCGATTAGCTGGCCCGTTCAACGTTATAGCGGGCACAACAATCCACAAACCGGCGGGCCGCATTGGGGTTGGAACCAAAATGAACATGCAGATAAGAACCCAGGGTGTTATTTTTTTGATACCCCTGAAGGGAAATCTGCTGGCCGGTTCTTGATGCCACCTGATAGACGCCCGCTTTATTGCCCTCGCTACCACCGGCAATAGACGAATAATGAAACTCATGGCCGCGAATCACATCCCCTTTTTTACCAATCAGGGTATCGGATAACAGGGTAATTTCACGGTACCCTAAAGACTGAAGCCTTGTGTACATCTGAATATCCACATCAAAAATATGGCACATTTTGCCTGCCGCACTATCAGGCATTACCTTATCAGCAAGTGCAATATGCCGACACAGGTACATAAAGCCACCGCATTCCCCATAAATGGGCATACCGTTGCGGCTTGCCTGCTGGATTTGCTGCAACAGCCCCTGCTTTGCCGCCAGTTTGCCAAGGTGAAGCTCTGGATAGCCGCCCCCCAAATAAAGACCGTCGATATTTTCCGGCAGCGCATTATCCCGTAACGGGGAAAACATCACGATCTCGGCCCCGGCAGTTTGCAACGCCTGAAGATTATCAGGGTAATAAAAACAAAACGCCTGATCCCGTGCCACAGCAATCCGGGCTTTGGGAGCCACCGCAACAGATGGCTCTGGCTCTGGAGTTGACAGGGGTATATGGGACAAACGGTTAAGCAGCGTATTCATATCCAGATAGTTATCCACCATAGATACCAGGGTAGACAGCATTTCATCAGATAGCGGCATTTCGTCGGCAGTCAGCAGCCCCAGGTGGCGCTCCGGCATTACGACCTTATCGTTATGGGGAAGGTATCCAAGGCAAGGAGTGCTGCAATTTTGTGTCACTGCATCTCGCAAATACCCATAATGGCGTTCGCTGCCAACCTGGGAAAAAATAACGCCGGCAAACTGCACAGCCGGATCAAACGATTCAAAACCTTTCACAATGGCGGCCACGCTTCTCGCCTTACCTTTGGCCGACACCACCAACAACACCGGCAGCCCCAGCCATTTGGCCATCTGCGCGGTGGAGCCGGTTTCGGCAAGGCCATCATAGCCATCAAACAGCCCCATCACCCCTTCCACCACGGCCATATCCTTGCCCCTGCTTTTAGCCCTGAACAGTTGCTGGTTGTATTCCCTGGAAAGCATCCAGGAATCCAGGTTATGGCTGATCGCCCCGGAAACTTTGGTGTGCAGGCCCGGATCAATAAAATCCGGCCCCACCTTGAACGGCGCCACCTGCATGCCTTTCGCCTTGAGCCAGGCCATTATGGCCAGGCTGACCGTTGTTTTTCCGGCTCCACTGCCGGTGGCACCGATAACCAGGCCTTTTATTTGATCCATTTACACAATGCTCGTTTCAATTCAAACATACCGGGAATAAAAACCCGCCAAATTCTTTCCCTGTGGCTGTCTTTCTGGGAAGCCAAACCCGCAGATATTCAAAGCCATGCCCGATTCAACCGCCAACAGTTCAGCACCTGAGAATTCAACTCCACGCAACTCAACCCTGCCCAAGGCAGTGACCGCCAGCGCCCATCTGCCCAGGACACCGCCTTCCGCTATCGTCAGTTGCTTCAATAACAAACACACCATTGATGCCTGCTATCTGTACAGGGATCATGCCGATACACCGGTGCGCGGTGTGCCCTATCGTTTAACCCTGAAATCGGATCGCAGCCTGTTTGTGGAAGGCACCACCGATGATCAGGGGCGGCTCCATGCCGAGGTGCCCCTGGGGGGGCGCTATGAACTGACCTTTATTCCCCAGCAGGATAGCCAGGCACAACAACAGGCCGAGGCGTTGCGTAAGGCGCTCAAGCAAACGCTCAACGATATTATTATCAATGCTCAACAAAATACCAGATACCAGGAGCAGGTGTTAGCTGAACTGCATTGGGCAGAAAAAGCGTTAATCTACTCCGGTGCCGCGTTACAGGGGATCGGCGATAGCGTCACCAGCTTTGGCGAATTTATTGTGGCTGTGGGCACCGCACTGAATGACGCGCAACAGGCCTACCTGGATCTGTGGGGGCATATTGTCACCGGTAACTTCGATGAAATCGAACGCATCATTGAAAACCATAGCGCCGCTGCCGAGCGTTTTTTTCAGGCCAGCGACGAAACCTTCGAAAAGCTGGTATTGCTGGTGTCGGATCGCACCGTGCGCCAGGCGCTGTATGATTTTCCACAACGCTACTGGGAGGCGTTATCGCCCGTAGAACAAACCCGTGCGCTGGCAGGCATTGGCACCGACATTGCGCTGGAAGTGCTGATAGCCGCCGTCAGTGGCGGCACTGCCGTACCAGCTCAACTGGCCAAACTGGGGCACACATCGACAGGCTTACTCAACAAGGTGGTGAATATCCTGAGTGAGCTGGCCAGCGTGCTGAAAAAAATCCAACCCCGCCGCCAGAAAATCATTGCCTCCAATACCCGTAAAACCTTTTATGTCGATCACTCCGCAGATAACCGTTTACGGCTGAATCACGGAGGCAGCAGCCGCCAGCCCGGTGTTAATGATGCCAACAAACCCACCGCCAGCATCGACAACACCCCGCTCAGCGGCGAGCCCATCAGCATGGTCACGGGTGAAGAGATTCTGCAACTCACTGATTTCCAGTTACCGGGACTGTTACCACTAGCATGGACTCGGGTATATCGCAGTGGCAATGATCGCCATCAGGGGCTGGGGTTCGGCTGGACACACCCTTTTTGTGAACAGTTGGCGATTGATAACGAGCAAGTGATATACAGCGATGCCGAAGGCCGCCATATACCTTTCCCCCTGCCCGATGTGGGGGAGTTTAGCGTTAATGAAACCGAGGGTATTTTTCTACACCGAGAATATCCTCAGATTTATGTGATACGGCAAAAAGCCAAACCGGATAAACACTTTACCGGCGAACACATGGCCCCCCTGCAAGCCATCAGTGATCAGCGGGGTAACGCATGGAACTGCCTCTACCACCCACAAACCGGTGAACTGATCGGCTTAACAAGCAGCTGGGGCACCGAGTTGGTGATTCACCGCGAACAGGGCAACATCCGCCGGATTACCTTCGGCCAGACGCTCCCCACATCACAGCCCGCCCTGACACTGGCCACCTACGATTATGATACCCACAACGACCTGATAACAGCCACAGACCGCAGCCAGCACCCGGAGCATTACCACTATAAAAACCATATCCTGACACAACGTACCTTAAAAAGCGGCTATCGCTTTCATTTGCGCTGGGATCAATACGACAAATACGGCAAGTGTATTGAACAATGGGGGGATCAGGGCAATTACCACTATCGTTTCCAATGGAACGAAGCACAGCGGGTTTCCACATCCATCGACAGTAACGGCGGCGTACTTGAAATTCACTACAACCAAGCCGGATTGATCACCAAAGAAGTGTCCCCGGCTGGCCACATCACCCTCTTTGAATACGATGATTGCCAACGCCTGATTAAAAAAACCAACCCCAACGGCCATGCCTTCGAATATCGCTATAACAACACAGGCAACCTGACCGCCTGCCTGGACCCCGCAGGGGGCGGCTATGCCATTACCTACGACAGCGAACAAAACCCCACCGAATACAGCGATGCCCTGGGCAACACCTGGCTAACCGACTGGAACGAACAGGGCCTGGTGACAAAAACCACCACACCGGAAGGATTTGAAACCCGGTATTTTTATAACCGCCATGGCCTGCCCGTTACCATTATTCAACCCGATGGCAACAAGCGCTATTTGCAGTGGGATGACCAGGGAAACCTGGTGGCCGACAGCCAGCAGACCGCCCACTACCAGCACAACGCCCTGGGGCAGATTACCCGGATCAGCCAGGGAGCTAAAGAAACCACTTACCAATACGATAGCAGCGGCCACCTGACCGATATTCACTACCCGGACGGCCGCCAACTGCACATGGCCTACAACTCCAGCGGCCAACTGGTTCAATACATCGATGGCGCAGGCCACACCACCCGTTTTGAATACGACGGACTTTCCCAGGTAACACAACGTATCAACGCACTGGGGCATGGCTTTCACTACCATTACGATAGCGAACGTAATCTGGTGGGCCTGACCAATGAAAAAGGCGAACGCTATCAATTAACCTACGATGCCGACGAACGCCTGATCAAAGAAACCGGGTTTGATGGCCGCACCCAACAGTATCAATACGACCCCGCCGGGTATTTGATACAACAAATTGAAGGCGACCACGAAGATGCCACCGACCTCGCCGCCAACACCACCGTGTTTCACCGCGATCCTCTGGGGCGATTGATCCAAAAACAGTGCCCGGATGGCGACACCATTAATTTTGTGTTCAATGCCAATGGCCAATTAACCGAAGCCATTAACACACACCGCACTCTGCAATTCGCCTACACCCCTTCCGGCCACCTGGCGAAAGAAACCCAGGACACCCATACCCTGACACACCAGTACGATCATTTCGGCAACCGCACGGCAACGCAATTACCCAGTGGTGAGGTAATCGGCTATCAGCACGATCATTCCGGTTATTTAACCGCTATCGACTTCAACGGTGCCTGCATCAGCCAATACCAACGGGATGCTGATGGGCGAACCACCGCCCAACAACAGGGCGATCTGATCAGCCAGTGGGATTACGACCCGGCAGGACGCATTGCCCAGCATCGGGTCACTAATGGCCAATCGAAACAACCGATCATCCAGCGGCACTACCAGTACGACCCCGCCGGCAACCTTCAACAACTCCATGACGCCCACAAAGGCAG
>PDSR01000100.1 GCA_002748575.1 Gammaproteobacteria bacterium
CAGCTTGCTCACTTAAACACAGCGAACGGGTTTCCTGATCCAATCGTTCAATTAACCCCATAAACTGACGCAGGTTATTGGCCGCTCTGGCAGGCAGCAGTTTATGAGACAGCAACTCCAAACTGGCTTCCCACATAGAGCGCTGCTGCTCTCGCGCCAGTTGACGGATTTTTTCCACGGTTTTATCGCCGATGCCACGGGTTGGGGTATTCACCACACGCTCGAATGAGGCGTCGTCGTCGCGGTGGCCAAGCAATCGCAAATAGGCTAACGCATTTTTAATTTCCAAACGCTCGAAAAACTTGTGACCGCCGTATATTTTATAGGGCACACCGGCACGAATTAAAGCTTCTTCCAACACCCGCGACTGGGCGTTGGAGCGATACAGAATCGCAATATCACTGCGCTGGTAATCTTCTTTTATATGGGATTCGATACGATCAGCAATAAACCGTGCTTCATCCACTTCGTTAAAACCGGCGTATAACGATATAGGCTCACCATCAACACCCTCGGTCCAAAGACTTTTTCCAAGCCGGCCACTGTTATGCACAATCACCGCATTGGCTGCTTTCAGAATATTGGCGGTGGAACGATAGTTTTGCTCCAGGCGCACTACTTCAGCACCGCCAAAGTCTTCACTGAATCGCTGAATATTTTCAATGCGTGCGCCACGCCAGCCGTAGATCGACTGATCATCGTCGCCCACGATGGTAATGTCTGTGGTTTGCCCGGCTAATACTCCTAACCAGGCATACTGCACCGCATTGGTATCTTGAAATTCGTCTACCAGCAAATGGCGAAAGCGTTGCTGATAATGCGCTAACAGCGGCGGGTTATTCAGCCATAGCTCATGGGAGCGCAACAGCAGTTCGGCAAAGTCCACCATACCACCGCGATCACAGGCTTGCTGATACTGCTGATAAACCTCTACCCATACTTTTTCCATTGGATCGTTACGATGATCAATATGCTGGGCACGGCGGCCTTCGTCTTTTTGCTCGTTGATATACCACTGTAATTGTCTAGGCGGAAACCGGGTGTCGTCTAAATTCATGGATTTAGCCAGGCGCTTAATCATGCGCAACTGATCATCGGCATCAAGAATCTGAAATTTCTCTGGCAAATTGGCTTCTTTCCAATGGGTGCGCAGCAATCGGTGGGCAATACCATGAAAAGTGCCCACCCACATGGCACCCAACGGGCGTTGTAACAGGGATTCAATACGCTGGCGCATTTCTGCGGCCGCTTTATTGGTAAAGGTTACTGCCAGAATATTATGGGGTGCCAGGCCCTGTGTTTCGATCATCCAGGCAATACGGTGAACCAGTACGCGGGTTTTACCGGAACCGGCACCTGCCAGCACTAACAACCTGGAAGCTTGCGAGCAGACCGCCTGTTGCTGGGCTGCGTTTAGTTGATTGATAAGCTTATTCACAATACCGTTTGATCTATCCAATAAAAAGCCCTTAGGGGAACACAGATAACATAAACGTTCAACTCCAGCCCGTTGAAATGATTGCCTACCTGTATGCGCATAAGTGGTTAAACCAAGCAGTTAAAGTTTTTCTGACCAAAATTTCACTTCTAAAAAAAAGGCACCTATAGTAGTTTTAAAGTGTTGTGCATATTTACGCCTATAATTTAACACTGATTTGCATAACCACCCCGTTTAGTACTCATTCTTTAGTGCTCAGGGTTAATAATAACAATCACCAAGAAAGTGGAGTTTTACTCTCATGAGAAAACGAAACCCTTATAAGCTGACAGCACTGACAGCAGCAATAGCTACCTCAGTGCTCGCACCTATTCCAGGGAATGCCTACGAAACCCAAATTGGCGATGTAAACGTACAAGTTGATACCACCTTATCGATGGGGTTTGGCTGGCGTGCATCAGATATCGACTACGAAGGGGTTGGCCCGTTAAGCGCGTTTGCTGCCGGAAAATATAACCCGGCCACCGGTGAGGGCAAAACCCACCGTCATTCAACCGGCTCGCAGGACAACAGTAATCTGCTGTATGCCAAGGGTAAAACCTTTTCTGAAATCGTTAAAGGCACTATCGATGTCGATCTTACCTATCAGGATTTTGGCGCATTTGTTCGCGGCCGCTTCTGGTACGATAGCAGAATAGAAAAAGGTAATGGCGGCAGCAGTAATCCTCCATTCCCAGCCCGGGACGAAAATGGCATTCGCACCGAACCGAACCCCAAATTGGGCAGAGGCGGTGAGATTCTGGATGCGTTCGTATGGGGCGACTGGTATATCAACGATATGCCGTTAAATGTGCGCCTTGGGCAACAGGTAATCAGCTGGGGTGAAGGTGTATTCTTCCCCAACGGCATTAACACGATTAACCCGATAGACGTTAATGCATTACTAACACCCGGCGCGGAGCTGAAAGAAGCACTGATTCCGGTGCAAGCCCTGTATACATCACTGGGCCTGAGCGAAAACTTATCGCTCGAAATGTTCTATCAGTTTTCCTGGGAAGAAACACGTACACCCGGTTGCGGTACTTTTTATAACACATCGGATCTGGTCGGCTATAAAGGCTGTGAAGATGGCTTTTACTCACTGGGTACCGATAACGGTGCCATTGTACCCATGACCATGCCCGGCGGCCCTGTTAATTTCCCCGGCTCAGCCTTTAACCTGCCAAGGGGTGAAGATATTGAAGGCGATGACGACAGCCAATACGGTATAGCGGCTCGCTACTTTATCGAAGATCTGGAAACGGAAGTGGCTGCTTACTATGTTCGCTATAACTCCCGCTTACCGATCATCAGCGGTTATGCACCATCTCTCCCCGACACCGGGCTATCTATAGCTGATGCATCTGGCAATCCGACAATAGTATTGCCAAGTTCGGTGTTTAATTCCAACACCCCCCTGAGCGTTGTCAGAGGCGCGTTGACATCGAGCAATCCACTGGGCACCGTATTCCTGCTGCCATCTGCAAGTTATATTGTTGAATATCCCGATGATATTGAATTGTTCGGGGTTAGCATGAACACCACCGTTGATCTGGGTTTACCCGGTGGCGCGACAGCGATATCAGCGGAACTCAGTATGCGTAAGGATCAGCCATTCCAGATCGAAGACGGGGTGCTGCTTGCGGCACAGCTTGGCTTGCCGAGTCAGATATGTGCTGACGCCTCAGTGGCATTTGATTGCTATTCCCCAGGAGCATTCCAGCAGGGTTCTTATGTACCGGGGTTTATCCGGGAAAACTACTACCAGGGTGAAATCGCGTTTATTCATTTCTTTGATCAAATGCTTGGCGCAAGCCGCTGGAAAGCCATTCTGGATATTGCATTTGCCCATGCCGATGTACCAGGCAAGGATGAAATGCTGCTTAACAGTGGCTATAACGCAGCGCTGGCAACACCTTATTTTCCAGACGCTGCCTGGTTTCCTTTGGATTTGTTTAATCCCGCCGTTTCGCAAGCCGCAGGCCTGCCCTACGAAGACGACTACTACCCTGACAGAACCGCCTGGGGCTACAAACTGCGAATTAGCGGAGAGTACACCAGTGTATTTGCCGGGGTAAACGTCACGCCCACCATCAGTTTCAGCCACGATGTTGCCGGTACTACACCGGGCCCCATCACCAACTTCCTGGAAGACAGAAAGTCGCTGGGTATCTCGGCTGAATTTGTTTACCAGAACGCATACAGTGTTAAAGTCGGGTATACCGAGTTCTTTGGGGCCGAGCCGTATAACCAGCTCGCCGACCGAGACAACTATACCCTCAGCGCCAGCATGTCATTCTAGGGGAAAAGGTAACCATGAAAACGATAACAAAGAAATTACCAAACAAACACATTCTGGCAGCAGGCTTTATCGCAGCAGCTTTCACGGCTGCGCCAACTTTGGCTAAGGTAAGCCCCGAGGAAGCCAGCAAGATAGGAACCACGTTAACGGCTGTCGGCGCGGAAAAAGCCGGCAATGCAGATGGTACCATTCCGGCCTACACCGGCGGGCTGACACAGACACCCGCTTGCCATAAAAGCGGCAGCACCTTCCTGTGTAACCCCTACCCGGATGATAAGCCTTTATTTACCATTACCGCCGACAACTACCAGAAATACAAAGACAAACTGGCAGCAGGTCATATCGCGCTGTTTGAGCGTTATAAAACCTTTAAAATGCCGGTGTATCAAACCCGCCGCAGCGCTGCTGTTCCGGAAATGGTGCATACCGAAACCAAAAGCAACGCAACCAGTACCACCCTTGCTGATAACGGAAATGGCTTGAAAAATTTTCAATCCTGGGGTGTCCCCTTTCCGATTCCGCAAGATGGCCTGGAAACCATCTGGAATCATATTGTGCGCCACCGTGGTACGGCAGTAAAACGGTTAGCAGGCCAGGCAACACCGCAACCAAACGGCTCATTTAACATTGTGCTGTTTGAGGAAGAAATTGCTTTCCGTCGTTCCTTGTCTGATATGTCACCGGGCGAAGACGATAACCTGTTGTTTTATTTCAAGCAGCAAGTGAAATCGCCACCTCGCCTGGCAGGTAATGTACTGCTGGTACACGAAACCATTGACCAGGTAAAAGAGCCCCGCAAAGCGTGGATATATAATGCCGGGCAACGACGTGTAAGGCGCGCTCCTCAGGTAGCTTATGATGGCCCGGGCACTGCGTCAGATGGTTTGCGTACTTCTGATAACTTCGATCTGTACAACGGCTCTCCAGACCGTTACGACTGGAAGCTGGTGGGCAAGAAGGAAATTTACATCCCCTACAATTCCTTCAAGCTGGATGAGAAAGGCGTGAAGTACACCGATATCATCAAGCCAAACCACCTGAATCCGGAATTAACCCGCTATGAGCTGCATCGGGTGTGGGTAGTGGAAGCGACATTAAAATCGGGCACCCGCCATATTTATAATGCGCGCACTTTCTATATTGATGAAGACACCTGGCAAGCCGGCGTGATCGACCTGTACGATGGCCGTGGCAATCTGTGGCGTGTTCAGGAAGCCCATGCCGTGCAGTACTACAACGCCAAGGTGCCTTGGTATGCAGTAGAAACCGTCTATGACCTGCAAAATGGTCGCTACCTGGCGCTAGGCCTGGAGAATGAAGAAAGCCGGGGTGTGGTATTCGGTATAGAAACAAGCAAAGTGGACTGGAAGCCTCAAGCCCTGCGTCGTGCAGGACGTCGTTAACCTGACTTAGCTTATATAGTAATATTAAAGGGGCCTGATCGGCCCCTTTTTTATGAAAAGCTTTAAGCAACAACAACTGGATAAACCACTCACACACAAACAAATAACAGCTCTGTACAGTTTGTAACAAAGACTTATGGCAAACTGCTGCTTAAGATAAACAACCTGTAGATATCTGCTTGAACTGCGTGCCAGAGATCACTATGCTTTTAGCACTCGGTATTTTATAGCGCACCAGAGTTTACAATATAAAAAACAACAAAAATAAAAAGACAACGACAAAGTTTGATAAACCTCAACAAGCTTTCTATTTCAGAGGCCATTTATGCACAGTATCGTTAAAGCCTTAGTCAGTACCATTAAGGTTGCAGCCTGTGCCACCCTGTTGACCTGTACCACCCTGTTGAGTAGCACTCTCAGTTATGCTAACAGTACAGCACAGCTCAACACTGTTAAGTCCCAGATTACCAACCTGAAAAAAACCATTCAGCAAGACAAACAGGCCATCAAACAACTGGAAAAAGTGATTTGGGGCCTTGATGCAAAAGTGCTGAATGCACAAAAAACTATTCGCAAAGAACGCAACCAGCAGCGAGCTGCATACCATGATATTAAACGCAATGTTAAACAACAGGAGTTCGACATTGAGCGACTAAACAACGCCATTGCTTTGGTCGACAACGATATTGAACAAGTACAGCGCGATAGCCAACGTTCCCATGATTATTATCAGAGTTTGAATACTATTAAGCAAAAATTTGAAGAAGCGGATCATTTTAAAAAACTGAAAGCTAATCAACAACAAGTTGAAATTTTGCTGTCTAAAAAACAACAACTGGTGGAAACCAAAGACGAGGCCATGAATAAACTGGCACTGTTACAACAGCAGCTGACACTGGCGAAATCCACCATAGAAGATAGCAACCTGGAAGATGACCCTCGATTCACCAGTCTGCTCAAACAGCGAAATGCCAGCGGTAAAAAAATTCAAAAGATGCGCAGCCAGTTAGCAAAAGAAAAAAAACGCTTGTCGTATCTTGCAAAAAAAGTGGCTCAACTTAACAACGCAATAACAACTGCCTCAACAGGTAAAGAAAAATCAGCCACCGCTGCAATTAGCACCCAACAAAAAACACCCACTATTCACAACAAAACCGCCACTGCTCAACAGGGAAAGCGCCCTACCTATGTGTTTGTAATTTCCGGAGATCAGCAAACCAACATTGAAGACGCCTTGCAATTAAAAGAGTGGGTGGAATCTTACGGTGCCCAATATATTCAAGCCAGATGGAACGGTTTTACAGATAACGAAGCGACAGACTCCAGCCAGTTTATAGCGGATTTTTCAAATCAGCTGTCACAACTTGAAAGCAAGGCAAGGATTATTCTTATTGGTCATGGCCGGGGAGGCGGTTCTGCCATACGTGCAGCTACAGAGGTTGCCTTTAATGCTGGCCGAACCATTGAATTTTTAGCAGTGCTTGATCCTATTGGCGATAAAAACCTGAGAGCAAATATCGTATACAACACAACTATTAACTGCACCCAACCTAAAAAAGGCGACGAGCTTACCAACTCCGAATACATTACCTGCTTAAAGGAATCTAAAAAGCGCTTGATTACCAACAATGTTAAGCACTTTTATAACCGCTGGCAAAAAGACAGCCAGGGCCCGGCTGATTTTTATCGCCGCATTAAAGCCATTGACGAAAATGGCCAGAATATTGAATCACCTACAGCCACCGGTCGATTTGTTACCGCCCAATCCACTTTAGCAGATCAAAAACGTGTGTTTTTTGGTGATCAAACAGAAGCCCACAAGGCGTTACTCGCAGAGGAAGCCCGTAACCTGCCCAAGCTTCTTGTTAAGCACTTACGCTAAGGGAAATCATAATGAATATTCAAGCACATTTGCTGGTAACTGCCTTACTGGTTTCACCCATGGCCTTTGCCGAAAACGTGGTAAAAGTTCCCCGCGAAAGAGGAGCGGTTCATTCAGAATTTAAAACCTTGCTGCGTGATCAGATCAAAGCTTTTAAAAATGGTGTGGGCAGGATCGCGTTAACAGGAAAGTCCGGTGGTGATCAGTGCCGGGTAAATTTTTATACGAATGAATCAACCACCTTTGTAACCGTTAATGTAGACGACGGACATTTTTATAATGAATTTTATATCGATCATCCCACCCAGTCTTTTCGCAAAATTTTATTCCAGAACCTGATCACCCGCGAAGATGGCGTTGAATTAAAAGTTGTTAAACGTCATGGTGGTTATTCTATAATTACCGATGGTCAACATTTAACGGTATCAACAAAATCCAATACGGGGAAAGCTTCTACCTGTACCTTTAATCTGGCACAGGCTCATTTTTTTGAAGGCGAAACAGAATAAAAACTTAAAAAAAAGCCTCTTAATAAAGAGGCTTATTCGCATTAAATTTCTGCATTAATTTTAATTTCAGGCATGGTGCGTAAGTCGTACATAAAAACCGACGGATCGCCTTCATAACCGCTACTCATAAAGGTGCTCAATACAAAACCAAAAAAGCCATCTTCGGGGAAATCCAGCATTTTATAACCGATATTCGGCAACTGGCCGGGAAAGCGCTCCGGTGGATCAATATTATCCATACTGTCCATTAAATGTAACGCAACAGGCTCATTACCATCACCCAGATAATTAAAAAATGCCGCAATATCCAGGTTACGCTGCGTTGTTACCCAGATCCAATTACGATCTTTATCAATGCCGGAGTTAATCATTGCCTGTTCGTTTTCATCCATCATTCCATCGACTATACCACCCTCAACCGGGCCAAGCTCAGTGCGCACTATAGCCCCCAGCAATTTATTACCTTCAACAGACATGGATAAGCTCGGTTCTGCCATCAGCTTACGCCTTCCCGGTGGCACTACCACCCGCACATCGTAAACGATATTTTTTGAGTAATGATGCATCTGCAAACTGATTTTTAATAAAGGCAAGCCGAGAAACCAGAGTGTTACTTCCTGCTGACTGGTAGAACGAATAGGGCCAATAACCTCGCCGGTGGGCACCGCTATAAACTGCTCGTTATCTAACGATAGTTGCGCCACACTGGTTACAATGCCAGTATCCAAACGAATTTTCATACAATCCAGCGGAGGCTCTCCCTGATAATCCCTGGCGGTAAAATCCAGCCACTTCAAATGATTTTCCTTATCATAAGTTAAACTGTAAAAATCCGTTTCG
>PDSR01000101.1 GCA_002748575.1 Gammaproteobacteria bacterium
AATTACAACGTAGGATTTAAAAGACTTTGCCATTGCTTCGATTTCTTTAGCGGATCGATGCAAGCCTGGCGGTGCCGTTGCTTTTTGCAAGGCATGTGATCAGGCAACTATCAAGCTAACAATCAATTGAGATATTCATCATCCCCAGGGTTTATAAACATCTGGTATTCTTCACTAAAGATCACTTTTCCAGATTTTAAAGCTGTTTCATAGCAGCCTAGGAAATCTTTAAATGAATCTCCCATTTGCTTCAAATTAATATCGTCTTTAACAACCCTAATAATTTGACCGTATGAACCAGCTTCTGACGGCTCTAAATCGATGCAATAAAGATCACCAGCAATATTAGATGCTATCGGTATCCAATTTAGATTTTGTATATATCCTTTAATAGGACCGAAATCCTTATCTAAGCGATAGTTGATTTTCACTATTTCCATTGAGGCTTTAGTCGTCTTCCATGTTTTTATTACTTCTGAAGCCGGCAAAAGGACATACCCATTAAGTAATATTGGTCTATCAAGATCTGATTGCCCATTAACATGACGATAAAACTCAATAACTTCCTCAGGTATCCTGTTATCAAAAAACTCTTTTAAAGTGCTCAAATCATCCTGGCTTGCACCAGGATTCAATAGCGCAGCGTAATCTGGATGGTTAGCGTTAAACCATTCTTTTAGATCATTAGCTACAACTTCCACACTTCTAGTTTCTTTATGATTATGCATTCGATATTGCTCCATATCTAATTTTTGCCTGGAAGAAACTATCCAACCACTCCCCTACTTCAATCTTATTTACACAGTGCGATCTAAAAGGCTTTGGCTGTGCTTCGATTTCTGTAACGGCACGATGCGAGCTGGGCGCAGTGTTTGCCCTTTTGCAAACACTGTGAACAGCGGTGATAGAACATCAAACCAAGAGAACCAATCAACTTTTTGTAATCTTAATTCTTTCCAAGGCTTCAGTAGCTCCTTCAACATTTTCGCTGACAGCTTCAGATACAACTTCAACGGCCCGATCAATATTTTTCTCGTAACCATTTGAGCCATAACATAAGTTAATCCCCACCGATAATTTTGCAGGGCCATAGTTAAGAGCCAAGGCTTTATCCAGATAGCTTTTACCTATTTCAATATTCTGTTCAACGGTGTCTCCAGTAAAATATAGCGACGATAATCTATACATCGCCTCTACTACATTTCCTTCCGCTGCTTTAGCCAGAGAGTCTACATACCTTCTATCATATTCCTCGTCAGACTCATTCCATTCTTCCAAGCTAAAGCGTGAATAAAGATAGAAAGCATAAGGATCTTCTTTCTCCAAAAAGGGTTTTATGAATTTGTAAAGTTCAGACATCGAGCCTTTATCATAAATTTCATTTGCTTTATCAATCGCTATTTGATCCATAAAAAATCCAAAATATTTTACTAAACCCAAAAGTTTAAGGGCGACGAATATTGCCCTTATTGTCAATACAGTGCCATTGGGTATGGTGGGTATCAACGTGAGCGCCAAACCAACCACATTCTAGCCAAGCTTAACATTCCAAGGTAATTGAGGTGGTCTAATAGACCTGTACAACCCAGTTTGAGTTCGTCCCATCACATCATTTTGCGTAACGCTATAGTCACCATTGAAATCCGTATGCGTGATTCTTCGGTTTTGATCGTCGTAAACGAACATCTCTTGCTGATTCATGGGCAACGTTCTACTTAGAACTCTACCGAAGTGGTCATAGGTCCATTTAAATCGTACTCAAGCGTTCAACCAGCCAAAAAAGCGCAATAACCAGGATCAAGAAAGACACAAAAGGCATGAACTTGCGGATATAAAAATCACTGCGACGCATTTTTAACAGGGGAACGAAAACGATACTGGCAATTAATAGCTGCCCTGCCTCTACCCCCAGATCAAATGACAGCAGCGACACGGAAAGCTCAAGGGTGGGCAAATCGTAGTCCAGTAACACATTGGCAAAGCCAAAACCATGAATCAGCCCGAAGCCAAAGGTAACAATGAATACCCTATGGATAAATGGTTTAAGGTTATTAAGCGCCATAATCAGCACGCTAAATGCAATAATGCTTTCAACAATGGCCGCCGGTGGCAATGAGACCAGATCAAGAATTGCCAAAGAGAGTGTAATGGTATGGGCAACTGTAAAAGCAGTAATAATTTTAACCAGATTCCATACCGCACCAGGTGCTTGATCAACGCCCTGCCATTTTTTATGCCTTCGCACCAGCACTGCGGTCAGCATCAGTGATACCAGAAATAAAATATGATCATAGCCAATCGCGATATGATGCATTCCCTTAACAAAAAAACGCCACGCGACCTGCGACGTTGAATAATTGCGAAGCTTAAACGTGCGGCTGCGCTCATCTTCCCAAAAGTACATAATACTTGGCTGGTTATTCCATAATACTGTCCAGGTTCCCTGATGATAGGGGTTGTCGGCAAAGAACAGGCTATAGTGAACATCAATTTCCCGACTCATGGAATCACAAGCAACCGCCAGTGAAAATTGAATATAGTCTGCACGTTTATGGGTAACCATCTCATGTTGCTGAATATCAATCGAACAGGGGTTGCCATCACCACTGATCACCAGATTTTGCAGCGCATAGGCAACCACCTGTGCCATATCAATAGCACCATATTCGCTGGATTCCAGGCGGCCACTGTTATCAATATCGTATTCGGGAAACCGGGTTATCAATTCCTGTAGCGTTATTTCCAATGTCCATTGTGCAACCAGATCAGATGTTGGATTGCTCGCCGTTTGATGAGGGTCTTTAGCAAGTACAGTGGTGATATGGGCACCATCTCCCAGATCATGCCCATAGACATTCAAAGAAAACAACAAACACCATAAGAACGCGGAAAATTTTTGCATTAAACCGAAAGCTTCCAATACTCATAGGCTTGTGCTTTCAGTTGCTCCCTAAAATCCGGGTGCGCAATGTTAATAAGAGCCCTCGCTCTTGCACGCAGACTTCGACCTTTCAGGTTAGCAATTCCATATTCGGTAACAATATAATCAACACTGCCACGCGGCGTTACCACCCCGGCCCCCAAATTCAACACCGGAGCAATACGGGAATATTTGCCATTCCCCGCCGTTGAAGGAAACGCAATGATAGAACGGCCACCTTCAGACAAACTGGAGCCCATTACAAAATCGAGTTGACCACCCACGCCTGAATAAATATGTGTTCCTAACGAATCAGCACAAACCTGACCCGATAAATCAACCTGTAAAGCACTGTTGATACTGACCATATTTTTGTTTTCGCAAATAACCCGAATGCTATTAACGTATTCAATATCAAGAAATGCGAGTTCCGGGTTGTCATCGACAAAATCATATAGACGCTGACTTCCCATTACAAACCCGGTGACAAGCTTACCTGCATGTTTTCGTTTTTTGGTATTATTGATCACCCCGCTATTAACTAAATCAATGACACCATCGGAAAACATTTCAGTATGCACCCCTAGATTGCGCCTATCACCTAAACATGCCAGGGTTGCATCCGGAATTTCACCAATCCCCATTTGCAGGCAATCGCCATCACCAATAAGGCTGGCCACCTGTTCACCAATAGAGCGATTGGTATCACTTAACGGCATTACGGGATGCTCTGGTATTGCTGCTGACTCTTCGTAAGCAATATCAATCTGATCCAAACGTATAAATGCATCTCCGTAGGTGCGCGGCATTTGCGGATTGATATGGGCGACCACAACATCGGCAGCCTCACAGGCCGCCCGTGTGGCTTCAACCGCTACACCCAATGAACAGATACCGTGCTTATCCGGCGGAGCAACCTGAATCAGTGCCACATCAATGGTTTGCCGCCCGGAACGGAACAGCCTTGGAATTTCAGATAAGGAAATCGGTATATAGTCCGCTCTACCCTCCTGAATCAGTTTGCGGTTATAACGACTGGCGAAATAGGCTCGCGGCAATAAATGGCCACCATTGATCGCATCAGTCAAACACTCAGCATGCTCTAAATGAAGTTGATAAAGTGCAATATTTTTGTGTTGTAAAGAGTGCTCCGCAAGTGCCTCCAGTAGCTTCCAGGGCGCGGCAGCCATAGAATGTACCCATACTTTGTGCTCAGATTGGATTACTTTTACGGCATCTATCGCACTGGATACAAAGCGCGTCATTCTGTTACTCCTATAAAAAAATAAAGTTCTGATTGAATCATACTAATGCTACGATTCGATGAGACCAAAGGTATAAAACGCAGTATAGACCAATCGAACCAATCAGCAGCATCAAATGAAACCACATAACCCAGACAGTCAAAATACCTCTATAGAGCACCTTGTTCACGAACGCCAGCGTCTGGCCAGGGCCAGCCGGTTTTTAGATACGGCCTTCACATTGCCTGTTTTAAAAATAAAAGTTGGCTTCGATGCGCTGATAGGTCTTATACCTGTTGCCGGAGACATTATCGGCGGGCTGTTATCACTGTATTTCATTCAACATGCTATCCGGCTGAGGATGCCAGCCAGACTGATATTAAAAATGCTTATCAACATCGCGGTGGACCTGCTTATAGGGCTGGTTCCCATTTTCGGTGATTTATTCGATATCAGCTGGCGGGCGAATTTACAGAATTATCAACTGATTGACCAGCATCTGGCTAAAAAACTTAAAACACTGGGATATCAGTCCACAGAACCGTGTCAGGATCGCCCTGCCAGTATTTTGATACCCTTATTGCTATGCCTTTTGGCACTGCTTGCACTTTATATCATGCGCCAACCCTTGTATGACTACCTATCTACATTCCAGCAATACCTCTATAATCACAGCTTTTGGGGGCTGCAAATATGAAAAAAATTTCCATCTTTTTGGTATTGATTTTTTTACTGGGCGCTGGCTGCTTCTTCTATGTAGAACATAACAAGGAAACAGTTTCCCAGCTCATCAACAAAATAGGTGCCCAACAAGCGGGATTAAGCCATCACACTATTACCATCAACAAACACAAAATCGCCTATCTTGAAAACGATTTGAAAGACACTAAACCAACCCTGCTGCTGGTTCATGGCTTTGGTGCATTCAAGGAAAACTGGATACTTATGATATTGGAGTTACGCGATGACTTTCATATTATATCCGTTGACCTTCCCGGCCACGGAGAAAGTGATTTTTTTGCAGACAGCAACTACGATATTGATCAGCAGGTAACCATGCTGCACGAATTTGCAAACCAGGTGATCGGCAGACCTTTTTATATGGTAGGTAATTCAATGGGAGGCGCAATCACAGCCCTGTATGCAGCCACTTATCCCCGAGAAATCACCTCCGCAGTGCTATTAAACCCAGGGCATATTACCGATATTAAAAGCCCAATGGATCTGCTTAGGGAACAAGGAATCAATCTGCTTATCGTAGAAAACACCGAACAATTTGACAAACTTGTGCAGTTTGCAATGGAACAGCCCCCCTTCCTACCCTGGCCATTAAAAGACATCTCCATTTACAAAATGGCAGAGCGTAAGCACAAGAATGAAAAAGTCTGGATCGATATTTCAAAAAACCAAAACTACAATTTTAAAGAAGAAATTAAAAATATTGCAGCACCAACACTGATCGCTTGGGGTAAAGAAGACAGGACATTAAACTACAAAAACGCTTATATATTTGATCAACTAATCCCCAATTCAAAGATACAGATATTCGAAAAGATAGGTCATGCACCAATGATCGAAGCCCCAGAAGAAACAGCCAAAGCAATTTTGGACTTTTTTAACAGCAATGCTTCTGCGCGGTAAAGCCCAAGCAAATCACTTAATTAAAATACCTGGATCAACATGGATTACAAGACACTGGAAAAACGGCCGAAAGGCGACCGTTTCCCCGCAAAAGATGCCATAGACGCCCTGAAATATAACGCCGATGGATTAATTCCAGCGATTGCCCAGCAACATGATTCCGGCGAAGTGCTGATGATGGCATGGATGAATAAAGCGTCTATTGAAGAAACCCTGAAAACCCGTCAGGTATGCTATTGGTCACGCTCCCGGCAAACCTACTGGCGCAAAGGTGAATCATCGGGCCATGTACAAAAACTGGTTTCCATGCATACCGATTGCGATGGCGACACCCTGCTGCTTCAGGTCGATCAACTCGGCGCAGCCTGCCATACCCTGCGCCGTAACTGTTTTTATATCGAAATAGGCCAGGATCAGGCCACCATTACCGCCAATCCCGAGTAGTTTTCATTATGACTGACAACACAACGATGCAAAATCAAGAAGCCACCGCATTAACCTTAAAAAGAGTTAAAGTGGACACTTACCACGAGAATGTCGCGTACATGCACCGAGAATGCAACCTGTATCGGGCGGAAGGCTTCCAGGCACTCAGCAAAATCGAAGTACACTACGATGGCAAAAAAATTCTGGCGGTACTCAATGTGGTTGAAGACGCCTGTATTGTGGGGCCCGATGAGCTGGGGCTTTCCATTCAGGGTTTTCAACAGCTCAATGTACCAGAAGGCAGCAATGTGGAAGTCAGCCATGCCGCGCCGCCGCATTCCATGAACTATGTGCGCGAAAAAATGGACGGCGAACAACTGAGCGAATCCCAACTGAACGCTATTGTTAAAGACATCGTTGACAACCGTTACTCCAAACCCGAAATCGCTGCATTTCTGGTTTCCTCCGCACAGGCCGGGCTTGATCGCAACGAGGTGCTTTACCTGACCCGGGCCATGGTTGAATCCGGCAACCGCCTGGACTGGGATCAACCCCAGGTGGTAGACAAACACTGCATAGGCGGTATTCCGGGGAACCGAACGTCGATGATAGTGGTGCCCATCGTTGCCGCCTATGGATTGTTGTGCCCGAAAACTTCCAGCCGAGCCATTACATCCCCAGCCGGTACCGCAGACACCATGGAAGTACTGGCAGAAGTCGATCTTCCCACGCAAAAACTGCATGATATTGTGCGCAAGGAAAATGCCTGCCTTGCATGGGGCGGTACCGCCCGACTAGCACCAGTTGATGACATATTAATTTCTGTGGAACGCCCTCTTTCAATCGACTCGCCCGGGCAAATGGTGGCCTCCATCCTGGCGAAAAAAATCGCCTGCGGCTCCACCCACCTGTTAATTGATATTCCGGTTGGCCCCAGCGCGAAAGTTCATTCCATGCGCGAAGCTATGAAACTGCGCAAACTGTTTGAATTTGTAGGCGATCGCACTGGCCTGGAAACCCATGTGATTGTTACCGATGGCAGCCAGCCCATTGGCAGTGGTATTGGCCCGGTTTTAGAAGCCCATGACGTAATGAGTGTGCTGGAAAATCACCCTGATGCACCGCACGATCTAAGAGAAAAATCACTGCAACTGGCTGGGCGTATGCTGGAATTTGCACCTGATGTACGCGGCGGTGAAGGCTACACCATTGCCAGAGACATCCTTGATTCCGGTAGAGCACTTGCCAAAATGCAAAGCCTTATAGCATCTCAGGGGGAACAACCACAACAGTACACAACAGGAAAATTAGTTGCCGAGATCGTTGCCAATGAATCTGGTTTTGTCACCGCCATTGATAACCTGGTTGTGGCGCACATTGCGCGGCTTGCCGGTGCGCCGCTGGATAAAGGCGCAGGCGTTAAAATCATCAAGCGGCTTGGCGATCAGGTCAATAAGGGCGACACTTTGTATAAAATATACGCTGAATTCCCCGCTGACTTCAGGTTTGCAAAACGTGCAGCCGAATATGACCAGGGCTATACCATTGGTAAGGCATACACACACACCCGATTCAGCCCCCTGAATTAAGGAATCAATTATGTTGCTGCTCAGCTTTGATCACTACCAAGCCCCCGCAAAAAAGATTGCCAAAGAACTCGGTATACCCTTTTCGCTGATTAACACCCACAAATTTCCAGATGGCGAAAGCCTGGTACAACTGCCAGAGCCGTTGCCGGAAAAAATCATTTTTTGTCAAACTTTTGATTTTCCCAACGATAAACTGATTGAAATATTTATCGCAGCCCAGGCAGCACGCCAACAAGGTGTAAAAGATATTACCCTGATTGCGCCTTACCTGTGTTACATGCGCCAGGACAAGGCCTTCCAACCCGGGCAAGCGGTCAGCCAAAAAATTATCGGCCCTTTTCTGGCAGATATTTTTGATCACATCATTACCGTCGACCCTCACCTGCACCGCATTAAAACCCTGAAAGAGGCCATGCCAACCCAAACCGCAGTGGCCTTAACCGCCGCACAGGAACTGGGAAATTTTGTAAAAAATCGTTTTCAAGATGCCGTTTTTGTAGGGCCGGATGAAGAATCAGAACAGTGGGTAAGCGTAGTGGCACAACCCGGTGGTAACGATTTTCTGGTTGCCAGCAAAA
>PDSR01000102.1 GCA_002748575.1 Gammaproteobacteria bacterium
TTTCACCTGGAAAGTGATTTTGATTTCATCTCCATATTCTTGCTGGTCTTTACCCAGTGATACATTGGCGGTACCTTTTTGTCGACGCTTAATGGCTTCCTTAACTTCTTCCCGACGAACAATGAAAATACCGTTACTCATTTGGTTTTCAAATTCATTGTTAAATTGCGTTCGTCCACCAGA
Organism: Gammaproteobacteria bacterium; assembly: GCA_002748575.1. Classification (GTDB taxonomy): domain Bacteria; phylum Pseudomonadota; class Gammaproteobacteria; order Pseudomonadales; family Ketobacteraceae. The sequence goes on from PDSR01000102.1 coordinate 184, forward strand.
ATAATATTCTTCGGCACTCATTAGCGATGCGGTTGCTTGCAGGGTTTCTTTAAAAGCGGGAATAAGCGCGGTGCGCAACAGATTGGCAGGTGTTCTGTATTCATGGGCCAGTTTCAGAAAGCCGTCTTTATCGGTGGGGATGCTGAAGCGAACTGTGGCTTCTGCGTGTGCATCAACCTGATCAAGGTACATGATTTGTAAAGCCGGTAGTGAAGCTGACGAGGCTACCCCTTCCATTTCTGCATGTTCAACACTGTCTCTTCCTCCAGTTGCTGCCTGTACCGTCATGGCTCTTTTCCAGGCATTCCAGCGTCCCCAGAAATAAAATTGCCAGCCGACATCACTGACCACATTTTCTTCGCCCATGATGGTGCGTACATGGTATACATATCCGGGTTCTGCATAAAACATGGAGTTTTTAAACGTGCTGAAAATCAGGGCTAGTCCCACCAGTACAACCAGTATCAGTGGGGCAGCCTTGTATTTGTTGATGTTTTGATTCATTAAACTTTCCTTATTGTGATGATGTCGCCTTCATAAAGTGTGCTCATACTAGCATACTCAGGAAATTTGACAGGTTGGGCGAAGACTAAATGCTTAAGATATTTTTTGTTGCATATTTAAAGAGTGTAAGTGAGTAGTGAGCTGCTTGATAGTAATGGGCTTAGTGATAAACCCATTCATGCCGGATTTGCTGGCTTTTTCCATATACTCAGGTAATGCGTGAGCCGAAAGGCCAAAGACAGGCAAGGAGGGCAGGCTGTGTTGTTGCTCGTAATGTCTGATGGCTTGAGTTGTTTCGTAGCCATTTTTAAGTGGCATTTCGATATCCATGAGCACCACATCAATGCTGTTGTAATGATTTTTAAAGCGCTCGAAGGCAGCTTCGCCATTGCTGGCAATTTGAACCTCGGCACCATATTTTTTTAAAATGCCTTTTATGACTATCTGGTTAACATGATTATCTTCGGCCACTAGAAAACGCATTCCCTGTATGTTCAACTCACTATTTGAATGCTCATTTATTGGGGTAGGTGGTTGAAGGCAGTCATTCATTGCCTGTGTTAATTGATAAGGTGAAACTGGATTTTCCAGAATCAGGTTTGGCCTGATATGTGCTTTGAAACGGGTGGCTTGGCCTGGCCGGGTCAGCAGCAATGTTCGGTCTTTGACTGTTTGATAGATAGGATCATTCTGAAATTCATCGAAAAATGAACTCTGTATCAGGATAAGCTGTTGTTGACCGGTAATGTTGTTTTGCATATGTGTCAGTAAATGTTCGACGCTGGTGAGCGACACAACCTGTTTAAAGTGTGCGTTGAAATACCGTTGGTAAGCGCTACTGAAATTGTTATCTTCAACCGCAATGATAAGCTGGTATTGATCGGCATTTTTTATGGGGGATAAATCCGGTGATTTATCCAGTTTATAATCATGAACGGTAAACCAGAAACTGGAACCCTTGCCTTTCGTGCTGACAACATCAATTTCTCCGCCCATTAATTCTGCTAATTGTTTGGAAATGGCCAGGCCCAGGCCAGTGCCGCCATATTTGCGGGTTGTTGAGCTGTCTGCCTGCGAAAAAGATTTAAACAATTTGTCCTGTTCTTTTTCTGTTAAACCTATGCCGGTATCCTGAATGGTAATTTTTATTTTATCATTGGCAAGTTGGTCAGCCTTAATAGAAATGTATCCCTGTTCTGTAAATTTAAAGGCGTTACTTAACAGGTTTAAGATAATCTGACGGATGCGAGTAGAATCAGAAAAAATTCTTAAGGGGATGTTCGGATCTAAGTCTACATAAAGTTGTAGGTTTTTTTCTTCGCATAAGCCGGAAAAAATAGAAACACATTCATCAATTATTTCAGATAAATCAACGCTGATTGTTTCAACTTCAAGTTTGTTATTTTCAATTTTAGAATAATCAAGAATATCGTTAATAACCCCAAGCAATGCCTGTCCGGAATTATAGATAGTATTAACATATTTTAATTGGTGGTGATCCAGTTGGGTGCTTTTTAGCATTTCAACCATTCCAATAACGCCATTCATCGGCGTTCTGATTTCGTGGCTCATGGTGGCTAAAAAGGCGCTTTTGGCAGCGGCAGCTGATTCGGCTGTTTCTCTTTCACGCAGCGCATCTTCCTTGGCGACACTTTCAGTAATATCAACCATTGAACCTTTATAATGCTGGAACTTACCATTTTCTTTATATACCGGGCTGAGTGTTAATACGATCCATATAGTATCGCCTTTGCAGGTAGTTCCCTGGACACGAAAGCTTTCGTGCTTATGGGCACCTTGCGATGGGCCTAACAATGCCTTTGCTGCCGGGAATATATCCTGCAGGCACCGGGTCTTTAACCCTTTCTGATAAATGATTTCTGATTCCTCAGCTTTTAACAGTGTCAGCACCGAGGGGTTTACCTTTAAGAAATGGCCATTAAAATCCAGCAGAAAAAGTCCCTGTACGGCACTGTCGTATAATTCCTGATATTGTTTAAGTGATTCTACCGCTGCAGCCTGTGCAGTAATGGATTCCTGTTGAGCTTCTTCTCTTAGTCGACGTTCGTTGTTGATTTGATTGGCCAGTGCGATAGACAATAATACGATTTCTATACTGGAGCCGATCTGGGCGGCATTTTGCGTCAAGAAATTATTAGGCACCAGGCCGACTTTGTTTAAAGCCAGAACCAGCCCGCCAAAAATTAAAAAACTCCACGCAACGATATAATACTTTACGGCATGATATCGGTCTTTCCAGCGAATCAAGGCTGCGATCATACAGATCAATATGCTGGACTCGCAGATAATAACGGTTATTAACAGGCTGAACTGGTAGGGCAGTGTGAAGGCAAATACAATGCAAATCACGCCAGCATATACGTGATAAAGCAATAGTTTGTTCAGGGTTGGCCGGGTGCCGGGCAACAGTAAAAAAGATCGTGTAAACAACAGGGCGAAAATAAAAACGCCCGCCAGCGAAATGATCAGGCTTTCTTCATTCCAACTGGTTGCGTTTGGCCAGAAATATTTAAAACTGAACCCATCAAGGTTAAATACAAAGAATGCCATGCAGGCAACGTACAACACATAAAAGATAAAATTCTTATCTTTGAGTACGAAAAATAACATCAGGTTATACATAATCATAATGACCATGCCACCAAAATAGATACCTTTTGAAAGCACTACATTTTGATCACGTTCCAGCAAGGCTTTTTTTGTCCATAGCACTAATGGTATTTGTATTGAGCCTGTTGTTTTTACCCGCAGGTATACTGTTGTGGTTGTGAGGGGGGCAAGATCCAGGGGAACCAGGAAGTTAGTGTGATTAATGGGCCTGTTGTTGAAAGAGAGGTTGTCGCCCAGCTGATAAGATCCCAATAGCAACCCCTTTGAAAAGAAATAGATCTCCAGGTCATCGAGGTGGGGGTAAGCAATTTCAACCAAACGATGTAATTGGATAGGGTTATCGTTTTTCAGGATGGTTCTAACCCAGTAAGTGGATGATGAATATCCAAAACTCAAAGTGCTTTTTCGAGGGCTTTGCCACTTATCAAAAGCTGGGTTGATAACGTCATTAATGGTCAGAGAGCTATTTGTATCCTCGTACAGGCTACTGAGGCTCTCAAGTTTATAAAAGGGTGCTTGTGAATCAATCCTGACCTCTGTTGTCGCATTGGCCCATGAACTCAAAGTAGTTAACAACAGCAGCACAATACATAACAGTACGCGTGCGAACAGGGGATTAACAGTGTTATTGGTTGATTCGGATGGCATAGCCTGTTTTCGGTTTTCTTAGGATCGTTCGGTAAGTATAGATGGCGATAAACCAAATACCGTGTAGATTAACGCTGTTTTATCGGGTCGCAAGATAAAATTCATAGGCGAAGTGTGTCGCGTTCAGTGCAAGTAACGGGTATAATCGCCGGTTTTATTTACACTTTTCCAAAGTTAGGGTCTGTTTATGCTGAGAATCGCTCAGGAAGCGCTCACCTTTGATGACGTTCTGCTGGTTCCCGGGTACTCCGAAGTGCTGCCGCGGGATGTGAGCCTGGCAACGCAATTAACGAAAAAAATCCGCCTGAATATCCCGTTGTTGTCAGCCGCCATGGATACGGTTACTGAAGCACGTTTGGCCATAGCCGTGGCACAGGAAGGTGGTATCGGTATTCTGCATAAGAATATGACCACCGAAGACCAGGCCAAAGAAGTCCGTGCCGTTAAAAAATTCGAAAGTGGCATTGTGCGCGACCCCATTACTATCACCCCGGATGCGCCGGTTCGTGAGTTGATTGAGCTGACTCAGATTAACCGAATCTCAGGAGTGCCGGTGGTTGAGGGCGAGCAGCTTGTGGGTATTGTCACCAGCCGGGATTTGCGCTTCGAAAACCGTCTGGATGCCCCGGTTTCTTCCATAATGACACCAAAAGAGCGTCTGGTTACCGCAAAGGAAGGCACCGCATTTGAAGACATCAAGCAGCTTTTGCAGCAGCATCGCATAGAAAAAGTATTGCTGATAGACGATGATTTTCATTTGAAAGGCATGATGACGACGACGGACATTAATAAGGCAGAAGCTTATCCTCTGGCCTGTAAGGACAGTCAGGGGCGTCTGCGTGTTGGTGCTGCGGTAGGCACCGGCGAAGGTACCGAAGAACGGGTGCATGCGCTGGTGGAGGCGGGGGTTGATCTGATTGTGGTAGATACCGCCCACGGACATTCCAAAGGCGTTATTGATCGCGTTGCCTGGGTGAAGAAAAATTACCCCAAAATGCAGGTGATCGGTGGCAATATTGCCACCACTGAAGCGGCACTGGCATTAGCCGAAGCGGGTGCTGATGGTGTTAAAGTGGGCATTGGCCCCGGTTCTATTTGCACCACACGCATTGTTGCCGGTATCGGTGTGCCCCAGATCTCCGCCGTAAGTAATGTCGCTGCTGCCCTGAAAGATAAAGGCATACCGCTGATTGCCGATGGTGGCCTGCGTTATTCCGGCGATATTGCCAAGGCGATTGCCGCTGGCGCGAGCGCGGTTATGGTGGGCAGCTTGCTGGCCGGAACCGAAGAAGCCCCCGGCGAGGTGGAGCTTTATCAGGGCCGATACTACAAAGCCTATCGTGGCATGGGGTCGTTAGGTGCCATGGCGGGCACCCAGGGTTCCAGTGATCGTTATTTTCAGGATGCCTCACAAGGTGTCGAAAAGCTGGTTCCTGAAGGTATCGAAGGCCGAGTGCCCTACAAAGGCCCGATAGCGGCGATTATTTTACAGTTAATGGGTGGTGTGCGTGCCAGCATGGGCTATACCGGATGTGCGACCATTGAAGAAATGCGTACCAAACCACAATTTGTTCGTATTACCGGAGCTGGCATGAAAGAAAGCCATGTTCACGACGTTTCCATCACCAAGGAAGCACCGAATTACCGGTCATAACACAGGGTATATTTTTACATGACTGCCGATATTCACGCTCAGCGAATTCTGATTCTTGATTTTGGATCTCAATACACTCAATTAATTGCCCGACGGGTACGCGAAATTGGTGTTTACTGCGAGCTGCATCCCTATGATATGGACGATGCAGCCATTCAGGCGTTTCAACCCAACGCAGTGATTTTGTCCGGTGGCCCTGAATCAGTTACCGAAGCAGCGACCCCCCGTGCCAGCCAGCTGGTTTTTGAACTGGGCGTGCCGGTGCTGGGTATTTGCTATGGTATGCAAACCATGGCAAAGCAACTGGGCGGAGATGTACAGAGCTCTGATCATCGTGAATTCGGCTATGCAGAAGTGCGCGTAAAAAATAATACCCACTGGTTCGATGGTTTAGACGACCACGACGGCAAAAAAGCCCTGGACGTGTGGATGAGCCATGGCGACAAGGTAACGGCCCTACCCGACGGGTTCGAGTGCATTGCCGAAACCGATAGCGCACCCTATGCGGCTATGGCCGATGAAAAACGCCGTTTTTATGGGGTGCAGTTCCACCCGGAAGTTACCCATACCCGCCAAGGTGGCGAGCTGTTAAAGCGTTTTGTTCGTGAAATCGCCGGATGTGATGCATTGTGGAATCCGGGCAATATTATTGACGATCTGGTCGCAAAAGTACGCTCCCAGGTGGGCGATGATGAAGTGTTGCTGGGTCTTTCCGGTGGCGTTGATTCCTCGGTGGTGGCAGCGCTTCTGCATAAAGCTATTGGCGATAAGCTCACTTGTGTTTTTGTCGATAATGGCTTGTTACGCAAAAACGAAGGTGATCAGGTCATGGCCATGTTCGCCGAGCATATGGGTATTCGGGTGATTCGCGTGGACGCCGAAGACCTGTTTTTGGGAAAACTCAAGGGTGTCAGCGATCCGGAACAAAAGCGCAAAATTATCGGTAATACCTTTATAGAAGTGTTTGATGCCGAAGCCAGCCGTTTGAATGAAATCAAGTGGCTCGCTCAGGGAACCATTTACCCCGATGTGATTGAATCCGCAGGCGCTAAAACCGGTAAAGCCCATGTGATCAAATCCCACCATAACGTAGGTGGTTTGCCCGACGACATGAAAATGGAGCTGGTGGAGCCTCTGCGTGAACTGTTTAAAGATGAAGTACGCAAGCTCGGCCTGGAATTAGGCTTACCCTACGATATGGTTTACCGCCACCCGTTCCCCGGGCCGGGGCTGGGGGTGCGTATTCTTGGCGAAGTGAAAAAAGAATATGCCGATATTCTGCGCGAGGCTGATCATATCTTTATCGAAGAATTACGCAAGGCCGATTACTACCATAAAACCAGTCAGGCGTTTGTGGTGTTTCTGCCGGTTAAATCCGTCGGTGTTACCGGCGATGGCCGCCGCTACGAATGGGTGGTTTCACTGCGGGCCGTGGAAACGATCGACTTTATGACCGCCCGCTGGGCACACTTGCCGTATGAGTTGCTGGAGAAAGTATCCGGCCGCATTATTAATGAAATCAGTGGCGTTTCTCGCGTTGCTTACGACGTATCGTCCAAGCCGCCGGCGACGATCGAGTGGGAGTGATTCTGAGTGTTGCGGTGGGCAGGTACCACCTCCGCAACCTGAATGGCTGTCGGTAATTCGATTTCTTCTCCGGTTCAGTCTCGATAGACGGCTATTGTGGGCATATTCCGGCCTGAACAGTTCTGGGGTTTAAAGGCATTCCTATGGTTGGTTATTGGTGTATCCCTTGTTTTACCCACGTATCAATTTCAGCAAAATATTCTGCGCCACATTCCTTTAAGATAGCGTTTTTACATTGGCTACAGATATAAGTGTTTTCCGCAGAAAACTGCATATCTGTAAGCCGGGGTGTGAGATCAAATAGACAGCCCCGAGTGTTTTCATGCGCTACTAATCCATCAATGTTTTTCGAAAAAACCAGCATTCTTTGAATTATTCGAATAACAATCATATCTACCTTTTGGGGGGCGTCGTTAAAGAGTGCGTTAAGGCTGCGGATTCCGATAACAATGCCGGTTTTATCTTTTGTGTTCCACGTATAGTAGTTTTTTGGGAATGGTAAATTAGTAATGGCTAAGTTTATTGCTTTGTGATCTGATTGTTTTTTATCTTTGTGGTAATCAATCATGGCTGCCTGAAACGCGTTACAAAAATCTAAGCGCGAATCTGTGTTAAGTTCAGTTAGTTTCTTTTCTGCTGCACCCCGGTTTTCCCATAAATGCCAATCAGGAATTTCAATTTCAAATAAGCTTTGTAGTTTATTTTGATTATAAATAAGTTTTTTAAGTTGATCGGAACAGAAAAAAGAGCAATCAATAAAAAAAATATTTACGTGCAAAGGAGGGTGTTTTTTTGATTTATAAAGTGTTTTCAAATGTCTAAGTTTTTTTTCTATAGGCTCCTTGAAAAATATTCCTATTATAAACCCTATAATCGTTAAAACTATTTCATTGATGAACTGATCAATAATATGCATGGTTCTAACCCTTTTGAATGGTGTCAAAAAGCATTCCAGCCTCAATCGTGTCGCTTACCCTGGTTTATATTGTGTAGGCAAATCAGGTTAGGCGGCTTTTGACAACGAGAATTTTGGCACAAAAAACTAAGAA
>PDSR01000103.1 GCA_002748575.1 Gammaproteobacteria bacterium
AACATACAGCGAAGCAGTCTTTCGCGATTAAAAGGCACGTACAAATGGGGCAACGGGCGCTGACCATATTTTTCCTGGGGCAAACGCAACTGAATAAGCCGGGTCTGCCGGTTGGCCGCTAAATAGGGGTTTATTGTTGCCCAGAAACGATCACTCATTTCTTGCGCGATAAAGACCCAGTGATATTGTTTGCGCGACAGCACTTGCTCAAGGTTACGCACCACAATGGTTTCTTTGGCTTCCCAGTCAAACTCAAGGCCCCACTGCTGACAGGCAATCTGCAGCACTGTTTTAGTGGCCGGCAAGTCACCAATCAACAGCACCGCACCATCGGCACCACCGGCCTTTCGCAATCGCTCCCGTTCATCCTCAAGAACTTCATGCTGCAGCTGCTCGCCCACCACCGGCAGCTCAAAGTAAAAAGAAGTGCCAACACCCTGAATAGACTTAACCCCAATAGTTCCGCCCATGGCCTCAATTATACGACGCGCCAATGCCAGCCCCAGGCCAGAGCCTTCAAACCGTCTTGTGGTGGAATCATCTTCCTGCACAAAAGGCTGAAAAATATATTCCTGATCATCGCTGGGAATACCAATTCCTGTATCTTTTACTTCCACATATAAACGACCGCTCGATAGCATTTCTGCCCACACCAGAACCGAGCCATGGGATGTAAACTTCACTGCATTGGACAACAAAATCGCTAATACCTGTCGCACTTTCACCGCATCAAGGGTGATTTGATAAGGCATATTGGCTTCCACCACGACACCAATATCCAGGCCTTTACCATAAGCATCAACAGCGATAACCGACACCTGATCATGCAACAAATCCTGTAAGGTAACATGCTCGTAGTGGAACTCTATATCGCCTTCCTCCACGCGCGTAAAGTCCATCACATCATTAACCAGCGCCAATAAATTTTTTCCGCAGGTCCATGCCAACTCCAGCTGCTGTTGTTGATCTTTTTTTAACGGTGTATCGCGAAGAATATCCAGCATACCCAGTAAGCCATTCATGGGAGTGCGAATTTCATGACTGACCATAGCCAGGAATCGGCTTTTATTGTTGGCGGTGGTAACGGCAAGATCATGAGCTTCTTTTAAACTTTCAGAGGCTTTAATAATATCGTTGATATCGACCATCACGCCACGCACCCCCACTACGCAGCCATTCTCGATAGCCACCGACAACAACGCCTTAAGCCATACCCATTCGCCATTGGCATGTTGTGCCCGAAATTCAATATAACCATCCTGAGCGCCATTGATGGCTTCACGAAATTTTTCACGTGCTTTTTCAACGTCGTCAGGGTGCATCCACCTGCCCCAATCCTGCATTAATTCTGATAATTCAATATCAGAATACCCCAGCACATTATCAGTATGGCCGCTTAACATGGATAATTTCACAGGATTAACAGTGGCTTCCCAAACAATACAATCCAGGGAATTAATCAACGATTGAAATCGCTCTTTGGCCCGGTAGATTTTATCCATATAGCCTTTGATATCGAGGCGCATTTCATCCAGGGATATAGCCAGCTCGCCAATTTCATCATTGGATGTGATATTAACCTTATTGTTAAGATCACCGTGGGCAAGAGTTTTCGCCCAGCTCGCCAACGATAGAATAGGCCTCGCAACCCGCCTTGCCACCAGCACACTGATCACAAAGATCAAGCACCCTGCCAACAATGCAGCCAGTAACGCACGCTCTCGAATGGTTGCCAGATCTTTCAATGCATCATCGGCATCACGCACCAGCAGCAAACTCCACCCCAAACTGGAAAGCGTCTCATAAGCGTTAGAAGGCTGATTGACCACCAACAGGTGCTCATCACCACGCTCAATGTAACGGTGACTTGAAATGCTCAACATTTGTTGCAACATAAAGGGGTCTTCAACTGGCCACCAGCGGCGACCGTACACCCGCAGAATATCGCTTTGCGCGGTAGAGCCGCCATCTTCCAATAGAATAAAATCAGGCGCTGCAATGATGTAACCATCACGGTCAATCAACAAAGCATAGCCTTTTTCATCCTGACCGTTGCTAACAACTTTAATGCTGTTAACCATATCCAGCAGTTCGCTCCAACTGAAGCCGGCGGTTAACACACCGATCATTTCGCCGGTAGCATCTGATTTAAAAACAGGGGTAGAAATGGCAACGCCATAACCACCCAGGTAAGGGTCCAGCCGTAAATTGCCCAGATTGCTTTTTTGAGAGGCCAGCGTGTTTGTAAACCAGCTGGCTTCGCTAACAGATGCGCCCAGCAAATCGGTATCACCGGCAGCAACCACAACACCATTCAGATCAGCCACCACCAGGTTACTGTAATATCCCCAGGATCGCTGATAGTCAGACAGCATATTGCTAACCACCCCACTGGGATCGCCACTGGTGATTTCCTGCATAATATCCAGCTCGGCCCATGATTCGATATTGGCCACCGAAAAGCTGAAGCTTCGTTCAATCTGGGAAATTGCTAAAAAAGAAGCCGCATGCAGCCGCTCACCCACTTGGGTAATCAGGGAATCGCGCGCCTGATAATAAACAATGCTGCCAAATATAAGAATTGGCAGCAACGACACAAATATCATAGCGAACAACAGCTTGCTCTGAATTGTTGGGGCTAAACGCCCGGCAACCGTTGTTATTTTCAAAAATCACCCATTAATTAACAGTTCCGGCTCCACATTAAAATGAATTATAGCCTAATGCCTTTAAGCAACGACTCGTTTTCCGGTTTTCTTATATTTTCCTGAAAATCATGACGAGTTACACTAACCCCTGCGTTTTCTAAAACACACCATCAACACGCTCACCAACAGGCATTAATGCAATGAATTGGCATTCCGCCAGCACTTTTCACCAAGCAGTATTAGGCTGGTTCGACCATCATGGCCGTAAGGATCTTCCCTGGCAGAAAAACATAACGCCTTATCGCGTGTGGGTTTCGGAAATCATGCTGCAACAAACACAGGTTAACACTGTGATCCCGTATTTCGAGCGTTTTATATCAAGTTTTCCCACCGCGCAAGCGCTGGCCACAGCTAATCAGGATAGCGTATTACAACACTGGACCGGGCTCGGTTATTACGCTCGTGCCCGTAACCTGCATAAAGCAGCAAACCAGATCTGGCAAAACTATCAAGGTGAATTCCCCCAAAGTGTGGAAAAGCTCACCGAATTACCTGGAATTGGCAAATCTACAGCGGGTGCCATTGCCGCCATCAGCATGGGAATCCACGCCCCGATACTAGACGGCAATGTTAAACGAGTGCTCGCAAGATACCATCGCATTCAAGGATGGCCAGGCCAATCAGCCACGCTAAAAAAACTATGGAGCGCAGCAGAACACTACACACCCCGGGATCGGGTCGCCGACTACACGCAGGCCATGATGGATCTTGGTGCCACCCTTTGCACCCGTTCCCGGCCCAAGTGCCAGCAATGCCCGCTCAACCCACACTGCGAAGGACTGGCTATGGGTGATGCCCTGGATTACCCCCATTCAAAACCGAAAAAAGCCATCCCCACAAAAGCCACCAACATGCTGTTAATCGAAAACTCCACCGGTGAACTGTTGCTGGTAAAACGCCCGCCAGCAGGCATTTGGGGTGGTTTATGGAGTTTTTTGGAAGCACCAGACAATATAAAAGGGCCCTGCAATGCCCTGAACAAAGCGGCACTGGAAGCCCGTATTGGCACTACTATCGAAAGTATTACCACCTGGGAAGTCATTAAACATACCTTCTCTCATTATCACCTGATGATTACCCCGATTCACATCCGAATCAGCATTCCCCCGAAAAGCATCATGGAGGGAGAGCAACAGATTTGGTATAACCCCCTGCATCCCGCTGACTTTGGCTTGGCAGCCCCGGTTGCCCGGCTGTTAAAGCAGTTACTCGACAACAGATTCGAACATCTGAAAGGAACCCATCATCATGGCTAATACTGTAATGTGCCGAAAGTACCAACAAGAACTGGAAGCCCTGGCGGCACCACCTTTTCCAGGCCCCAAAGGGCAGAAGATCCTGGAAACCGTTTCGAAAAAAGCCTGGATGGAATGGCTCAAGCATCAAACCATGATGATTAACGAAAAGCATTTGAATGTGTTAGATCCCAACACACAGGAATACCTGGCATCGGAAATGGATAAATTTATGGACGGCAGCGATTACGAACGCCCGGAGGGCTATGTACCCCCCAGTGAAGGCTCTAATTCTTAAGCACGCAATTTTAATGATTAAAGAAAGCCTTAATAATTAAGATAGTTGCGTTTCAGGGTTGACATGCAGGCCGAGTAGCGGTTTAATAGCGCGCCTCGCCCGGATAGCTCAGTCGGTAGAGCAGGGGATTGAAAATCCCCGTGTCGGTGGTTCGATTCCGCCTCCGGGCACCATTTTATGCCTTTCTCTAGCACTCAACAGCCTTGCGTTATACAGATTCCCTTTAGCATACCTAACCAGGGTTTTAAGCCAGTCGTTACTAAGCCGTCTCTGTAACCAACAACTCCGACCAGTCCGCATTCGTGTCACCAAACGCGTAGAAAAACGGGTTTAGCACGGATTCGCCTTTGTTATATCGCAAAGGGTTAAAGTCGACATCCAACACCACACCACCTGCGGCCATTAGCACCGCCTGAGCAGCGGCTGTATCCCATTCTGATGTCAGTGCCAGGCGCGGATAGATATCCGCCTTGCCTTCAGCAATCAAACAGAACTTTAACGAACTGCCCATGTTGGTACTTTCAATGGATTCGAAATGCTGACCCAGCTTTTCAAGCAAGGCATCAAGTGCTTGAGCGCCATGACGGCGACTGCCCACCACCACCAATCGTTCTTTAGCCATGTCTCGCGTTTTGATTGGCAACCAAGGGTGGCCAATTTGCACTTTATAAGCCCCCATACCCTGCGCACCCACAAAGGCCTGACCTTTTAATGGCACACTAACAACACCCAGCACTGGCTCGCCATTTTGAATCAGCGCAATATTTACCGTAAATTCACCGGTGCGGTTAATAAATTCCTTGGTACCATCCAAAGGGTCAACCAGCCAGAATTCTGGCCAGGCTTTCCGATCCTCGAAGGCAATACCGCCAGACTCTTCTGAAAAAACGGGTATTGATGGGTATTGTGCTGTCAGCGCATTAACAATCACACGATGCGCCGCGTGATCCGCAGCAGTCACCGGAGAATCATCGGACTTAAGCTCAATTTCAACTTCTTCCGAGGCTTTGTAGATTTCGAGAATGGCTTGCCCGGCCTGCGTCGCAATGGCCAACACGGATTTCAACATACGATAATTAATTGTTTGCATGACTCACACCCCTGATGTTTGCGCAGGTCTCTACACGCCTCGGATAGTGCAAATAATGCAGCCTGCACAGAACCGTGACCGCCTGCTTTTTTGTAAAATCTTAAACCAGCATAACACTATTATTCATATAGCCATACAAATTGAGCCTACTGCAACTGTTACAAAACTCAAAAATGGATTTCTGCCATTAACTCTTTCTTTATAATTTTCGGTTTTATCGCCATACTGGTGTTGTTTTTAACCATCATTATGGCCCACTAAAAGCGAGTACACCACCATGATCGACTGGAATCAAATCGACACCGTTTTGTTAGATATGGATGGAACCTTGCTTGATCTGTATTTCGATAATCATTTCTGGCTGGAATATCTTCCCCAGCACTTTGCCAAGCTCAATGACATCAATCTGGATGATGCAAAAGCTCAATTATTTGAACAGTTTAAGTTGCACCAGGGCACTTTGAACTGGTATTGCCTGGATTTCTGGAGCAACGAGCTGAAATTCGATGTGGCGCAACTGAAAAACGATGTCAGACATCTTATTGCCACCCGACCCTACGCCGCTGAGTTTGTAGAAAATATCCGCAATTCCGGGCGCCGAACGCTGCTGGTGACCAATGCACACCGTAAAGCACTGGAGCTTAAAATTCAGGAAACGGGCATTGATATTCATTTCGATACTATGATCAGCTCTCATGATTATGGCCTTCCCAAAGAGGAACCCCTGTTCTGGGATGTATTGGCAAGAGAAGCCCCTTACCGGGAAAAAACCACGCTTCTGATCGACGACAGCCTGCCGGTATTACGCGCCGCTGTAGCAGCTGGCATTGGCCATACACTGGCCATTTTGCGTCCGGACAGCAAACAACCACCCAAAGATACTGAAGATTTCGTGGCCCTGGATTGTTTTAGCTCTATAATGCCGCCCCCATTGAATCAACCGATTCTCGTATAAATTATTGATATACCGCTGACGACTATGAGCAATAAAGAGCAACCGAAAAAAGTCCGAATCGATAAGTGGCTGTGGGCAGCTCGTTTTTATAAAACCCGCAGCCTTGCCAAAGACATGGTAGAAGGCGGCAAAGTACACTACGATGGCCACCGGATAAAACCCAGCAAAGAAGTATGTATCGGCGCTGCCATTCGGCTGCGCCAGGGCTTCGACGAAAAAACCGTGATTGTTACCGGTATCAGTGAGCGGCGCGGCAACGCTACCATGGCTGCCGAGCTATATCAGGAAACCGCTGAAAGTCAGGCCCAAAGGGAACAAAACGCCCTGCAACGCAAGTCGCTGGCACAAAGTATGCCGGTTCCCGACAGACGCCCCAACAAAAAACAACGCCGTAAGATTATCCGGTTTCAACAACAGCAGGATTCATAATGCAACATCACGACACCAATCGCCGCTTTATCATTGAAGACAGCCCCATTCGCGGTGAATGGACACTGCTGGACAGCACCTACAAAGCGGTGATTGCCAAACATCAATACCCGCTGGAGATACAAATGCTGCTGGGTGAAATGATGGCGGCGGCCGTCATGCTGAGCTCCACTTTAAAATTTGAAGGCTTGTTGATTATTCAGGCCCGGGGCAACGACACGCTAAAGTTAGCCACCGTAGAATGCACCCACGACAAAGGCGTACGCGCCGTTGCCCAGTGGGATGGAGACGTCAGCGGCAAAAACTTCCGCAGTCTGCTTAATAAAGCAACCCTAGCCATTACCATTTCACCGAAAGAAGGTCAGCGCTATCAGGGCATTATTCCCCTGGAGCGAGACACACTGGCAGAATGCCTGGAGGATTATTTTGAACGCTCCGAGCAACTGAAAACACGTATCTGGCTGGCAGAAGGCAATGAAAAGGCAGCCGGCCTGATGGTGCAATTCATGCCTTATAACTCTGAAATCAACAAACCGGCCGCAGAACAGGAAGAAGACTGGCAGCGAGTGACACTGTTATCCGATACCCTGACTGCTGAAGAACACTTGGGGCTTGATCCAGAAACACTTTTGCGCCGTTTGTTTAATGAAGAAGATGTCAGGCTACTGGCCGACGAAAACGTACGCTTTGAATGCTCATGCAGTAAACAGCGGTTTGCCGATTCATTAACGACCATTCCCCGCGAAGAACTCGAAACTATCATAAAAGAGCAGGGAGCCATCGAAACACGCTGCCAATTTTGTAACGAAACATATCAATTCGATGCCGTAGACATTCACGCCATTTATGAAGAACGCGCTCAACATAACCCAGATCAACACCAAAACAAATTCAACTGACTGAATCCACCCCCTGAAAAACAAGCACTTAACGGAGCGTAAGCACTTACACACATCAAATTAATGAAAAACATTATCATTCAAAGCATTTATATGGACAGAACGCCACTAGCAACTAAACTGAAATCTTTAGCCTTTTAATACGTTCTTTGCCATAATATGCGGCCCATATTTCCTGGCCTTGGTACGGGCGAAGAAACTGATATACAGCGATGTACCAGCCATACACTTTCATTTAGTTAAGTAATACGGCCACAAGCCGTGAGGACCGAGGAACCATGACGGAAAGCGCGAAACCCAAAACTTACGTTGATCTGAGCGCTGCTCAGCTTATTGAAGAAGCATTGATACGTGGCGAAGGTGTATTTGCCGATACCGGTGCAATAAGGAATAAATCTGCTGTAGTTCCTAAAGTTACATGGCTATCCCAACTTCCATTAGTAGCATGGTAAGGTTCACAATGAATAGGATGGGTTGAAACAGTGGAAAGAGTTAAGGGAGTAACAAAATCTTTAGCAATATCTGTCATGATAACCTCTACATCAGCTCCTTTTTTTATGAGTTGACGAACAAGTAAAGGGGTCTTATA
>PDSR01000104.1 GCA_002748575.1 Gammaproteobacteria bacterium
TTAACCACATTTTGAATTATTTTCATACCGAAAGATTTTTCTATACGTTCAGGCCCACGCCTTTGCAAACCAATACTATTGATCAGTTTTTATTTGCCACCAGGAACGGTTTTTGCGTCCATTATGCCGGTGCCTTTGTTTTTTTGCTGCGCTCTGCGGGTATTCCGGCGCGTATGGTTGGCGGATATCAGGGCGGCGAAATCCATGAATCTGGCCGGTATATTTCAGTGCATCAATATGATGCTCATGCATGGGCAGAGGTGTGGCTGAAGGGCAAAGGCTGGGTTCGTTTTGATCCAACGGCGTCGGTCGCTCCAGCAAGAATACTTGATGGCGCTGAGGGCCTGCTGGGAGATGAAAGCTTTTTAGCGGATTCTCCATTAAGTGCTGGCAAGTTAAGAAACTGGCCATTGCTATCGAATTTAAGAAATTCTTTAGAACACCTGGATTACCTATGGACAAAATGGGTAATCGGTTATAACGCAACCACTCAATATCAATTTCTCGGCAGGTTTTTGGGTGCAGTCACGCCGGAAAAAATTGCTTATGCCCTGGCAGGTCTGGGTGGCGGTTGCGTGCTGGTGTTCGCGCTACTGTTAGTTTGGGAAAGGCCAAGACGCGGCCTTGATCCGGTGGATAAGTTGTATCTTAAGCACTGTAAATATCTGGAAAAAAAAGGTATCAAGCGGCATGTTGGTGAAGCACCCTATGATTTTGCCAGGCGGGTTAGCAAAGAACATCCAGCCATTGCCAGCCAGGTGATCCGCATCGCGGCGCTTTATGTCAAAATTAAGTACAGTAAAGGCCAGATAGATACAGAAATAAACAAGAATGCTCCCCTAAATCATGCTAGACTCGGCCCGCTCTATTATCAATTAAAACAACAAATAATGGCCCTAAGAGTCTGAAATAGTAAGACTTTCGGGGTATGAATAATTCCCTGGGGAGTCACATGGAGCGTTTTCAAAAGCCTATTATTCTGTCAGTCATAATTGCCATTGGCTTGTATTTCGGTGCCATGTTTCTGGGTGACTACGAGGCAACAAAAAATAGCCTGGCTAAAGTTCCGGTGAGCGCTTGGGCGATTATTCTTGGCTTATCCCTGGTTAATTATGTGCTTCGCTATGTTCGTTGGGACTGGTACATTAAAGGCCTGTCCAATATAGCTATTCCGCAAGCGCTGCATTTCAGTTATTACGTAGCAGGATTTGCTTTGTCTACTACCCCAGGTAAAGCTGGTGAATCAGTTCGTTCTTTTTATTTAAAGCGCCACGGAGTGCCCTTTAAGCAAAGCATCAGCAGTTTGTTTGTTGAACGCTTAATGGATCTGCTCACTATTGTGATACTGTCTGTGTTAGCGGCTTATTATTTTGAAGACTATCAAATATTTGTATTTGTCACTATGGCCATTATTTTTGGGGCGCTACCAGTTGTTCACAGTAAAAAAATACTGACATTTTTAGAGCATCGCTTGCAGAAACCAGGGGGCAAAATTGCCCGGGCCGGAGAGCACCTGATACAAATGCTTGAATCCTCTGCCATGTTGCTGAAAAATCGACAGTTATATGGCGGCCTTATTATCGGGCTGATTGCGTGGGGAGCAGAAGGTGTAGGCTTCTGGTATACCCTGAAAATTCTTGGGCAGGATGTTGATCTGCTGATGGCGATCAGTGTTTATGGTATTGCGATTCTGGTGGGTGCTTTATCATTTCTACCCGGGGGTCTAGGTGGTACAGAAATTGTTATGGGCTTATTGCTGGTGTCTTTAGGGGTAGATAAACCCGATGCGGTAGCAGCAACACTCATTTGCCGGATCGCTACCTTGTGGTTCGCTGTATTATTGGGAATTGGAGCTGCCGGCGGGTTAGCTGTAAAAGGGTACTCGCCAACTATTAACGTAAAAGAAGGCTAAAAATGTCAAACAACAAACCGGCTATTGTTATCGATCTTGATGGTACGTTAATAAAGACTGATTTATTGATTGAATCTTTTTTTTCTTTAATCAAAAAAAATCCCCTTTATATTATTTTTGCCTTGTTCTGGTTGAAAAAGGGTAAGGCGAATCTAAAGCGGGAAATAGCGTCGCGGGTTAATATTCCTATAGAAACCCTGCCTTACAATGATGCGGTTATTCAATATGTTAAGGAAAAGCAGCAGCAGGGCTATATAACTGCTTTGGCGACTGCCTCAAATAAAAAATATGCTGATCAGGTGGCGGAGCACTTGGGAATTTTTGATGCGGTCTTTGCCAGTGATGATGTAATTAATTTATCCGGCTCTAAAAAGAAAGCTGCACTCAATGAAGCCTATGGGGTTAAAGGGTATATCTATGCAGGTAATGCCGAAGTAGATACTAAGGTTTGGCAGGACTCTACCGCCGCCGTTGTGGTAGGGGGAAATGCTTTGGCCAGCCAGGCAGAAAAGATTTGTGGGGTCGATAAGCATATACCGGCTGAAGGCGGACTATTAAAAAAATGGCTCAAGGCACTCCGGGTTCACCAGTGGGTAAAAAACGGTTTGGTTTTTGTTCCCTTGTTTGCATCTCATCAATCATCGGATCTTGAAAAGATTGTTTTATGTATTGCGGCTTTTTGTGCGTTTTCGTTGTGTGCTTCCAGTGTCTATCTCCTTAATGACCTGTTAGACCTTAACGATGACCGCCGACACAGAACCAAACGAAACCGACCTTTTGCAGCAGGCAGTGTTAATCTGTTGCATGGCCTGCTGTTAGCACCTTTACTGTTGGTAGTTGCCTTTATCATTGCAGCCGGTGTATCACTGGATTTTCTTACCGTATTAGCCTGTTATTACGTTTTGACATTCGCCTATAGTTTTTATTTAAAACGTGTTGAACTGGTTGATGTGATCACGTTAGCAGGGCTGTATACAATTCGTATCATAGCGGGAGCAGCAGCAATATCCGTGGTATTGTCATTCTGGCTGCTGGCATTCTCAATATTTGTATTCCTGAGCCTGGCGTTAGTGAAACGCTTTACAGAAGTATTGGATCTTCGTGGTAAGGTCCAGAAAAAAGCCCTGGGGCGTGGTTATGATGCACGCGATATTGAGTTGTTATCGTCATTAGGTGGCAGCAGCGGTTATATATCAGTATTGATTTTGGCTTTATATATTAACAGTGAAGATGTGAAGATTCTTTATAGCGAGCCTATGATAATGTGGCCGATCTGCCTGGTGGTATTGTTTTGGGTATCGCGGGTGTGGATAGTGGCTCATCGAGGGCAAATGAACGATGATCCCATCGTATTCGCTTTAAAAGATAAGGCCAGCATTTTGTGTGGTGTTATTATTGCGGGCTTTATGCTGTTTGCCGCTTAACTTAACCTGATACCGAATCTTGGAACTGATTATGAAAAACTGGATTATTGTTGGAGCTTGTTCAGCGATCGCAGAAGCTACTGCAAGGGTTCTGGCCGCACGGGGTTGTAAGCTGTTTTTGTTGGCAAGAAATCAGGAAAAACTTGATGTGGTGGCGCAGGATCTTAAAGTGCGTGGCGCAGCAGAAGTCTTTACTCAAACCTTTGATGCTTGTGATCATGCCAGTCATTCAGCAATGTTTAGCGATGCCGAAGCCAGGCTTGGTAAGGTCGATGGTATCTTTATAGCTCACGGCACGTTACCGGATCAAAAAGCCTGTGAAGCAGATTTCGATCTGGCAAAAAAAGAGTTTGATGTTAACGGTCTTAGTGTAATGTCGTTAGTGTCTGTGGCTGCAAATTTCTTCGAGTCAAAACAAGAAGGCACTATAGCTGTGATTACATCAGTAGCAGGGGATAGAGGGCGTCAGTCAAACTATCTTTATGGTAGCGCCAAAGCGGCGGTTTCCACTTTTCTTGCTGGTGTAAGAAATCGCTTGGCAGGCAGTGGTGTGCATGTGTTAACTATAAAGCCAGGATTTGTTGATACACCCATGACCGCTGGAATGGATAAATCCGGGCCGCTATGGGCACAGCCTGAAGATGTGGCTCAAAGTATTGTGAAGGCCATTGATAAGCGGCGCAATACTGTTTATGTTCCCTGGTTCTGGGAAATTATCATGCTGGTTATTAAAAGTATTCCAGAATTTATATTTAAAAAGCTCAATCTATAGGTGAAGATATGTATCGTAGAGCGACTGTTTTATTTGCCTGTTGTACCCTGGCGTCCTGTTTTTCGGGTGGCAGTACCGATAACTTGAGGGGGGAAATATCTCCAACAGGTACTGCTTTAGCATTGCAGGTAAATCTTGCAAACGGATCAAACCAGGCAAGTGCTGTTGCATCTATTTATATTGATGAGGAAAAGAAGGCTCTAGTGGGTGGAGATTTCTTCACTGCGTACACTGATCAGGAAAATAGCCGGCTTTATGCTGTAGAAAATTTGAGTGGTAATTACAAAGGTGATGTGGGTGTTCAGCCAGGAAACCCTGTTGTTACCATTGAAACAAAATATGATCCTGAAATGGCCAGGGAAGATCGCTGGTACCCGGTGGATGAGTTGTTGGTCGATCCCGGACCGAACGAGGCTCTGGTAGGTTACAGTCAGGAGTTTATTATCCCTCAACCCCTCACTGGTTTGACGATTAACAACGACGAATTCAATAATCGTAATGATAGCGTTGTCCTTAACTGGGATGCTGGCGACGGTGATCAAATGACATTTAATGCCATTGTCAGTTGTACCGATGGGCAAAGTGATTTTGTCTATTCCCGATTTTATGTGTTACCCGATGGTGCAAACGCCGACGATGGTGAATACACCCTGCCCGTAGGCGAGATTATCGATAATGAATTTTCTATTGACCTGCTGGCTACTTTGCAGAGAGAACTGAGTACTATTGTCGCTTATGTTGTTCTTGAATATGCCACCGCCGGGTTGGTTAAAGTTAGCGATCTTGTGAATGCCAATCAGTCTGTTGATGTTTTTTCCATGGAGTCGTGCAAAGTTGATTTAACGCTGTTCCGTGAGGTTGGAGAATCCCTGCCTGAAGGTGTATCCAGCGGCTTTGCCATATCAAGTAGCAGTGATTCCACTTCATTCACTTATCGTAAAGAGGCTATGTAATGAAGAACTCTTTGAGAATGGCTCCCGTGTTATTGACAATGTTGCCTGCCGCAGCGATAGCAGGGCAAGTGGAAATGGGTACAGGGCCAGCGAATAAAATTGTCGATACTTTGGGGGCATCAGTTGCTATTGTGTCAAACGATGCTGGCAAAGGTTCGGATTTTGATACTGCATTGCGCTTTAATGGTTATGTGCAAAAACAGGTTTCCCCCAACCTGAGTGTTCAATTTGGCCTTTCCCAGTCTACTGACGCCGAGGATTCCAATGAAGATAATACCGGAAAGTATAAGCTGTCGATCAGTCACAGTGATGTTTTTGGTGGCTTGAAGTTCGTTGCGAATCCCGAGGATGACTTTTCGTTATTTGCTCGTGGCGGGCTAATGTATTACTACTCGCAAATAAAACTTGAAGAATCATTTTTTGGTCTGAAAGACGCTGGTATTGATAAGGAAATAGAAGAAGGTACTGGCTTTTACCTGGGCGGTGGAGTGGCCTTTGATCTTGCACCTGATATGCAGTGTGAGCTGGAAGTGACTTACCTGCAACGCAATGATTACTTCGATAAATCACCCCGTTCTTTTGATTTTAAAGAAACAGGTATTACCTTGGGTGTTGTCTACAGACTGCCGTAATTGAAAAGTATTTCTGATAAAAAAGCCTGAATCCATTATTTTGGATTCAGGCTTTTTTTTAACTTGCTGTGTTACAGCCGTTACTTACGAGTCCTGTAAGGCAGGAATTTTAACCGTATCAGCGACATCCTGATATTCGGCGAGTCGATTAAAGTTCAGGTATTGATAAATATCACCTGCCATCGAATCAATATTCTCTGCATATTTCATGTACTCTTCAGCGCTTGGTAACTTACCAAGAATAGCGGCAACCGACGCAAGCTCTGCAGAACCCAGGTAAACATTGGCACCTTGACCCAAACGGTTAGGGAAGTTTCGGGTAGAAGTGGAAACTACAGTCGAGTTGGGTGCAACGCGAGCCTGGTTACCCATACATAAAGAACAGCCGGGCATTTCCGTACGTGCACCAGCGCGGCCAAACGTATTGTAGTACCCTTCTTCCATTAGCTGGTGCTCGTCCATTTTCGTGGGTGGCGCTAACCACATGCGAGTGCTCATGGAGCCGGGTTCTATCTGTTCAAGCAGTTTACCTGCGGCTCGGAAATGGCCAATATTGGTCATACATGAACCAATAAACACTTCGTCGATCTTGTCACCTGCTACGTCAGATAATGTTCTGGCATCATCAGGGTCGTTAGGGCAGCAAAGTACAGGTTCCTTAATATCGTCCATGTTGATTTCAATAACCGTGTGGTACTCGGCATCAGCATCAGCACGCATCAAGGTTGGGTTATCCAGCCATTCCTGCATGCCTTTAATGCGTCGTTCCAGCGTGCGGGCATCGCCGTAACCTTCAGCAATCATCCATTTTAACAGGGTGATGTTAGAGGTAAGATATTCAGCTACAGAGTCTTCAGAAAGCGTAATGGTACAGCCGGCAGCGGAGCGCTCGGCGGATGCGTCAGACAACTCGAAAGCTTGCTCAACAGTTAAGTCTTCAAGCCCTTCAATTTCTAAAACGCGACCGGAAAATACGTTCTTCTTGCCTTGCTTTTCAACCGTTAAGTAGCCTTCTTTAATGGCCTGCATAGGAATAGAATGAACCAGGTCGCGAAGAGTAATGCCTGGCTGTAGGGTGCCGGTAAAGCGCACTAATACTGACTCAGGCATATCCAGAGGCATGACACCGGTTGCTGCTGCGAATGCCACCAGGCCGGAACCTGCGGGAAAGGAAATACCTAATGGAAAGCGGGTGTGAGAGTCACCACCTGTGCCCACAGTGTCGGGCAACAACATACGGTTGATCCAGCTATGGATTACTCCGTCACCTGGGCGAAGTGACACGCCACCGCGGTTAATAATGAAATCAGGCAGCGTGTGCTGTGTATCAATATCAACGGGCTTTGGATAAGCGGCTGTATGGCAGAATGACTGCATAACCAGATCAGCGGAAAAGCCCAGGCACGCAAGATCTTTCAGTTCATCGCGGGTCATCGGGCCGGTAGTATCCTGAGATCCAACGGTGGTCATCTTGGGTTCGCAATACTGACCAGCACGCACGCCTTCAATACCGCAGGCTTTGCCTACCATTTTTTGAGCAAGTGTAAAGCCCTTGCCAGTATCAGGTACTGCGGTTGGCGAGCGGAAAAAGTCAGCAGCTTCCAGGCCAAGTGCTTCGCGAGCTCTAGCGGTTAAACCTTTACCAATAATAAAATTGATACGCCCGCCAGCACGAACTTCGTCGATCAAGACTTCAGATTTCAATTCAAACTCAGTAATAAGCTCATCAGTGCCGTGCTTGAACACTTTCCCTTCATAAGGAAGGATATCAATAACATCACCCATTTCCAGGCTGGTTACATCGAACTCTATCGGCAGAGCGCCAGCGTCTTCCATGGTATTGAAAAAGATCGGAGCAATTTTGCCACCAATACACACACCACCAGTACGTTTGTTGGGTACGTAAGGAATATCATCGCCAGTGAACCAAAGCACGGAGTTGGTCGCTGATTTACGTGATGAACCAGTTCCGACAACATCGCCAACGTAAGCTACGGTATGACCTTTTTCCTTCAGTTTCTCAATAATTTCCAAGGGATTATCATCTATACCTGGGCGCGGATTTTTCAGCATTGCAAGGCCGTGAAGCGGAATGTCCGGGCGGGACCAGGCATCCTGCGCAGGTGAAAGATCGTCAGTATTGGTTACACCAGGCACTTTAAATACGGTAACAGTTAATTTTTCTGCAAGCTCAGGGCGTTGCATAAACCAGTCTGCATTTGCCCAGGACTCAACAACACGCTTTGCATTTTCGTTGGACTGTGATTTTTCAACCACATCGTGAAACGCATCGAAAACCAGAAGCGTTTTGCTTAAAGCATCGGCCGCGATACTGCCAACTTCGGAGTCGTCTAAAAGATCTACAAGTGGAGCAACGTTATAACCACCCAACATGGTACCCAGAAGTTCAGTGGCTTTTGCTTTGCTGACCAACTCTTTTGCCAAGTCAAGAT
>PDSR01000105.1 GCA_002748575.1 Gammaproteobacteria bacterium
AACCATCGGGACGTACTTGATGAATGTCGTCGTATTCGGAAGCATTCAGAAACTTGATGTTCAGCTTGTCGTGAGGCGCTATGCGGTAGATACCCTGGGAAATGGTATTAAAACGAAAAAGCACATCCAGAACATCTTCCGGCTGCAGTGTGTAGTCTGCATCCACGACTGCAGTATTTGCCTTATTGCCGAAGTGTTGTAAGGGTACAGAAAAATTTTCTTTTTGGGGCAGGGTGCCACAGGCAGCCAGGCAACAGCAAAAGCCCAAAATCAGTAATCGGTTCATTGAGGTTTTCCTTAGCTAGAGTAAGTCATAGACCCATTGAGGAACGTAATAGCGCCTTTTGTTAAAGATAGCACCGATGACATTGGCACCAGCCTGGATTAGCTTTTCTTTAGCGGAGTTTGCGACTTCCCAGCGAGTTTCATTAGTTTCTAGAACCAGTACTACTCCATCAAATGCAGCAGCCAATGCCAAGGGCTCATTACTTTTATGAATAGGTGGCCCATCATAAATGACATAGCTGTATGTATCGGTTAAGGATTCTATGAGTTGATTGAGGGATGGGCGTTCGCCCGCAATAGGGGCTTGCACTTCCTGTTGCCCTGTGGAAATAACATGAAATCCTTCGCCTTCCACGTTATGAATGGCTTTAGTGATTGTACCGCGGCCGCCCGAAAGAATCAGATCAGAAAAACCTAAAGAGTCTTTTAGTCTGAGTTGCTCAGTGAGTGACCCTGGGCCTGGGTTGCCGTCAATTAAAATGACTTTTTCAGAAATCAAACGGCTTAAAGCTCGCGCTAGAGAATAAGCACAGGTTGTTGAGCCTGCCCCCTGGTGGGGGGCAGCTAGGTAGATAGATTTGATTTTTTGATCAAGTATGGTTGACGTAAAGTTTAGCTTACTGGGTTCCAATATTTTCATACGTTAAGGATCCGCTCCCGAGGACTCGTTAGTAAGCACCGCCCGCTTTGAGCACTGCCAAGGGTGTTAAAATCAATATTTTGAGATCCTGGATTGGGCCTTGCTGGCGAATATATTCATAGTCCAGCTCTACTCGACCATCAAAATCGATGTCACTGCGACCAGAAATCTGCCAAATGCCGGTTAATCCGGGATGTGCTGCCAAACGAACAAGATGATCAGTCTGGTAGTCATTCGCAGGGAAAGACGTTGGGCGTGGACCCACCAGCCTCATGTTGCCTTTAAGTACATTATAGAACTGCGGCAGCTCATCGAGGCTATATTTGCGCAAAAAGTTTCCTACAGGTGTGATGCGGGGATCTTTTTTTACTTTGAAGTCCGGTGAGCTGATGTCGTGATGACTAAGATGTGCAAGCTCTTTTTTTAATTCTTCGGCGTTTTGTACCATCGTTCTGAATTTATACATCTTAAAACGACGGCCAAGATACCCGGTGCGATTTTGTGCAAAGAAAACAGGGCCTGGGCTGGTGATTTTTACAGCCAGTGCAATGATGATCAGTAACGGTGAGAGGATCAGCAGTACAAGTAATGCAATGGATGCATCAATTACTCTTTTGGTAAGGCTCAGGTTCCATCCTTCATGAATCATCTGATCTGTATCTTTACAGTGGAAGTGATCTCTCAGCTGTTTTTCAATAGCTGATCTCAGATCTCTACCGTGGTAGCGGCGGCAGTTAGTGATGTTGTCTTGGTCGATATCCATAAATGATGTTTCGTTCAAGATGTTTTACCTCTTTAAGGGCTGTTCTATCGAAAAAATAAAAAACGGGAGAATTTGCTGCAAGCGAACATGATTTCGAAAACTCGAATAGCGCTGAATTCTATTGACACCAATCAATAGCATCAAGTTAAATAATGTAAAGCTAACAATAATTTACATAGATGTTACATGCTGTAATGGTAGATAATAAAACTGTATCAATTTAAATAAAATTCAGTTTTTTCGTTATAAAAACGCCTTTTGATATGATGCCTTTATCACTTGAAAAACAATAACAATAAACATGAGTGTAGCTTGATTTAACGATTTTTTACGTGTTCTGTTGTAGCCGGTTGTTAAAATGCTAAACAATTACTTTTAAGGTTTTGTGACAGTGGAGTGCAAAAATCATCCTAGTGTGTAACAGTCGACATTTTAGCGTATCAGCCGGTTTTGGCTTTGA
The DNA here is from genome assembly GCA_002748575.1 of Gammaproteobacteria bacterium. Classification (GTDB taxonomy): domain Bacteria; phylum Pseudomonadota; class Gammaproteobacteria; order Pseudomonadales; family Ketobacteraceae. The sequence continues at coordinate 2,149 of PDSR01000105.1, forward strand.
GTTTGTGCCTTCTGTGATGATATTGCTGAAAGCGTTCTCCTTCGTAGTGCTCAACAGTTTGCCACTTAATACCCATTAAGCGGTGAAAATGAACTATTTCGCCCATTTCCTGCCAATTCAATCGGAATAGTAAACGAAGTGAAGCGGAGTTCTCGGTATCTACTATGCAGATAACTTCTTTTTTGCCTTTCGAGAACCAATAATCCCAGGCCGTATACATGCCGTTAACGCTGATTTGGGTGTTGCGGTAGTCAGGGTCAATTTCCCCGGCAAATTGGAATACCTGGTGAGGTGCAACTTTGAACATGTATCGGTAATAATGCTGGTCGTAAAAATCGGTTGGGGCATACCATAAAACACCAGCTACCCGGTTTGCATTCGTTGTGAATCCACCAAACGCTTTGAATCCTTCTTTGAACAGGTCTTCGTAGTCATTGAAGTAGGGTTTAAAATGATCTGTACACAGGGGAATATCATCAGGTGTGAGGTCTTTAATCTGCCATCGGCTAGAGCGTTTAAACTCTTTCCGGGGCTGACCCAGCTCATACTTTAAATACACGATAGATTCGCAGTGATAAATGAGCTTTTTAAACAGTTTTTGCAGTAGACCCTGAAGGCCTTCTGTTTTGAAGGTGTTGGTTAGTTTGTTTAGTAGGCTCATGATTCGGTGGGCTTTGAATGATTGTGAACGGAAAACTTTCAACAGTAAATCTAATTTCAGTATAACGCATGGCTCGGCTTTTGGCAGTTTGAAGATCACGTTAACATTTATAATTTGAACAAAAACCTGTTTATCAAGTTCAATCAAGCTTGCTATTGAGTGTTTATTCGGTGTATATTCGCGCCCCGCGGTTGACCTAACACGGTTCACTGCCATTGATTTTAGGTTGTTCTAACTATTCAATGTTGCGAGTCCAATGTAAATACATTTAAATGCTTGACTTCGATAGGCTGTTTACATAAAATTCGCACCCCTACGCGCCCGTAGCTCAGCTGGATAGAGTACCTGGCTACGAACCAGGCGGTCGCACGTTCGAATCGTGCCGGGCGCGCCAATTAAATCAATGACTTAGCTAACAGGCTAGGGCATCAAAAATCCGGTTTAGTACACGGTTTAGTACACGCGGCGCTACTTTGTCGCATCAACAAGCTGGGACTTACGTACATAAACCGAGCGCATACGTTCGGATCGGTTCCCTGATATTCTGGCCCCGTCGTTACGGGCATCTTCTAAAAGTTTCAACGGTAACACAGCACCGATTTTTCCTGTTCATTGCAACTCCTCTGTTTGTGACTGGCCTGGTATGGTTTGGCTGTTCTTTGCGTAGGTAGATGCGGAGTTTACTATCAAGAAATGAAATAGTCATAGATAGGATATATACTGAAGAATTCACTTGCTGTTGTAGGGTGCTACGCAGCTGTTATATAAAAATAGAGGAAATATCATGCTAAAAGTTGCCATTAATGGTTTTGGAAGAATCGGAAAACTCACGTTCCGAAAGATATTTGCGGATGCTCGCTTTGAAGTGGTGGCAATAAACGACTTAACTGAGCCAAAAATGTTGGCCCAGTTGCTTAAATACGACAGTGTGCAAGGGCCTTTCGTGGGTCATACTGTTGAAAGCACTGATGATTCCCTGATTGTTGATGGCAAAAAAATTGTTGTTCATAAAGAGCCTGATCCGCACAATTTGCCCTGGGCAGAGTATGACATCGATATAGTTCTGGAATGTACTGGCTTTTTTTGCTCCAAGGAAAAAAGTCAGGCGCATATTGATGCCGGTGCAAAAAGGGTGCTTATTTCTGCGCCGGGCGGTACAGGTATTCCTACTATTGTGTACGGCGTTAATCACAATACTCTCACCAAAGAAAACACCATTGTGTCGGGTGCTTCCTGTACCACTAACTGCCTTGCACCAATGGCAAAAGCGCTGAATGATTACCGGGAAGTAAGAACCGGCTTTATGACGACCATTCATGCCTACACGGGCGACCAAATGATTATCGACGGCCCTCACCGCAAGGGTGATTTTCGCCGTGCAAGAGCGGGTGCTATTAATATTGTGCCCAACTCAACAGGTGCTGCGAAAGCGATTGGCTTGGTGATCCCGGAATTGGATGGCAAGCTGATTGGCTCTGCACAGCGGGTGCCGGTGCCAACAGGCTCAATCACTATTCTTGATGCAACGCTGAAAGATGATACCGAGTCAGTGACCGTTGAGGGCATCAATGAAGCCATGAAAAAAGCGGCTGATGAATCCTTTGGCTACACCGAAGAAGAGCTGGTATCAACCGATATTATTGGTACTAATTTTGGTTCGCTGTTTGATGCAACGCAAACACTGGCGCAACGCTGCGGTACCAAAATTTACGAGGTAAGGGTTGTGTCCTGGTACGATAACGAAATGAGTTATGTGTGTCAGTTGATTAGAACATTGAACCATATGGGAACTCTGATGAAGTCATAGGCTGCCTGTGATTTAGAGTGACTGTTTTGTGTTGTTAATCAACACTTTATTGGGCCTGGTATCATTTGCCAGGCCCAATGAGATCAGTAAAGAAAACCTTTATGGCCAGCGCACTGGTAACGGATGGTAGTTTTAAAATTTAGGAATACAACAAATGGCAGCAGGTTCCTTACTTTCACTGTTCGATGATATAGCAACGCTGCTGGATGACATTTCAGTGATGTCTAAAGTCGCAACGCAAAAAACAGCAGGTGTGTTGGGAGATGATCTGGCAGTCAATGCTGAACAGGTCAGCGGGGTTCGAGCAGCACGGGAAATTCCGGTGGTGCTGGCCGTTGCCAAAGGGTCGCTGATCAACAAGGTGATTATTGTACCGCTTATTCTGGCGCTCAGTTATTTTTTACCCTGGTTAGTAACGGTATTGCTAGTGGCTGGTGGACTGTTTCTTTGTTATGAGGGGGCAGAAAAAGTCTGGCACAAAATCTCTCACCCTAAAGGTAAGGATCATGCTCAGGCGAAAGCGCTGCTTGAAAATAGTGAGGACGACCTGCGGCAGGTAGAAGCGAAAAAAATAAAAGGTGCTATAAGAACAGACTTTATTCTTAGCCTGGAAATTATTGTTATCGCATTAAGCACCATGAGTGAGTATCCGTTTGCAAAACAGGCAGTGGCGTTGGCCTTTGTTGCTTTCGCCATGACTATTTTTGTCTATGGACTGGTTGCGGCCATCGTGAAAATTGATGATCTTGGTTTATACCTGTCGAAAGGAAAGGCGTTGGCCGCTCAGGTTGGTCGCTTTCTGTTATGGCTGGCTCCTGCCATTATGAAATTGCTCACCGTTGTGGGTACCTTGGCCATGTTTCTTGTGGGCGGAGGCATACTAACCCATAGTGCGGAGCCAATATTTGATTTTCACCCGGTGTTTGCAGCGTTGACCACCGGCTTTTCCATGGTGGATGGGTTAATGCCAACGCTGGTTAATGGTGTTATCGGGTTAATTTGCGGTGCTTTGATAGTGGCTATTCAATTAGCTGTGGCCAAAAGAATTTAACATCGTTAGCACCAGCTGTGTTGTTTTTCTGGTTGCTCTAGCAGCTCTTTGACATTCGCTTCAATAATACGATACCCCACATTGCCAGAAAGCCGTTGTCGGCCACTGTTAAACACAAAAGTGGGGCTGATGCGAATATCCAGGTCTCGTGCTTCCAGCATATCCTGGCACAAAGTGGCGTAGGCTGTTCCGTTTTCTATTCGATTCAGCAGTGCTGCGGTATCGAATCCAAGGCTTCTGGATACTTCAAGTAACTCGGCGTGTTGAGCAATATCTACCGCTTCTTCAAAAAAGGCGACACGTAATGCCCAGGCCAGTTTTTCTTCGGCGAGGGCGGGTAAGTCACCGGCCTGCGCTGCCAGCCTGGCTGCTGCCAACCACAGGTGCGCCGGAGCGGATGATACCGGTTGAACACTTGTCCAGCAGGCTTCATTGAGTTTTACGTGATCAAATTCGGCAACCACCTTTTGTACATGGGCGGCATAGCCTGCTGCACCGCCACGATTCTGCCATTGCTTTTGTATCTTTTCAGGTACGTTGCCAAATACCGGTAAGTAATGCCATGACCATTCCAGTTGACCACTGAAATGGTTTTGCAGTTCACAGGTGCGAGCATCACCAATGTATGAGTAAGTCTGAATAATATTCAATTTTTACAGTGTTCATAATGCCTCGAATGGTGCAGGTTGCCGCACAATGCGGGAAGCGGAAAAGTTTTATATTATAGCTGATTCAGCAGTTTCAGTTCGTTTGGATGTGGTTGCATGTAATGTGATTGCGAAATGTAATCATGGGGTGATCGCTGAAAATGGTGTCTTAACAAAGTTAGGGGGGCAATTAAAGGCAAATCACCCATTCGGTATAGGTGAATGCTGTTGGTCAGTTCCTGTTTGTCTTCGGCGCTAAGGGTGTTTTTCAGGTACCCCTGTAAATGTTGCAGTGTGTTGGTATGTCCTTTTCGGGTTGCTACAATTTTTAAAATTTCTGTCATTTTCTTTATATAGGTATCTGCCGACTGTTGTAAATCAGCCTTGGTAGCTTTCGCGACTATTCCACCTAAATTTTTGGTCATTAACGAGTTGTGGCTCATCAAAAGGTATTTATGGCTGGCGTGAAACTGTTGCAGTTTTGCCAGAGTTATCCCGCTGGCACACAGGGCTTTCCAGCGGGTGTACACATAAACGTGTTGTACGAAATTTTCTTGAACGTGAACATCGTTCAAGCGGCTTTCTTCCTCAATCGGCAAAAAGGGGAAGTTCTTCATCAGGGTTGAGGCGTCTTTTGTAAAAATGTAGCCGTTTAAAGCTTGGTACCAATCGGCCTGACGGTCAGCCGAAGAAAACTCCAGCTGAAAACACCTGGGCAGTACATCGTGAATAAAAGGGTTTTTCTTTTGATCTGCATTGGGATGTACTGGCTCACCCATCAGGCAACTGCTGATTCCAACGATGATGTTTGGGGGTTGTTGAGTGTCCACCAGTACTCCACTATAGCTAGTTCAAGCTTACGATTTTATTTGCCATTGTACCTGGCTGCCTGCCATAAATGGGATAATCGGTCGCCCGTTGGGCAGATCAATGGATTCCGATAAGTTCCAGGGCTGTTTAATCAGGGTGACGGTGCCACTGTTTCTTGGCAGACCATAAAAATCAGCACCATAGTGGCTGGCAAAACCTTCCAGCTTATCAAGGGCGTTCAGCTCATCAAATACCTGAGTATAAAGCTCCAGCGCGGCCCAGGCGCTGTAGCAGCCAGCGCAACCACAGGCGGTTTCTTTTTTTGCCTGCTCATGGGGCGCGGAATCTGTGCCCAGGAAAAATCGCGTCGAGCCTGAGGCAACAACCGCCCGTAGCGCTTCCTGGTGAATGTTGCGTTTTAGCACAGGCAAACAATAGTTGTGGGGGCGAACACCACCTACCAGCAGGTCGTTACGATTAAGCATTAAATGTTGTGGCGTAATAGTGGCCGCAACATTGTCATTGGCGCTGGAGACGAATTCGGCCGCGTCTTTTGTGGTGATATGTTCGAACACCACTTTGAGTTCGGGGAAACGCTGGGTAATAGGAGCCAGGCGCTGGTCAATGAAGGCTTTTTCCCGGTCGAAAATATCAATATGGGAATCGGTCATTTCACCATGAACCAGCAATAGCATGTTGTGTTCAACAAGAGCTTCCAGCACCGGGTCGAGGCCATCAATATTGGTAACGGCGGCATCGGAATTGGTGGTGGCTCCGGCAGGATACAGTTTAACGGCGGGAATGCCTGCTTTAGCGGCAAGCTTGATATCTTCCGGGGTGGTGTTGTCGGTCAGGTACAAAGTCATTAAAGGTTCAAAA